>CAZZVD010000425.1:0-1504 GCA_964657465.1 uncultured Acetobacteraceae bacterium | reverse complement strand
TACCCTCCTGGGCGAAACGGAGCCCCAGGCCGCGGCGGATGCAGCGACCGTGCTTGGGCTGGAAACCGCCATGGCGCGGGTCTCTCTCAGTGCGGTGGAGCGGCGCGATCCGGCAGCGGTCTATCACAAGACGGAGCTTGGGAAGTTCAATCGCAGCACACCTGCGTTCGACTTCGATCGCTTCTTGCGTGCCGCCCAGGTGCCCCCCGTGACTTCGTTGAACGTGACTTCTCCGGCCTACTTTGCCGGTCTGAATCGATTGCTTGCCGATACTTCGTTGGAAGCGTGGAAGACCTATCTGCGCTGGGCGGTTGTACGCCACTTGCCCCACACCGCGCTCCCCGCGGCGCTTGATGCAGTTTCATTCGATTTCTACGGCAAGGTGCTCGCCGGTCAGCCAGAGCAGAAGGTGCGATGGAAGCGGTGCGTCGCGGCCACTGATGAGGTGTTGGGTGAAGCACTGGGGCAGGTGTATGTGGCGCAGCGCTTTTCGCCTGAGGATAAGCAGCGCACCCTGCTGATGACCCAGGGCGTCGAGGCCGCGATGAGCCGCGACATTCAGCAACTCGACTGGATGACTCCGGCGACAAAAAAGCTGGCGGCAGTGAAGCTGCATGAGGTCGCGAACAAGATCGGGTATCCGGATAAGTGGCGCGACTACTCAACTCTGATCGTGACGCGCGACAACGCCTTTACGAATGCACTCAGTGCGGTTGGCTTTGAAGAGAAACGACAGCTGGCCAAAATCGGTAAGCCGGTGGATCGCACGGAGTGGGGTATGAGCCCGCCGACGGTGAATGCGTACTACAACGCGCAGATGAACGATATCAATTTCCCCGCCGGTATTCTGCAGCCGCCTGCGTACGATCCCAGGGAAAGCGATGTCGTCAACTACGGTGCTACCGGCGCCACGATTGGCCATGAGCTAACGCATGGTTTCGATGACGAGGGCAGGCAGTTTGATGGTAAAGGCAATTTCGCGGAGTGGTGGACCAAGGCCGATGAAAAGCAGTTCACCGAGCGTGCGGATTGCCTGGTGAAGGAGTATGACGGTTTTGTCGCAGTGGACGATTTGCATGTGAATGGCAAGCTGACACTGGGTGAGAATATTGCTGATCTGGGCGGGCTGAAGTTGGCCTTTCTTGCTTACCTCGATCGCGCGCGCCAGGCGGGGATGAGTGCGCCACAAAAAGGTGGTGCGGACCTTGGCGGCTTGACGACGGAGCAGCAGTTTTTTGTGGCTTACGGACAGAGTTGGTGTCAGAACAACCGGCCTGAGAACCTGCGGCTTCGGGTGCAGAGCGATCCGCACTCTCCGGAACAGTTTCGCGTGAACGGTGTCGTGCGGAATGTGCCTGAGTTTCAGCGGGCTTTCGCGTGCAAAGCTGGGCAGCCGATGGCTCCGGTCAATCGGTGTGTGATTTGGTGAGCGGATTCCTCACCAAAACCCTCAGCTTCCGACCACAATGCCCTAATCCCTGGACGGGTGCCCCATGTTCCCCGG
>CAZZVD010000424.1:0-1627 GCA_964657465.1 uncultured Acetobacteraceae bacterium | reverse complement strand
GTGGAAAAATCCGAGGGCCCGCTTGAAATGCAAGGTGCAATCGGGCGATAATGTCTGGCGTGCCCCACGACGACCACTCCCCCGCCACGACGATGACCGAGCGCGCGCAGTTGGCGGCCGAGATCGTCGAGCACCCCCGGCGCTATAAAATTTGCGAGGGTTGCGACTCAATCGTGGCCCGGCGGGTGGCCACCTGCCCGAACTGCTTCGGCTATCGTTTCAACACCGGCAAGAAGGCCATCGCCGACCAGGCCCGGCTGCTCGGCAGCCGCGAGAAGACCAGCGTCACGGCGGAAGACCTTCTCTGAAGGCGGAAGGCGGCGGGCGTGGGACAAGACGGAGACGATCTCACTTCTGGCAGCCCCGGCAGGGGCGACACGGGAAAGTAGCCCCGGGTGTAACCCGGGGGATGAAGGCAAAACGCTCGGAACCCCGGCAGGGGTGGCAAGATTTCAGCCGAAGACGAAGCGTTCATCGTACTCGATGCCGTGACGGCGCAGCAGGCCAACCACCTCTTCCTCGAAGCTCTTCTTGCGGTGATGCGCTTCCTGTCCGGCGATGTACGCCAAGACTTTCTCGCTCCCCGAGCGGCTGACGCTGAAAGTGCTGTAGCCTTCCTGCCAGGCGAACTCCGCGTACGTGCGGCCCCGTTCCCGGTGCAACCATGCGCTGGAGCGGCTTTTCAGCTCGCGCACGACCTCGGCGACCGAGTGCCGGGGCGATAGCGAGAGGAGCAGGTGAACGTGGTCGGCGGTGCCGTTGATGCCCAAAGCGGTGACTTCCAGGGCACGCGCGATTCCGCCCAGGTACGCGTGCAGCTCGCCCCGGCAGCTCTGATCCAGCCATGGACGGCGTTCTTGCGTGGAGAACACGAGATGGTTTAACAGGCAGGCGTACGTATGGGCCATGGCAGCCTTTTCTCTGCCCACCCCTGCCGGGGTTCAAGCTTTGTTTTACCGGCTACCCCGGGTTGCACCCGGGGCTACTTTCCAGTGTCGCCCCTGCCGGGGCTGCGAGGAGCCTGCACCTGACGCAGTATTACAAGGTCTTCCACGCATCTTTCTTGCACACAGCAGATTGGGAAACCTCCGGCTCCACCGAGCAAGCGCCACCTCCTTTCAGGAAATCTGCTGCCAAACACAAAAAACCCTTTTCATGCAGCAGCCCAACTGTTTATGATCCGCACCGATGAGCGCTGAAGAGAAAAATAGCGGTAACTGGCAGCGCCCTCCTTTTAGCCTGACCGTGGTCTTGTTAACGGTGATGGGCTTGGCGGGCGTGATCGTTATCCTGCCCTCCCTGTTCGCACAACCACCGGCGATCCCGACACCCGTGCTGGTTGACCCGAACCACCCGCTGGCTCCCGCCTCGACTCCGGTGCCCGGTCCATCCCAGCCCGCCAGCTTGGATGCGACCCAGGCCGCGCTCCCGGCGGACCCGAACAGCACGCCGCCGCCTCTTTCCACGACCACCATCAACGGCAACCCCATCCAGGGACCCGGCATGGTGCCTCCGCCGCCGTTGATCATTCCGCCCACCGTGATGCTGGACACCCAGCCCAAGCGGGGCAACGGCCTCGGGCCGATGATTTCCGTTAGCACCCAGATGCACGGGTTCAGCCGGACCG
>CAZZVD010000423.1:0-1631 GCA_964657465.1 uncultured Acetobacteraceae bacterium | reverse complement strand
TAGCTGAACTTTCGGCGAGCGGCCTTGCGATCGAACTGCCAGTTGATTTTGGTGTGAGCACGATGGATGCGGCGATTCCAGGCGCGGGTCTCGCGGCGCAGGGTCTTCAGGTCCGGGATGCGCCTCTTACCCAGGCATTGCCGGGAAAACAGGCTGATTTCAATCTCTGTCTGGTTGAGCCAACTTCCATGTCGGGGCGTGTAATGAATGGTGAACCGATCCCAGAACCGGTTACCCACCTCCTTGCCATAAAAGTCCATCAGCGATTTTCGTCGGTGAATATTGAGGTTGTCGAGTACGAGGTGGATCGTCGTGGCTTCCGGGTATTGGTTCGCCAAGCAGCAAACCACCTGGGCGAACTCGGCCCCCGAACGGCTCGAGGTGGCAACGGTAAAATGCTGGCCCACCTTAGGCTCGACGGCGCAGAAGACATTGGCTGTGCCGCAGCGCTCATACTCGTTGTCATAGCGTGCTTCGCGGCCCGGTGCAGCCGGCGAAGGGGGCCTCACATCGGCGTGCAACGTGACGGGTTTTTCATCCAGACAAATTACCGGTTCCTTCTGATGATACGGCTTTTCATAGATCTCGAGAACATCCTCCATCTTGCGGATGTAGTCTTCATCCAGTTCCGGCACGCACCACATTTTTTTCCGCCACGGCTTCAGGTCGTGGTCGAGGAGCAGAATGCGGATGGTCTCCCGCCCCACTTTCGGGACCAGTTTACGCTTCACCGCTTCCTCGGCGATCAGTCGCACGGTCCAGCGGGCACGGCCTTCGGGCGGGTTGCTGCATACCATCGCCATAATACGTTGCCGCTGGCTCTCCTGCAGAAGCGCTTGTGCTCCTGGCCGTTGCTTGTCATAAAGGGCGCGGTCCAAGCCAGATTCTTCATAGCGGTGTCCGATCTCCCGGACGGCCTTAGAAGTCAATTGCACCTGGGACGCAACTTCTGAAACAGCTTTGCCGTCATGAAGTTGGCGGAGCGCCAACCCTCGCAGTACGACACGCACAGGCTGAATGCCACCGCTCAGCACGGCATCCAGAACCTCGCCGTCACGTTTCCTCAATCGCACGCGAAGACGCCGGTAGATCCGCATGTCCAATTATGGAGCAGCCCACTTCATTCCAGAACCGTTATAAATAAACTTATTTAGACGGTCGAAGGACTAGCGACCTGATCAGGATACTTGCCGTAGAAGACACGCACGTGATAGCCCCCAAACGAATGACCCACGAGCAAGTACGGCGGCCTCTCCCCAGCCTTTTGCAATAGAGTATGAAGGTCCTCGGCAATCTGGGCACTGGTGCGGGGCATCGGGCCCGGGTCGCTGCTTCCGTACCCGGCACGATCATAAGAGCAGACGCGGGAAAACTGTGCAATTCCCGGCTGCACATTCCAAAAATGCATCTCTGTTTTCTGACCAGTTCGCTAGCCAGCTAGAGGCAGAGGTCAAGCCTGCTAAACGCACACTGGTTTGCCTATTATTTCTTTGATATCGACAAGGACTCTGGCCTGACCGCGATTCCTTTGGGCACCCAAGCACAAAAGATTTCACTGACCTGTGGGCAGACATTTGGATCTTCTTTTAATTCCTGAGTAAAAGCATTCAGTGTATTCTCATTCTTTCCTG
>CAZZVD010000422.1:0-1746 GCA_964657465.1 uncultured Acetobacteraceae bacterium | reverse complement strand
TTCCCACATCTCCCGACTGGAAAACGTCGTGAGATATGGGGCACCCGAGTTGGTTACAGGGCCTGATGCGCCCCAGTGGCTTCCACACCGATTAAACCGTCGTTTGCAATCTTTCTTGGAGTTGATGTGGTCTCGCGCTCCCTTCCCGTCGGGTCAGGCGATTTATTGGCGAACTGGTCAGCAGGAGGCGACCGTGTGGAAAGGAATGTTCGCCTACGGCTTGGGTCGCGTGCCCGTGCTGAACTTGCGGATGACAAATTCCTGGAAGAGATTCGAGATCGCTGAGGAGCCAATCCCAATCGCCGCATTTTGAAGAGTGTTCCCCCACCTGCCTCGATCACTGGGTGGATCGTAGGTATTTGCGATCAGACCCGCGGCAACGCCACCGAGAAGTCCTGAGTAGTTGTACTGCCACTTTCCGTTGTCGCCCTTGCACACCACCGCCATGCTGACGGCGTACATAGCCCGCCGGCTGAATGAACCCGTACCTTTATAGAAGTATCTCGGGTCTTGTTTGAACAAGGAAGGAAACACGGCACTGCCGAGGAGTGTGTCGATCGACGCCGTACCGTAGGAGGAGCCAAAGCGTCTTCCAAAGCCGGCCGATCCCTTAGCTTTGCCGTGTTGACCGGCTGCATCGCCGGGCAACCCGGCAAACGCTGCGCTCACAGCTACAGTTTCAGGGTCGACCAGAGTTCTGGCCGCGAGTTCGAATTTTTGCCTTGGGCCCAGCGGCACGGCATTCGGATCGTAGGTCACCATGGCATCCAATTAGTGACGACATATATTATCTCTAAGGGCGCGGCCCTAAGGATCGATCAGCCTCCGCCGGGTTGCGCGGCTGCGCTGGGGCTTGACTAAGCTTATCGTGCTTCCTTGCCGGTTTACCGGGGCTCTCATTTCCGCGCAGACTGGCGCCGCTGCGCGTGTTGTCATATTGCGATGGGGTGATGTCTTGCGCCTCGGCAGCAGCGGGAGCAGATAAGGTTCTGTACCAGCAGAAGGTACGTTGCCAGGATAAATAGTTCAAACGCTTGACCACGGCCAGTCTTCTGCGCGCTCCACCAAGCCGGCCCGCACGGGGTTCAGGCTCACGTAACAAAAGGATGCATTGAGGTGCGCGTCATCCGTCACCACGGAGCAGAACCGGCCCTGGAACAAGTGACCCGTTCAGCCGCCCCCCGCGTAATTAAAACTCGTGTAACGTCTGTGCGCTTCTCCCACCGCCAGACCAAGCCCGTCGGTACGCTTCGGGACAACTATCAGATGAACGTGGTTGGGCATTAAACAGTGGGCCCAAACCTCCACATTCGCTCTGCAGGCCTGCTCAGCTAAAAGATTGCGGTACACCTTATGATCGCCATCTTTCAAGAAAATCGCTTCTTGCCTGTTGCCTCGCTGCGTTACGTATGGGGAAAACCTGGAACTACTATTCGAGCCAGTCGAGCCGTGCAGAACGTTACCACGTGACGTTTTATCAAGGGAAATAGGTATCATGTCGCCCCATTCCCCCATGTCGCTCAGTAAACGGGGATTCGTAACCTGGCCTGTTTGTCAAAGCGTTGTTAGCGAGTTACCGCAGATCTGACTTCACAGGAACCCCAGTGACTGTGTTTCTCCACGGGCGATCACGACCAGAACCACTAGCCCGGATTTCTCACCACAACCCTCAGCTTCCGACCACAATGCCTTAATCCCTGGACGGGTGCCCCATGTTCGCCGACTCCGGCGTACATGGGCTGAATA
>CAZZVD010000421.1:0-1822 GCA_964657465.1 uncultured Acetobacteraceae bacterium | reverse complement strand
GCCAAAAACGAGCGAGATGTGGGGCACCCGTCATTCCTTGGAAAGAGAGATCTCGTTACCCTGAGGTTGGTTAAAATGCGGGCTAGCTATTGGGCTAGCTAGGGTGCGGGCACTTCGCTGGCGTCTTCCAACAACTCCCAGCGTTGCAGGGCGATGGGCACATTGCCGTTGCTCCAGACGAAGTCGTTGAAGCGCAGCGTGGAGAAATCTTTCCCCTGCTTGCGGCGCGCGTCCGATAGCAAATTGATGATCTGCAACTTGCCGATCTGGTACGAGATGCCCTGTCCGGGCGTGCTTGAGAACGAGGCCGCCTCCTGGAGCGCCGTCGCTTTGTCCATCGGCACGGTGCTGGCAAGATACTCGGCGGCCTGACCCAGCGAGAATTCGCCCAGCGCGAGTTTGACGTCCACCTCAACGCGCAGCGCCCGCAGCCGCATGAAGCTGTAGATCGTTTCGCGAGTGTGCTGGTTATCGTCCAGGAAGCCGGTCTGCAGCATCATTTCTTCGGCGTAAAAGCCCAGGCCCTCGTTGGCGCCGGAGTCGTAGTAGTGCCGGCGGATGGGGTCGGGGTTGTGCCAACCCAGGCAAAGCTGAAAGTAATGCCCAGGCACGCCTTCATGGATAAGAATCGGCCGGGGATCGTGGGCCGTGGAGAGATTGAAGAATCCCAGGTCGGCACTGGGGTTACGTATGTAGCTCGTTCCGTCCTGATCGAGCCGCGAAGGCCCTGTCAGATCATCCGTAACGCCGAGATCCTGCAATGGTTCGAGATACGAAGGGAGTAGGAGATTGCGATAGTGCTTTAGCCAGGGCGGTACGCTCAGGATTTTCTGACTTACCAGGAAGGCCCGCATCTTCGCCTCGTCGTCCCGCTCCGCAGCGATTTGGGCGGCTGCACTGGGGAACAGCGGCGCCGGTGCAGCACCGGCGAGGCGGGCCTGTTGATAGGCTTCAAACGCGACGGAGCGACTCCACTCCTGTTGGCCCATTTCCATCAACTGCTCGGGCGTGTAGGGCAACAGGGCGACATTACGCAAAAAGAAAACATAATTCTCGCGGCCGATGGCGGTGTCCTTGCGGGCACCCGGCAGTTGCGTCGCCAACCAGGTGCGGTACTGCGTCAGCGCTGCAATCGCCGGTGTCACTGCCGCTTCGAACGCACGCCGGTTCGCCGGCGAAAGCTCAGGGCCGAGGGCCGTTGCCGTGCGTGTGAACCGCTCGCCAATCTGGTCCAGTCCGTCCACTGCCGTCTGCGCGAAGGGCTGGCGCATGTCGGTCAGATTCTGTTGCGCATTCTCGAGCGTGCCCGGAATCTGTTTCAGTCGCGCCACGATCTCCTTCTGTCGCTCCTCAGAAAACGGCGGCGGCGGCAGCAGCAAGACGTAGACCGCCCCAAGCGTTTGATCCACATAGAACTCTGGGTTCCGCTTCCAGCTTTGCTCAATCGCGAGTTCCCATCGCACCCGCGCGATGGCTGACCCGAGCAAACGATAGTTCACTTGCTCGTGGATAGCGGCGCCCGTCGCGGGCGCGATTGCCTTCCATCGCTTCTCGAACACCTGGAGATCTTCGAGCCGCTGGGCCACCGTTTGGGGTGACCAGTCGATCACCAGGTTGGCTGGCCGCTCGATCCGTGGGATGTCATCCCCGGTGAAGGGCTGCTCCTGCGCACGCCATTGCCAGAAGCTGTCACTCAACTCTGAAACAGTGTCTGCGTGGGCAACAGCGCCGCAGGCAAATACAAAACACACCATCGCCATGTAGCGGAAGAAGTTCAAAGGCCACCCCTCATTTGTTCGGTAGAGAGCAGTGTATCTACATG
>CAZZVD010000420.1:0-1867 GCA_964657465.1 uncultured Acetobacteraceae bacterium | reverse complement strand
GGACGACATCATAGGTGACCAGGAGGCGCTCCACGCCATCGGTGACGTGTTTGCACGATAGCGTTGCACCGGAGACGTTGCGTATGTTTTTGTCGAGCTGGAGTTTAGTGGAAGAAGTTTTGCCGGTGAACTGTTTGCGCCACTCGGGATTGCGCACCTGGTCGCCATAGGCCTCGCGGTACTCCAACACCTCAATTCCTTTCACTGCTCCGTTTTGATCAAGAGCCAAGGCGATGGGTATGAACTCATGTTTTCCGACGACTTCGTCCACGATGAACCAGCCACCGGTGGAGGCGCGCCATACTTTGAGTTGTTTACTGCGGACATCGACACCGGAGATATGGGCGATGAGTTTTGCTTGATCGTCCGTGAGCGTACGTGCATCGGGTTGCAGGGTGGCTCCGGGGAAGAGAACGGCTTGAGCCTGCTGCACAGACAAATAGACAGTGGCGTAAGCGGGGCCACCCGCGAGGGCGATGCCCGCCAAAGGGATAAACATGAGTTTTGCTTTCATATTTTGTTGGGTGCTCCACTAGTGTGGCTAGAAGGTTCGGCCGAAGATGAGCCGCAGACCGTCCCAGGTTGTATGTTCGTTTCCGTACAGGCGGCCATGGTAAATCTGTGCGCGTTGATCCTCGGTAAAACCGACGGCGGCAAGCTGGCGCATGGCCGTGAAACTACCGAACCAATGCGGGCCGGCGTACGCGATGGTGGGTCCAACGAAGAAGGCGGCGTGCTGCTGATTATGTGCCGCGAACCCCCAGCCGCCGTACTCGTTGTGGTTGCGGAATTGGAGCCCAGCCGATATGTTTCGGCGGAAGCGGTAGGAGCCGCCGAGGTCAAACTCCAGGTAGGTAGCGCGTGATTTCTCGAAGCTTGGTGGCGCGTTGGAGGCGACTGCACCCAGGTTCGTGCCCTGCTCGGAGTCGATCTCTTCCCAGACATTTTGTGACAGGACGACGCGATCGTCTTTGAAATCTTCCTGAAAGATCTGCCGAACTTCGAGACCGTTCTCGCGCGGCCCAACCGACGGCTCCGCATAGAGCGCGATGCCTAGCTTGTGCTTGTAGGGACTGCGAACGCGCCACAGCAGTTCGCTTGAAACGCCATCGCTATGCCAGTTTGAAAGAGGCTTCGTGGGGTCAACATCCGGGTTGATGTCCAATCCTTCCGTGAGGTGGTTGACGCTGTTATAAGCCGCGTTCACGTAGGAGTAATTCTCATAGAGGGCGATCTGAAAGTTGTTGGTGATGCCGAATTCTTCCTCGGTGCGCAGTTCAACACCATGATAGTGCCCGTGTGCCTGACCTTCCCGGTCTGTGATCCACTGTTCAAACTCGAACTTGTGCCTGGGTACAGTGTCAGTGGTGTAGAGGTATCCCACGGCCTGGGCCTGGGCCTGCCGGCTCATCGTGAATGCAAAAACGAGCAGTACGAAGAGCAAACCGGGGAACAACCGATCCGCCAAAGAGGTGGAAAGGCAACGAGAGGTTGGACCGGATAGAAAGGCTGAATCGGGGTAAAGAGATCGAAGAGCGCTCGTGTTTTCAGGCATGCAAGTTCTTTCCTTGAGGGAACAGGCTGCATGACTGTACGCTAGACTCTCGTCAGCCAGCAGGTTGGCGTGTATGGACCCCCTTGCGGCTCTTCGGCCAAGAAACAGCCGCGAGGGGACTTGCGCAAATAGCGCGGGTTGAACTTCTTACAATATACGACAAGAACGGTCGTATTTAGGATAGGTTCTTCAACGCTCGGAGCTACCTACGAAAAAGCCGCCATCGGTTCTGTCGCCGGAGAGCTGCTAACCCTGGGTTTCTCACCACAACCCTCAGCTTCCGACCACAATGCCCTACTCCCTGGACGGGTG
>CAZZVD010000419.1:0-1914 GCA_964657465.1 uncultured Acetobacteraceae bacterium | reverse complement strand
CAACCGGCAGCTTGCGCTGAAGACCCTCAAACAGTCCCAGGATCGTTTTGCAGCGGGCGTGACCACCACTGTCGAGGTCGTCCAGTCGCAGGAAAGTCTGGCGTCCGCTGAACTCGACTACGTCAATAGCCTCTTCTCACTGAATGTCGGCCGAATCAAGTATGCCCGTGCGATCGGCCAGGCAGAACAAACGATCCCCAATCTTCTCAAGTAGTACTGAGCGCTAGCTCTGAAAGGGATACATCATGGCGCAACAAACTGAAGCGAAGCAGGATGAGCAACAAGCGCAGCAGCAAAACAATGTTGAACAAAACCAGCCCGAAAAGACGCAAATCGATCCGGCGAAACGACGGCGCAAGATGGCTATCGGTGGCGTCATTGCGCTTGTTCTTGTCTTGGGAACGGTCGCGTGGTGGATCCATTCCACTACTTATGAAACGACCGATGATGCCCAGGCCGACGCTCACCTGAATCCGGTCGCTGCGCGGGTGCAAGGGACTGTTTCCGCCGTCTATGTGGAAGACAACCAGGCGGTGCAGGCCGGCCAGCCACTCGTCGATCTCGACACTCGCGATGTGGAAGTATCGCTTGCACAAGCGCAGGCTAACTACGACCAGGCAGTAGCGCAAATGCATGCTGAGGATCCGAACACGCCCATCACCCAAACGACCAACGCCAGCGATATCTCCTCTCAGCGGGCCGAGGTGGTGAATGCTGAAGCCGCGCTGAGCGCAGCACAAAGCGACTACGGGACTGCTATAGCCAAGGTGCGGCAAGCTGAGGCACATAACGAAAAGAGCAAGAACGATCTCGTTCGTTATCAGCAATTGCTCGATAAGCGAGAGATCGCCCAGTCGGACTACGATCAGTATCTTGCCAACGCGCGTTCACAGCAGGCAAATTTGAACGCAGCCGTTGCCAGTGCGGATTCCTCGGCCAGGACGATTGATCAGCGGAAGGCACAACTGGAACAGCAGCAGACGAAGCTGGAACAGACCGCCAGCAATGCGCCGCGCCAACTGGAGATCAGGAAAGCTGATCTCGCAAGCCGTAAAGCGAGCGTCGAATCGAGCAAGGCTCAACTGGATCAGGCCAGGCTTAACGTCAGTTATTGCCATGTGATCTCCCCGGTCTCCGGCATCGTCATGCAGCGAAGCGCAGAGCTTGGGCAGCGAATCGCCGCAGGAGCTCAGCTCTTGATCGTCGCTCAGGTGGATGCACCCTGGATTACCGCGAACTTCAAAGAAACGCAGCTTCGCAAGATGCATGTGGGCCAGCGGGTCACGGTGAAAATAGATGCGCTCAACCGCTCCTTCACCGGAGAGGTAGAAAGCCTCTCAGCAGCAACCGGCGATCGAGCCAGCGTTCTACCCGCAGAAAACGCGACCGGAAACTATGTGAAGGTGATCCAACGTCTTCCGGTACGCATCCGGCTCGACCCGCGCCAGGATGGCATTGAAAAGGTGCGCCCAGGAATGTCTGTGGAGCCGACCGTGCATTTCTAGGTCGAGACAAACGTTATCCCGCTGCCTGAGTAGGCCGTCCTCTGCCGCTGACACGCCGTAGGCAGATAGGGATCGCGGAAGGGACCCATGTGACTATGCGCAGCCGGCACAAGACGAGGACCTACCGTAGATGACTGGGATCGATGATTGGGATCGATGATTGGGACCAGACAAAATGACTACAACTTGTTTGGGGCTCCGCCTCTAGCCCGGATTTCTCACCACAACCCTTAGCTTCCGACCACAATTCCCTGGCTAGTGGCGTGGGCCGGCCGCCGTGTGTGGCGTTTGAATTTACAGCAGCGTGTGGCGTTTCAGTGACAAGCGTATGCGGGCTTCCCGCCGGTGTTTGCTTCACGCCGCAGGCAATGCCGGCAAGCCCCACCAGCCCCCAATTTGTCATCCCGAG
>CAZZVD010000418.1:0-1992 GCA_964657465.1 uncultured Acetobacteraceae bacterium | reverse complement strand
CATCTCGCGAAAAACGAGCGAGATGTGGGGCACCCGTCATTGGTTACTTAACAGATGGTGAGAAATGCGGGCTAAACCGGGGCTAACCCCGTCACTCCCCAACACGCACCCTCCCCGCAAAGCAAGCTCCGGCCCCAACGCGACCCGTACCCCCTTTACAACCCCGCTATAATCAAGCAGGTGTGCGACAGCGGCCCCTGGGCGCAGCGCAACACCCAAGGCGGCAAGCACATGAAGAACACCACCCCACTGCACCCCCTGCAACAGATTCTGGCCAGACGCATTGCCATCATTGACGGAGCCATGGGCACGACCATCCGCACTTACGGCATGAAAGAGGCCGACATCCGCGGAGACCGGTTCAAGAATTCCAGGAAAGATCTACTCAATAATGGGGACCTGTTCTCGCTCACCCAGCCTCAGATGATCGGTGATATCCACCGTCGCTTCCTGGAGGCCGGCGCCGACATCATCGAGACCAATACCTTTGGCGCCACCAGTATCACCCAAAGCGAGTTCTTCGTGGAAGACCCTCGCGAGACCGGTGGGCGCAAAGACCCGGCCTTCTATCAAAAAGTGATTGAAAACAGTTTCCTG
This sequence comes from uncultured Acetobacteraceae bacterium, assembly GCA_964657465.1. GTDB lineage: Bacteria > Acidobacteriota > Terriglobia > Terriglobales > Acidobacteriaceae > PALSA-350. Next base: position 1,395 of record CAZZVD010000418.1, on the reverse strand, counting down.
CGCGATCTGGCCTGGGAGATTAACGAAACCTCTGCGCGCCAGTGCCGTGAGTGGGCCGACCGTGTGGCCAACGAGACCGGCCGCCAGCGTTTTGTCGCCGGCGCCATCGGGCCGCTGACGGTCTCCCTCTCAAATTCACCGGATGCTGACGATGCCGGCTTCCGCGTTGTGACTTTTGATCAGGTGAAGACCGCCTACGCCGAAGAAGTGCGTGCCCTCATCGCCGGTGGATCTGACCTGCTGCTGGTCGAAACCATTTTTGACTCGCTGAATGCCAAGGCCGCCCTGGTGGCTATCCGCGAGGTCTTCGACGAAGACAAGATCGAGCTGCCCATCATGATCTCCGCCGCAGTCGGACGCGGAGGCGAAACCATGATCTCCGCCCAGACCACGGAAGCTTTCTGGAACGCTGTGCAGCACGTCAAGCCGCTTTCGATCGGTCTTAACTGCTCGCTTGGCCCCGACCTCATGTACCCCTTCCTGGAAGAACTGTCAGACAAGGCAGACGTCGCTATCTCCTGTTATCCCAACGCCGGTCTGCCCAACCCTCTTTCCGAGACGGGCTTTGACCTGGGACCGGAAGACATGGGCCGCTACCTTGGCGACTTCGCCAAAAACGGCCTGATCAACATCGCGGGCGGCTGCTGCGGCAACACCCCGGAGCATATCGCCGCCATCGCTCGCGCCCTGGAGGGCAAAGCTCCCAGGATTGCCGGCGCCCACCACCACGAGAAAGTAGCGTGAGTACACCGCAAGCCATGATCCCGGAAGACGCCACAGAGACGGGGCAGGCAACCAAGCCGCTTCGTCTCTCCGGCTCACAGCCGTTCACGCAGCAGCCCGGCGTGTACATCATGATCGGCGAGCGCACGAACGTTGCCGGCTCGCCTAAATTCGCCAGGCTGGTGAAGGATGGCAAGTATGAAGAAGCTATTTCTGTAGCTCGCCAGCAGGTCGATAACGGGGCGAATGTACTCGACATCTGCATGGATGAGGGCATGATCGACGGGGTCACCGCCATGACCCGCTACCTGCAGCTGTTGGCCAGCGAGCCTGAGGTGGCCAAAGTTCCTTTCATGGTCGACTCCTCCAAGTGGGAGGTGATCGAGGCCGGCCTCAAGTGCCTTCAGGGCAAGGGTATCGTCAACTCCATCTCGCTGAAGGAAGGCGAAGAGAAGTTCCGCGCCAATGCAGCCAGGGTGCTCAAGTACGGGGCGGCTGTCGTGGTCATGGCCTTCGACGAGCAGGGCCAGGCAGCTAGCTACGAAGAGAAGATCCGGATTTGCGAGCGCGCTTATCGCATCCTCGTCGACCAGGTTGGCTTCCCTCCGCAGGACATTATCTTCGACCCCAACATCCTCACCGTCGCCACCGGCATGGAGGAGCACAACAACT
>CAZZVD010000417.1:0-1998 GCA_964657465.1 uncultured Acetobacteraceae bacterium | reverse complement strand
ATCCGTGGCGCAGCGATCAATCTCGACGAACGTCACCAGGCGCTTGCGATCCCGGCCCCGCGGATCCTCGATTCCAAGACGTGCACATCCCAACATAGCCAGGCGCACCCCCAGTACTTGTCCGGCGCAAAGATGTCCGTGGGCAATCTTTGCTTCTTCCAGCAGAGCCTCTATTGTCAGCATCGACCTTCTCCAACCCCAGTCTACGCGGGCCCCGGGGGTGGTCAGTTGGATGCGGCGGGTGCAGCGTCCTCATTGCCATTCCCGTCTTCAACAAGAACAGCGGAAAGCCCAACCAGGTCGTAGCTCACAGCGCTTGCGCCCGGCTGTTGAAAGGTAACCCGCAGCGGCTCTCGTTGCCACACCGCGGCCGTGCATGCCGGCGGTTGGTCCTCCCCCGCGTTCCATACCGAGAGTTTCTTCGCCAACACTGGCTTGCGTGCTGCAAGCTGTGCCACTACGGCAAACAGTTGCTTGCCGCTCGCAGTCAGCCCGCAGTATGCGCCGTAGTCGCGAAACCATGTCACGTTCGAGATGGCTGGATCGTAGTCCGGCAAATGCAAAGCCGTCACGCCGCCCTTAACGCGATCTACCATCAGCCAAGGGCCGCGTTGCCAAACCCAATGCTCGGTCTTGTCCCCGGGGAGCGCGTCATTGAGCCGCAGGGCCCGCCGAATCACAAACGTGCGATCCGTGATGGAGTGTGATTCCCCCGTGGTCCATTCCTTCACCTTGCCATCCACCAGCAGGGGGCGTACGTGCAACTGCTTCTCCGCAGGCGACGCACCCGCGGGATCCCCCTGGGCAGAGTAGGGAACCACCTTTCCGGATCCAACGAAAACGGTGTGTACTTTGGCCGTCGCAGCAAAGGAGTGCGAACCCGTCATCATGCAAAGCAACAGCAAGGAAATGATTGGCACGCCCGCGCGATAACACATGGGGCAAGCTTAGGAGCGAGAGCAGAGGATATTCAAGTTAAGAAACGCTTATATTGGCTCTCCGTACGAAAGCTCCTGCAAAGCCGGACCCGCGACTTGCAGAGTCATCATGGGCCTTGGTCAGGCTTAAGGCTGGGCGGCACGGAAAGAAAGAAAGCCTGGCGCAATGTTTCTCTCCAGATACGCGGATCTCCACACGACTTGCGAAAATGCCGGCTGCGCCGCACCAGCCAGATGCGGTAGAGCATCCGTTCGAAGAAGGTTCCGTTCTGGTTGACGTACAGCGTCTGTGCACTGAGCACGCTGTGCATTCGCCAATAAGGCAGGTTGCGCAAATCGGAGTAGGATGCGTCGTGGGTCAGGGTTGCCCGCAAGATGTATGCCTGAAATCCGTGGTCCAGCAGTGCGTGATAGACCGCGTGGTCCAGAAAATCCAGCCAGAACTCGGTTGGGAAGCCGCCAATCGACTGCAGAGCAGAAACCCTCATCGTAGAGCCTGAGTTGTAGGCGCACAGCCGCCCAGGCATCACCCCCACAACGCTTTCTTCGATGGGCGGGCTGGACCGCGTAAATTGCTGCCGCATTTGTGCGAAGAAGGGAATGGTGGGCGAATGGATGACTCCTTCCACGCACAGTTTCGCAACAATCATGGCGACTGAAGAGGAACCTTTCAGGGAGCGGGTCGCGGCCAGTAGTTCCGAAAGGAAATCATCGGTGAGCGTAGTGTCCTGATCGAGCAGCAGCAGCCAGGGGCAGCCTTCGGCCTGCGCTCGGGTTAACGCGTAATTGTAGGCTGGCGCCAATCCACTGTTTGAGGGGTCGTGCAAATACTCGACTGGAAAGCTCGCCGGATGGGTAACCGCCTGCGGTTCCGGCGAGTTGTCATAGACGAGCAGGGAGAAATACCTCGCCAGTTCGGGATCGTCCTCGAGAATCTGAAACAGGGAAGAGATCGAATGACTTTTCGAGAGCGAGCATCGGTACAGAACAGCGACCGCAAATATCGATGTCGTTTGATCAGGAGATGAGGTTGGCTTTTCCACGAGGCTGCGTCAGGTCC
>CAZZVD010000416.1:0-2030 GCA_964657465.1 uncultured Acetobacteraceae bacterium | reverse complement strand
CCGGGCTAACTGCAACAAAACAGGTGACGAATAGAAGTACGGGTGAGGGTTACCAAGGGGGCAGCCCGGGGAAGGGCGAAAACGCCGCCCTGTAGAATCGGCGCGTGAGCGACGCAGTCGCACGGCAAAGAGAGCCAAAGTTCAGCTTTGGCCAGCGGATTAGCATTACGATCGTTCCCCGGATCGTTGCGCTCCTGTTGCGCGCCCTCGATCGCACGTTGCGCTATGAAGTGGTGGTGGAGCCGGGAGCCTCGCCGGCGGTCCCCCCGGCCTTGCAGGTGTGGTGCTTCTGGCACCGCTGCCTGATTCCGTGCGCCTGTTATTTTCACGATCGCTTTCGGCCGGCGGTCCTGATCAGCCGCAGCTTCGATGGCGAGTTAATTGCGCGAACCATCGAGCGGTTAGGATTTCTCACGGTGCGGGGGTCGAGTTCGCGGTCCGGTGGAACCGGGCTGCTGGCACTGGCAAAGATGGTGGGCCGCGGCAACGGGGCTGTGTTCACGGCGGATGGTCCGCGGGGGCCGGTGTACCAGGTGAAGCCAGGCGCGGTGAAGTTGGCGCAACTGACGGGGTACCCGATCGGGATCTTCTACGCGCATCCTGAGCGGGCCTGGGTTCTTAAGTCGTGGGATCGCTTTCTGGTGCCGAAGCCCTTTTCAAGAGTAGCGATCAGTTGGGGACGAGAGGTGGCTGTGCCGCAGACGAGCGATGCGGCGGTGCTGGAGAGCAAGCGTGTGGAAGTGGAAGAAGCACTGGAACGGGCACGGTGCAACGCTGAGCAGCACTTCAGGAGATGAACATGCAGTCCCCGTAGGAGAAGAAGCGGTACCCGGCGTCTACTGCGTGGCGGTACGCGGCCAGGGTTTGGTCTTTGCCGGCGAAGGCGCTCACCAGCATCAACAGCGTGGACTGTGGCAGGTGGAAGTTCGTCAGCAGCGCCCCGACCACCCGAAAGGTTGAGCCGGGAGAAAGAAAGATGCTGGTTGAGCCAGTGTGCGGTTCGAGGCGGCCGATGCTGGCACAGTGCTCCAGCACGCGGACGGTGGTGGTGCCGGCCGCAATGACGCGCCGCCCTTCGCTGAGGGCCCGATTGACCTGGAGGGCAGTTTCTCCAGGGAGTGAGTAGCGCTCGGCATGCAGGCGGATGGCTGCTACCTCCTGCACACGCACGGGCTGGAAGGTTCCCAGCCCCACGTGCAGGGTGAGCTGGGTGATGATCACTCCGCGGTCGCGGATTTGTTCCAGGATAGCCGGGGTGAAGTGGAGGCCCGCGGTGGGCGCGGCGACGGAACCCCGGTCGCGGGCAAAGACGGTTTGGTAACGGTCGCGGTCCTGTGGCTGGTCGGGTATTTGTTTGGGGCGGCGGATGTACGGGGGAAGGGGTACGTGCCCGAGAGCGTCGAGGCGGCCGAAGAAATCATCGACTGGAGTAAAGCGGAGAAGGCGTTCGCCGAAGTCGCCATCGGCGATCACGGTTGCGTGCAGCGGCTCGGTTGCTTCTTTCCCGGCTCCGCCAGCAAAAACGAGCGTGTGGCCTACGGCGATGCGCTTCGCGGGGCGGGCGAGCGCGTGCCATTCCCATTCACTTACCTGCTCGGTGAGGAGAAGCTCTACTTTTCCGGCGACCGGCGGCGAGACGCCATCGGCCGCAGGCGCCAGGCGGGTGCCGAAGAGCCGAGCCGGGATGACGCGACTGTCGTTCAGCACCAGTACGTCGCCTGCCCGCAGTAGCTGGGGCAGATTGTCGAATTGCATGTCCTGCCAGGTACCTGTGGTTCGGCCCAGGGCCAACATGCGGCTGGCGCCGCGTTGCTCCGGAGGTTGTTGCGCGATAAGTTCCGGCGGCAGCTCGAAATCGAAATCAGAGACCAGCACATCTCGATTAGACCATTCAGGGTGGGTCACGGGTTTGTCTTGCTGATGGTGGGGCTGCAGCTACAAACACGTCAGTAGCACCATCCCCCTTGTCCGCCCTTGTCATGCCGAGCGCCGCCCTTTTGTCATCCTCCTCCCGCCTTGTCATGCCGAGC
>CAZZVD010000415.1:0-2082 GCA_964657465.1 uncultured Acetobacteraceae bacterium | reverse complement strand
CAAACGAGCGGTGGTCAGCCGAGCGGTGGGCAAACGGACTATGCGGCCAGGCTGCAGCAACGCAATCAGCTGGCGCAGGATCGGCAGCAGCTCTCAGACGATCTGTCGCAGTTACAAACCAATATGCGCAACGCCGCCCGCGAGCTTGCTCCCACGCAACCGGGCGCCTCGTCAAAACTTCGCGACGCGCTGAGCGGCATGGATCAGACCGATCTAACCAATCGGGTGCAGCGCACCGCCGATTGGCTGCGGCGCGGTATCAATCCCAATTCGAACGGAACAGAAGAGGGCATCAGCAAAAGTCTCGACCAGTTGAGCCAACAGATTCACCAGGCACAACAAGGCATGGGCGCTGCGAAGCCCGGTACTCCGTCTCAGCCGGGACAGCAGACCGCGGCTCTCGACCACGTGGAGCGCTTCCGCAGCCAGGTTGAATCGCTCACCCGGCGTGGACAGGGTGGGCCGGGGCAAAGTTCGGGCCCCCCGGGACGGCAGCCCGGCCAACAAGCAGGGCAGGGCAACCCACAAGGTCAGGCGCAACAGCCAGGCCAGGGCGGCCAGCAGGCGTCCGGCAGCGGCAGCCAGGCGGGTGGGCAACCGGGCCTGGTGAATGGGAACAATCCGCGCGGCGGAAACCAGGTCGCGCGCGATGGCCAGAGCGGCGATGTAGGCAATTGGCAATATGGAGGCGGGGCTGTCGGGACTGCCTACAACAACGTCAACACTGGCAACAATCACTTTGATCCATCGCGGCGTGCCGTCGCCCCTGACAACTCTCCGCTGCGGGCCGATCCAGAGAGCACGTACCGTCAGGGCTTAGCCGAGTTAAACCAACTGCATCATCTCGCCCAAAAGGACCCGGCCGCCTTGAAGGAAATTCAGGATCTGACGCGCAAGATGCAGCAACTCGATCCGCAGCGCTTTCCCGGGAATCCTGCACTGGTCGAAGAACTTCACACGCAGGTCTTAACCGGAATCGACAGGCTGGAACTCCAACTGCGCCACGACGCCGGAGATCCCGACGCCGGTCAGGTGCGCACCACGAAGGCGCCGGCGATCGCACCGGGATACGAGGACGCGGTCGCGGAATATTTTCGTCGGCTCGGCAAAGGTCAGTAGGGCATAGCGTTCAGCGTGGGTTACGTGTCGCCTTACTTGCCGTGGTAGTCCTTGAATAGCTGCGGGAATTCCTGTTTCAGGGCCTCGATCTTCGGACGGTCGCATACCATGATGTACGGATTATTAGGGTTGTTGAGCGCGTAGTCCTGGTGGTACGACTCGGCGTCATAGAAGCCTTTGAGGGGCACAACCTCCGTCACGATGGGTTTGGGAAAGATCTTCGCGGCGTCCAGCTGCGCAATGTAGGCTTTGCTGATCTTCTCCTGCTCGTCGTTGGAGTAGAAGATGGCCGAACGGTAGGATGAGCCGACATCCGGGCCCTGGCGATTGAGCTGGGTCGGGTCGTGAGCCACGGAAAAGAAAATGCGTAGTAGCTGGCCGTAGGTGATCTTCGAGGGGTCGTAGACTACCTCCACTGATTCTGCGTGCCCGGTGTTTTCCTGGGTCACCTGGTCGTAAGTAGCGGTCGCGGCCGAGCCGCCGGCGTACCCCGCCGTGGTGGCGAGGACCCCTTTTACCCGCTCAAATACGGACTGTGTACCCCAAAAGCAGCCGCCGGCAAATACCGCGGTCGCCTTACCGGAAGTTTGCGCTAAAGCAGTGTCGCTCTGAGCAGCCGGTACGGGCGCCTTCGCGGCAGCCGAGCACCCGGCAAAGGTGGAGACAGCCAGCAGAACCGCCAACACAGCACTACGCGCGGAAAAGGAACGTTGCATACGTAAACCCCGTTATCTGGAATAGCCGGTAAGTTAGATGACCCGGGGCGGTGAAAGTTACAACCTCTTGCTGGCCGACAAAAACGATGGTGAAGTTTTGTGGAATCCCACATCTCGCGAAGTACCAGCGAGATGTGGGGCACCCTTTTTCGTTGCAGATGAACGCATTGCGACAAAACAGCCGGTGGCGAACGATTACGGACTCTGCTCACCTGCCACAACCCAGGGGTGCCCCATGTTCGCCGAC
>CAZZVD010000414.1:0-2140 GCA_964657465.1 uncultured Acetobacteraceae bacterium | reverse complement strand
AACCCGCGACCAACAGCTTGGAAGGCTGTGACTCTACCACTGAGTTACTCCCGCGACTCCGGGTCTTCCCTGTAACACGCCAACGCTGTAAAACCTGGAGCTGATGACCGGGATTGAACCGGTGACCTCTCCCTTACCAAGGGAGTGCTCTACCGACTGAGCTACATCAGCCTAAAAATGCTTCTCTATGCTACCGCGAAGCAAGTGCTGCCAACACAATGCGCACCGCGAAAAAGCCTAACGATACCAACACTACAGTGCGCACCCTGCCCGGATCGATCGTCTTCACTGCCAACCCGGATAAGGCCACCAGAAAGGCCAGCGCGATCCACATACGTTTCCGTGACCGCGGTGCGAACCCTTCCAGCTCTTCCAACGCTGACTCCACAAAACTGGTGCACAGGGGAGGATTCGAACCTCCGTAGCTCCAAGGAGCGGCAGATTTACAGTCTGCTGCCATTAACCGCTCGGCCACCTGTGCACAACCACAGAGCGGAAGAAACCGCACTTCCGTTCTGAAAAGCCTATATAGTCCGCCGGCAGAGGACAACCACACAACCACCCTCCGCAGACGCTTTCCCGCGCAGCTACTCATCGGAAGCAGTACGTCATTAGGGATGGATTGCGGCGGGAACTCCGGGCCGGCCTGAACGACCGTACCAGCGAACGGAACTCTGGAGCTGGCGAAGGGACTTGAACCCCCGACCGTCTGATTACAAATCAGATGCTCTACCAGCTGAGCTACGCCAGCCCAAACAGCCATGCTCCCTGCAGGTGGCGGAAACATGCCCTTACCACAGGATCACAATGGCCAAGGTTACCACACGGTTGAGAGGCACTGCAATCGCGTGCGCGCGACTTTGTCGAGAGCTGCTTTAGTGACGGGAATCGGACGGCTGGGGCAGCGAGCGCAGTGAGTTCGGCGCGGTGAGCAGCTTTTGCAGCAGGGCTACCGGCAGAGTTGCCGTGACCACTGCCCGGTCGTCTTTGTGCGCGATATCGGTGGAGTTCAAGAGGTCGCGGACATCGGCGTTGGTCATCATCGAGGGCAGGTTGTTTTCTGCTGCGCGGCCGATCGCGACCAGGGTGTTCAGGGCGTCGGCAGACAGGGTGGCGGCCAACGCGGTGGGTGCGATTTCTTCGACGCGCACCTTGAGGGCGCCGGCCCAGCGGACGGAGCCGATGAAGGTGCTGTTGATGGCCACTGGCACGCGGAAACCCATGACGCTGATCCCGTCGCTCTTGAGCGGAACGCTGATTTTGCCGATGCCCCAGGCTACCGAGAGCAAAGGGACTTCCCCGTAGTGCTCGGTCAGGAGCGAGGATCCCGCGAATGGAAGCGCCGAGGTGCGGTAGCGGTCGAGCATGGAGTGGATCTGCTCTGGGGTAGGGGTGTTGGAGGCGGCCACCATGTCGTAGCCCAGCATGGCCACGCGGACGATTCGGCCCTGGCTGGGAATGTCGTAGATGGTGCGTCCCGCGTATTGTTCGGTTTGGGCGGCGATCGACGCCAGGTAGGCGGTTAAGCGCTTTCCGTCGATGTGGCCCAGGAAGACTTCAGAGAATGCGACCGGGCCGTTCGGGCCCAGGGGATTAGGCATGCGGTGCAGGCCGAAGGCGACCTCGTCCAGGTCGCGTTCAAATTCAAAGCCGGTGGCGTTGATGAAGGCCTGGTATTGGGCGTCATGGGCAACCTGCTGCTTGTCAAAGTGGGTGTAGTTGCGCAGCGGGCGCAGGTTGAAATAGAGGATGCAGTCCGATTCCGGGAGCAGCCGTGCGGGCTCGGGGGGCGCTTTGCGCCGCAAGAATGCGGCGAGCGCGACCAGCACAACAATGAGTAATACAACGATGACGGTTGCCTTGGTGCGCCTGGGCATGCGAGCTACGGTTTACACCCTCATCAGTCGTGGAATGATAGCACTCCGGGTCTTTGTGCCGAGCCGATTAGCCCGGATTCTCACCACGACTTCCGGAGACAACCACAATGCCCTACTCCCTGGACGGGTGCCCCATCTTCGCCGAATCCGGCGTACGTGGGTGAATATGACGTTTTTTCCGACGTTTTTAGCAAGTGGAGTGAAAACGTTTGAATGGCTTCGCCCGTCGTATTCAGCCCATGTACGCCGGAGTCGGCGAACAT
>CAZZVD010000413.1:0-2156 GCA_964657465.1 uncultured Acetobacteraceae bacterium | reverse complement strand
GGGCTAGTTAACCCGCAAAATATGTCGTCGCACACCGCTTAAGCTAACGCGCAAGGCCACAAGCCAAAATGCAGCACCAGGCTCACCGCTCCCTTCAACCTGTCGCACCAATCAGTACTGGTGAGAAATCCGGGTTAGGCCGGTGGCGCCTCTTCATCCGCTTGCATCAGGGAATCTGCCGTGAGCTGCGTGATGGCTCTTAACGACGGAAACAGTACGCTCCAAAGGCCGGTGATGACCAGGGCTCCGACGCCGCCGGCTACGACCGCGCGCACGGCGCCAAACCACTGCGCAGTGACGCCGCTTTCGAATTCGCCGAGTTCGTTTGAAGCACCGACGAAGAGCGAATTCACCGCGCTGACGCGGCCGCGCATGGAGCTGGGAGTGGCCAACTGCAGCATAGACGAGCGGATCACCACGCTGACCATGTCGGAAGCGCCCACAATCGTCAACGCGGCCAGCGATAAGGAAAGACTCCGGGACACGCCGAACACGACCGTAGCCGCCCCATACAGCGCGACCCCGGAAAGCATGACGATGCCCGGCCGCTGCAAGACCGGCCGGAACGTGAGCCATATCGAGACGGCCAGGGCGCCCAGGGCTGGCGCAGAGCGCAGAGCCCCCAGGCCCTGCGGGCCGGTATGCAGCAGATCGTGAGCAAAAATGGGCAAAAGCGCGGTCGCGCCCCCAAGCAGAACGACGAACAAATCCAGCGAAATCGATCCCAGCAGCAGCTTGGCTTTCCACACGTAGTGGAATCCGGCCAGAATCACATCCGACGAGATGGCGCGATGTTCCATGCGCCCTGGCCGTACGTGGAGCGAGGCGATCAGCGCCACAAAGCAGATGCCGGTTACCAGGGTGAACAGAAAAACAATGGGTGCTCCAGCGAGCCGGCTGTGGAGCGGCAAGGTATACATCAACCCGCCGACTGCGGGGCCGGCGATGTTCGCGATCTGAAAGACCGTCGCGCCCCAGGTGATGGCATTGACGAAGTGTTCAGTCGGCACCAGGTGGGGCAGGAGGGCCGAACTGGCTGGCCCGCTGAAGGCGCGGCCGCAACCGATGAGGAATAGCACGGCAAAGATCGGCCCAACCCGGTGCAGCCCACGCGCGGCAAACAGAAACAAAGCCAGGGTGCAGACCACTTGCAGGGTGTAGCAAACCAGGATCACCACCCGCCGGTCATACCGGTCCGCTACGTGCCCGGCGGGGAGAAGAAATAGCAGTCCGGGTAAAAAGAGCACCAGCCCGGTGTACCCCAGATCGATCGCCCGATGGGTTATTTCGTACACCTGCCAGGCCACCGCTACCGATTGAGCTTCCGCGCCCATGATGACCAGCACCCGGGCCATTTGATACAGGCGGAAGTCTCGATAAGCGAAGGCTGCAGTACCGGTCTTCGGTGGGGCCATAGGTTTGCTTTAATTTACAAACAAATATCCAGATAGCCCGGTTCTTAGCAGGGCGGCCGATGTCGGGCCGCCTCCGGAAAGCATATCGCAAGCAGCAAGATGTAATACGATTCAGAGAGCGCTATTCCCTTAACCGGAGAGACGGATGACCACTGAGACCCAGCCGGAAACAGCCGCCAGCGAGTTGGAAACGCGCCTGAGCCCGGAGGCTGCGCTCGAAGAACTGCTTGCGGGAAACCGGCGTTTTACCAGCGGACGCACTTCCGCCCACCGCAAAGATCTGGCCATGCTGCAGCAGTCGCTGGAAAAGCAGGAGCCCTTCGCCGCTGTGCTTTCCTGCTCCGATTCAAGGGTTCCAGTAGAAGTCGTGTTCGATCAAACCATCGGGCATTTGTTTGTCACGCGGGTGGCGGGGAACATCGTGACCCCGGAAATCATTGCCAGTCTTGAGTATGCGGCGGCCGTATTGGGCACGAACACGATCCTGGTAATGGGCCACAGTCGCTGCGGTGCGGTCACGGCCGTGATCCAGGGCACAGAAGTGCCGGGCCAGATTGCCAGGCTTTTCCCTTACATTGAACCCGCGGCAGCAGAAGCCGGGCCAGACCTGGATGCGACCATCCGGGTGAACGCTCGCATGCAAGCCGCGCGCTTGCGCACTGCATCCCCCTTGCTGACCAGTTTGGTCGACGCAGGAAAGCTGAAAATCACCGCCGGCCACTTCGACATCCTCACCGGGGC
>CAZZVD010000412.1:0-2168 GCA_964657465.1 uncultured Acetobacteraceae bacterium | reverse complement strand
TGCGAGCTAGTGGCGTTGGCCGACCGCCGCGTGTGGCGTTTTGAGACTGCCGGGCAACGTCACTAGCCCCCTTTTTGTCATCCCGAGCGCAGTCGAGGGATGGCCATTTCGCGCTGGAGATCGACAGAAAACATCGGCATCGGAATAACGTAACTCGTTTCCGACGCACCACATTAGAAAATCCGGGGCAGCCTACGAGTTCGATCTCAACGCAAAAGCAAATCCTTGTTGATCGCCTGCAAAAGGACCTGGGAGGATGGGGTAGACTATCCCCGTGGTTCTAGGCTGTCATGCCAGCCATCAGCGCGCATGCAGTCTTCATCAAAAAGCCAGCCCAACCCCGAAAGGCTGCCCCATGGCCAACCCATCTGACATCAAGTTCTCCCGTCGCGGTTTCCTGAAGGGCGCAAGCGTCACCGCTGCGACCACCGTGATTGAATCAGCAAATGCCCTGGCGCGTGAAACCAGGGATGCGGCACAAGGCGACCGGGTGGCCGGACCAGAGGCTGTTCCAGTCAAACTCCACATCAACGGACAGGAACATGCCGTGTCCATCGAGCCCCGCGACACGCTGGCGCAAACCCTCCGGGAAAACATCGGGCTGACGGGCACCAAAGTAGTCTGTGACCGGGGCTCCTGTTCGGCCTGCACCGTGTGGATTGATAAGGTGCCCGCTCTTGCCTGCATGACGCTGTCCATCGATGTGACCGGCCGCGAAGTGACCACAATCGAAGGCCTGTCACAGGGGGGAGTGATGCATCCCGTGCAAGCAGCGTTCGTCAAGCATGACGCCATGCAGTGCGGCTTCTGTACCCCGGGGATGGTCATGAGTTGTGCCGCCCTGCTGCAGCGCAACGCGCGCCCCAACCTGGCCGAAGTGAAGCACGCGATCAGTGGCAATCTGTGCCGCTGCGGCACCTATCCCAAGATATTTTCCGCTACGCTCGAGCTGGCCCAGCAAAATGCCGCCGGGTTGGTAATGTTGGCGCCAGGAACGGAGGCATAGCATGGCATTCGACATATCGCCCAGCGAGCAGGAACAGCAAAACGCCACGCAGCCGAAATCAAGGGCCAAGGGTGTGCAAGGCGAGCCCAGGCCGACCCGCGAGGCTGAACAGAAAGATGCGAAAACACCGGCAGCCGCGGGTACTGCAATCAACAAGCGGAAGGACTCGTTTGTCTTCGGCATTCCGCAAACTGGCCTGAAGACAATCGAGCGCGAGGTGCCGGCAACTGAGCCACCGCCGCTGGCCGCGAACGCTGAGCTCACCTATATCGGGAAGCCGACCATCCGTTACGACGGACCAGCCAAGGCCATGGGCACAGCCAAATACACGGCGGATGTCCACTTGCCAGGTATGCTGTACGGCCGCATGGTGGATGCCGGCGTCGCCCACGGAAGGATCGTTTCGATTGACACCAGCGAAGCCGAGAAGCTGCCGGGTGTGCGTGCGGTGCACGTAATCGAACATACCTACGGCGTTGCGGAGTTGCGCGATCCCAAACAGGAAGCACCCTCGCGTTACCCAATCGTTCGTTACGCGGGCCAACCCATCGCCGGGGTGGCCGCCACTACGCCGCAGATCGCTGAGGATGCCGCCAAACTGGTGAAGGTGCAGTACGAGGTTTTGCCGTTTGTGGTGGCGCGGGCCGACGCACGCGCAGCAGACGCTCCATTGGTCTTCCCCGGCCCCGCGGACGCGGCAGCCAGCGCCGGAGGTGGTGGTGGTCCGAAAGATGTCCCCCAGACCGGCAATGTGCATGGCCCGCAGCGCAAGAAAACGGGCGACCTCGAAAAGGGTTTCGCCGAAGCCGATGTGATTGTAGACAGCGAGTACTTCACCCAGGTGCAAACCCACTCGGCCCTCGAAACCCACGGATTTGTGGTGGACTGGAAGCCAGAAGAGGTCACTGTCTACGCCTCCACGCAAGGCACCTCGAGCGTGCGCGAGGAGTTCGCTGATGTGTTCAAGCTGCCCAAAAGCCAGGTGCGTGTCATCACGGAGTTCATGGGTGGCGGGTTCGGCGCAAAGTTTGGCGCCGGCAACGAGGGAGTGGTCGCTGCCAACCTGTCGCGCAGGGCCAAGGCGCCGGTCAAACTGATGCTCGACCGCCGGCAGGAGCACATCGTCTCCAACCGGCCTGACTCGCATCAGCAGTTGAAGATT
>CAZZVD010000411.1:0-2202 GCA_964657465.1 uncultured Acetobacteraceae bacterium | reverse complement strand
TAGCCACCACCCCGGCCATATCCGTACCCGAAACGGCCATAGCCATAGCCCGCATGACCGTATCCGTAACCCCGGCCGTAGTAGCCGCGTCCCCAATACCCGTGGTACCACGGGCCAGCGCCGATGAACACTCCACCCAGAAACCAGCTGGGACCGTAGTACCCATAAGGCGCACAAGCATAGGGATAGTAGTTGTAATAACCCCACTGACAGACCGGCGCGGGATAGCCATAGTCATAGCCGTCGTAGCCGTAGCCGTCGCCAATACCCACGCCGATGCCCACGCCTACCTGCGCGTTCGCCGGGGCGGGAGATGCAAGAAACGCTGCGGGAACCATGAGGGCGCCGAGCAGGACGAAGTATCGTAAAAATCGCATGTTGACCTCCGCGCCAAGCTTCATACTTTGCGTAACCAACCGCTTTGGCGTACTGCCAGCACTCCTGGTTAACTCTGGGTGCCTACTACTTAAGACCACCGACTCCGATAAAAGTTGCGCCCCGCATGGAATTTGGCGACCGGCTTGCTTCGCTCATCATTCTTTAGGGCTTGCAAGTTGTACTACATATTAGATGCCTGAGTCCCTCCCCAGGGAGCAGCCCGTGGCGGCTGCTACATTAGGTGGGGTGAGCACCCCGCACGTACCCTCCCCGGCCTTGTTTGCGAAGGCGCAACGCGTTCATTTCATTGGTATTGGCGGCATTGGCATGAGCGGGATCGCGGAGATCCTGCTGAACCTGGGCTATGCCGTTTCCGGCTCGGACCTGCGACGCACCAGCATCACCGACCGCCTGACCACTCTGGGCGCCACTGTGTTCGAGGGACACGCCGCGGGCAATGTGGTCGGTTCCGGCGTGGTGGTGACCAGTTCTGCCGTCAACGAGCAGAACCCGGAAGTTATGGAAGCGCGGCAGCGCAAGATTCCCGTCATCCAGCGGGCCGAGATGCTGGCCGAGCTGATGCGCCTGAAATACGGCATCGCCGTAGCCGGTATGCACGGCAAAACGACCACCACTTCGATGATCGCGACCGTGTTGGCGGCGGGCGGCCTCGACCCTACAGTGGTCGTGGGTGGGCGAGTCGATGCGCTCGGTTCGAACGCCCGGCTCGGCAAATCGCAATACCTGGTGGCCGAAGCGGACGAAAGCGATCGGTCGTTCCTTAAGCTTTCGCCGATTCTTTCGGTCGTCACCAACCTCGATCGCGAACATATGGATTGCTACCGCGACATGGCCGATGTGGAATCCGCGTTCCTCGAATTCATGGACCGGGTCCCGTTCTATGGAGCATGCACCGCCTGCATCGACAACCCGCAACTGGCCGCCTTGCTGCCCCGGGTGCATCGGCGGGTATTTACCTATGGCATGTCATCGCAGGCTGATTACGTATTACGTATGCTGCCGGCGACTGAGGGCGTGCGCTCCCGATTTGAAGTGGCTGCCGGCGGACTGGTTCTGGGTCCCTTTGAGCTGAACGTACCCGGCCGCCACAATGTACTGAATGCAACCGCGGCGGTCGCTATCGGGGCGCAACTTGATGTGGCCAGCGAATGTATCGTCCAGGCGCTGCGTGGCTTCCGTGGAGTCGATCGCCGCTTTCAGGTGAAGGGAGCCCGCCACGGGGTGACCGTGGTGGACGACTACGGGCACCACCCGACGGAGATCCGGGCTACTTTGAACGCCGCGCGAGAATCAGGGTTCCGACGCGTGCACGTCATTTTTCAACCGCACCGCTACACCCGGACACGCGACCTGATGGCCGACTTTGCCACCGCCTTTGCCGATGCGGACACGGCACAAATCCTTGACATCTATGCAGCCAGCGAAGAACCAATTGCCGGCATCGACACGCCGGCCCTGGTGAAAGCAATCGGCCGCAAAGAAGTGCAGTACGCCCCATCGTTTGAGGAAGCAGTGAAACGAAGTGTGGCCCAGGCTGGGGAAGGCGACGTGATCTTAACCCTGGGAGCAGGCAGCGTTTCGCAGGCCGCGGGCCTGGTACTGGATGCCCTCGCGTAGTGTGTTAATGCGCGTGTTGGCTGTAGAGTGCTTCCGCCAGCAAGCGGATAGCTTGTGGTGAGAAATGCGCGCTAGCCTCGCGCTAGCCTGGATTTCTCACCACAACCCTCAGCTTCCGACCACAATGCCTAAATCCCTGGACGGGTGCCCCATGCTCGCGGAGTTCCGCGTGCGTGGGTTGAAGAT
>CAZZVD010000410.1:0-2266 GCA_964657465.1 uncultured Acetobacteraceae bacterium | reverse complement strand
CCTCCTCCCCTCTTCCCTCTTTCCCATGCGTTCCAGCAGGATCCACAAGGTCAGAGACCATGCCATCCCCCCTCATTTCCATCGCGATGCCTTTTTTCAACAGCGCCGCCACCCTGGAACTGACCATACGGTCGCTGCTGCATCAGACGTTTGCTGATTTTGAACTCCTGCTCTGCGACGATGGTTCGAACGATCAGAGCCTGGCTATCGCCCGCAGTTTCCGCGACCCGCGCATCGTTTGCTGGAGTGACGGCGAGCGCCGCCGCCTGGCCGCCCGCCTGAACCAGTGCATCGATCGTGCCCGCGGCCGCTACTTCGCCCGCATGGATGCCGACGATGTGGCCTATCCCCACCGGCTCGCCGCCCAGCTCGCCTTTCTCGTCAATCAGCCGCAGGTCGACCTGTGCAGCGGGGCGGCCATTGTCTTTGGCGTGCGCGGACGCCCGCTCTGGTGCTTTAGCCCACCCGAAGACCACGCGGCGATCACCCGTGCGCCCTACCGCGGCTTCCCCTTGTGGCACCCCCTCTGGATGGGCCGTATCGAATGGTTTCGCCGCTGGGGCTACCAGGAAGACGCCTGGCTCGCCCAGGATCAGGAGCTGCTGCTGCGCAGTTACGAGCAGAGCGTCTTTGCCAACCTGCCGGACATTCTCCTGGGGTATCGCAAAGAACGGACCTCGCTGCGCAAGCTTCTGCGTTATAAGGTTCTCCACGTGCGCAACGTGCGCCGCACGCCCGGCGCCCCGCGCGATCCATGGCAGGAGTTGCAGCTGGTCAGCGTGACCGCCGCCCGGCTGGCGGCTAACTGTGTCACGTCACTGATTGTGGCCGATCGCCACCTCGGGCACCAGGCGGCCCGTGCTCCTTCGCGCACCGAGATTGCGGAATGGAACAGTCTCTGGACTTTGCTTTCCAGCTGGTATTGGCCGCCGAGCAGCGAAAGCTTCAACCCTTCTGCCTTGCTGCCCCGCCCCCGCAACAAGGACGCCGGACAATGAAAATCGTGCACGTGCTCACCCGCGGTGACATTCTCGGCGGCGCCCAGAGTCATGTGCGCGAGCTCTCGTTGCAGTTACGCACGCTGGGGCATGAGGTCACGGTCATCACCGGGACGGCCGGCATCTTCACTCACCAAATGCAGCAGGCTGGCATTCCCTGCGTGCTGGTCAAGAGCCTGGTGCGACCACTGCGGCCTCACCGCGATCTCGCCGCGCTGATTGCGCTGTGGTGTGTCTTGCGCCACCTGCAGCCCGAGGTCGTGTGTGCGCATACCGCCAAGGCCGGCTCGCTGGCCCGGGCTGCTGCCCGCCTGCGTCATCTGCCCAGCGTCTTCACCCCGCATGGCTGGTCCATGGTCGACCGCAGCACGCTCGAGCCCATCTATCTCTTCCGTTGCATCGAGTATCTGGCAGGCCGCCTGGGCACGCGGGTGATCAACGTGTGTGAGTTTGAGCGCGCGCTGGCCGAGCGTTGCCGGGTATGTCCGCCGGCCTCGCTGGATGTGGTGCACAACGGCATAGCGGAAACCAGGCTGCCCCGCACCCGTCCGATTCAAGCACAGCCACCGTTGCTGGTAATGGTCGCCCGCTTCGCTGCCCAGAAAGATCACCAAACGTTGTTGCAGGCGCTGGCTGGCATGCTCTCGCTGGAGTGGCGTCTGCACCTGGTCGGCGAAGGAAGTTTGCAACAGTTAGCGGTCGCCCAGATGCATGCCTATGGACTGCATGGCCGTGTCCGCATCGTCGCTCCGGACACCGATGTCAGCCGTCTGCTCATGCAGGCGCAGTTATTCGTCTTGTCCACGCACTTTGAAGCCATGCCCATCAGCATCCTGGAAGCCATGCGCGCCGGTCTGCCAGTAGTGGCCACCGATGTAGGCGGGATCAAGGAAGCGGTCCTGCACGGGGAGACCGGACTGCTGGTGCCGTCTGGCGATGTACTCGGACTGCGCGAAGCCTTAACCACCCTGATAGCGGACCCTCTGTTGCGCGTGCAAATGGGGCTCGCCGGCCGCGCCCGCTGGGCCACCCACTTCACCGCAACCACCATGACGACAAAAACCCTGGAAGTCTACCACCGTGCCCTGCAGCAGAATCTGGTGAGCAACCCGGCTCCGTAACCAACTCGGGTGCCCCATATCTCGCTCGTTTTTCGCGAGATGTGGGAATTCACTGCCGGTCGCCGGTAACTCTTTCCTCCTAACTTCCGTTAAGGAACAAGAGGGTAAAAGCCCGCCCACATCTCCCGGCTGAAGAGCGCCGTGAGA
>CAZZVD010000409.1:0-2268 GCA_964657465.1 uncultured Acetobacteraceae bacterium | reverse complement strand
ATGTAACCGTAGCCGGTCTCGGGGCGCACAGGCTTTACCCCGAGCACGACAATGTTTTCGCCCGCCGCCGCGAGCGCAATGGCCTTCTCGATGGTGGCTCGATATTGCTGGTCATCGGTAATGACGTGGTCTGCGGGAAATACTCCCAGCACGGCATCGGGCGCGATGCGCTCTATGAGGAACGCCGCCAGGCCCGCTGCGGGCGCGGTATTGCGGGCCGCCGGCTCACAGATAATCTGCTCATTGAGCAAGCCCTGTAACTGCTCACGAATGGCGCCCGCCAGCAGCTCGTTGGTGATCACCCACACCTGCTCAGGAGTGGCGAGGTCGCCCAGGCGATCGACCGTGCTTTGAATCATGCTGCGCTCGCCGTCGAGCACCAGCAACTGCTTGGCGCGCCAGCGACGGCTACGCGGCCAGAATCGTGTCCCGCTGCCGCCCGCCAGAATAATGGGGTGGAACTCAAACTTTGATTTCATCTGCTCCTGATCTCGGGTGCTTACGACAGGCTGGCGAAAAAGCTCTTCAGGCGGACCAGGCCTTCTTCCACGTCACTGTGAGCGACTGCGTAGGACAGGCGAATATGCTCCTGCGTGCCGAATGCCTCGCCAGGCACCGTGACCACATGCGCTTCCTGCAGCAGGCGTGAAGCCAGTTCCGTGGTGTTTCTGGCCCCAGGTTTACCCAGGAACGAGGACACGTTCGGATACACATAAAACGCACCTTCGGGCTTAGTGCAGGTGATTCCCGGGATCGCCGTCAGGCCTTCAAGAATACGGTTGCGCAGCCGGAGGTAATCGGCGCGCATTTCTGTGACGCACTCCTGCGAGCCGCTCAGCGCCGCGATCGCCGCTTTCTGCACGAAGGCTGCGGATGAAGAGGTGGACTGGCTCTGCAGCTTGCTCATGGCGGCGATGATGGGTTTGGGCCCCAGGGCAAAGCCGGCGCGCCAGCCTGTCATGGCGTAGGTCTTCGAAAGCGAACCGAGCACAATCACGTGCTCCTTTGCCTTGACAAACGAGCCGCCGGAAACCGGCGCTCCCGCATACTGCAGGTACACGTAGCATTCGTCCAGTAGCAGGTAGATACCGCGCGCGTGCGCCAGCTTGACGATGCGTTCCAGGTCCACCGGCGAGATCACCGACCCGGCCGGGTTTGACGGCGAGTTCAGAATGATCACCTTGGTGCGTGGTGTGATGGCGCGCTCAATGGCGTCGGCGGTGATCCGGAAGTTTTCCGCTTCCACCGTGAGCAGGTAAACCACCTTGCCGCCCGCGTACTGAATGATGTCTTTGAACGAGACCCAATAAGGAACCGGCAGAATCACTTCGTCACCGTGATCGACCAGCACCTGGATGGCGTTGAACAGCGCCAGCTTTCCGCCGGTGGTGAAGACCGCCTCATCCGGTGTGTAGTCAGAGCCGAAGTCGCAGGCATGGCGCTGCACAATCGCCTTCCTCAACTCCGGAATGCCGGCGACTACGGTATATCGGGTGAAGTTGCCGTCGATGGCAGCGATCGCCGCATCTTTGATATGGCGCGGCGTAGCAAAGTGTGGTTCGCCCGCGCCGAAGTCGGCGAGCTTCACACCCTGCGCGCGCAGCCTGGCTGCTTCTGCAGTCACGGCCATGGTTGCCGAGATCTCGATGCGGCCAATACGATCAGAAAAGATTTTGCTGGCTGTGGGAACGGTCATCCCTTCTATCTTGGCAGACTCGTGCCCAATCGCGGAAGCCACAAAATGGGCACGAGCTACTGCCCGGACCGTTGCAGCAACACCTTTTCCGCAGCGACGAGATCTTCTTCCGTATCCACGCCGATGGTCTCGAGCGTGGTGTGTTCGACGTAAACGCTGATGCCGTTTTCCAGCATGCGCAGCTGTTCCAGGCGTTCCGCGCATTCCAGCGGACTCGGCGGCAGCGCGGCAAACCGTTGCAGGGCTGCCTTGCGATAAGCATAGAGGCCCAGGTGCTTACGCGGCGCGAGCGCCGCCCCGCGATTGTAAGGAATCGCGGCCCGTGAAAAATAAAGGGCGCGTCCATCGCTTGCGGTCACCACCTTGACCACGTTTGGATCATTCACTTCGCTGGGTGAGCATGGGGTGGAAAGCGTCGTGACTTCGGCACTGCTGACCGCGAAGGGACGGAGCAGGGCATCGATATGGGCAGGCGTGATGAGCGGCTCATCTCCCTGGATATTCACGTAAATGTCTGCATCGACAAAACCGGCGATCACGTCTACGCGATCCGTGCCGCTCGCCAATTCAGG
>CAZZVD010000408.1:0-2368 GCA_964657465.1 uncultured Acetobacteraceae bacterium | reverse complement strand
TGATGTACCAACTGCTTTGATGTATACGATGAACACATGCCAAACATGCCACGCCTCTGCCTCTTGCTGGCTGCAAGCCTGTGTCTCATCGACCCTCCCACGCTCATAGCCCAGGAGAGCTATGCCCTGCGAGGCACGCTCGTGACACCGGCTGGTTTGGTGGAACGCGGCATCGTGCTGGTAAGGCAGGGCAAGATCGCGGCGGTGGGTGCGGAGGTGAAGCTCGCGCCCCAGGACACCGTGATCGACACGCACGGAGTGATCGCGCCGGGGCTGATCGACCTGCACAACCATCTCACCTACAACATTTTCCCCCGCTGGCATCCGGTTGAGGAGTTCGGCAATCGCTACGATTGGCAAAAGAAGCAGATCTATCAAACGCTGATCGAGTCGCCCCATCATGCCCTGGTTGCCGACGGCCTGGAATGTGAAATGGAGCGCTACGCTGAAGTTAAGGCCGTGACAGAAGGAGAAACCTCACTGGTCGGCAGCATGACTGGAGGCTGCAGTGCGGGCCTTGCGCACAACCTCGATACAGAGCCCGCCTGGCGTGTGGCCTACGATGTTTTCCCGCTACAAACGCCGGAGCCGGATCTTGCGCGGATTCGCCGCCAGCTCACCGAGCATCAACTGAACGCCTTTCTCATCCACCTGGCCGAAGGCGGACACCAGGATGCTTCCGCCGCTCGCGAATTCGCCATGCTGAAAGGCCGCGGGCTGCTAGTGCCCGGGGTTGCGCTCATCCACGGAGTCGCACTGCAACCGCCTGACTTTGTGGAGATGGCCGCGCATGGCGTCAGCCTGGTCTGGTCGCCGCGCAGCAACCTTGAACTCTACGGCAACACGGCCGATGTGGCTGCCGCCAAAGCGGCTCACGTGAAGATCGCACTCTCGCCCGATTGGAGCCCGACGGGCAGCGATGGACTGTTGGCAGAACTGAACTACGCGGCCACATGGAACGACACCCAGAAGCCAAGCCCGTTTACCGATCGCGAACTGGTCGACATGGCCACATCCGTGCCCGCGGAGATAGTAGGTGCCAGTAACAGCGTCGGCGCCTTGCGACCTGGATTAGACGCCGACCTGCTGGTGATTGAACCTGGGGCAGACGCAACCAAACATGACGCCTGGTGGATACTCGCCCATGCAACCGCTGCGCAGGTGAGCATGGTCGCCATCGATGGCGTTCCCCTGTATGGCGATCCAGCACTGCTGGCGAAATTTCCGGCGGCACGGGCGGGCGAGTCCCTGGAACTGTGCGGCAGCAAGAAAGCCATCGTCTTTACCGGAACGCCCGGCCATGTCGACGCGGGGGATGAAACCTGGGCTCACACCACCGCCACACTCGAAGCAGCCATGCGGCACCACGGACGCAACCTCGCCGGGCTCGCGGAGTGCGGGCAGTAAGCGCCTCTAGTTGCGCTTACCCACCACTTCTAGGTATTCGTTCTGGATAAGCGTCTTGCCGCTTTCTGACTGATTGTGCTCCACCCACAATTTTTCCACCGCCTGGTTATGAGCGGCTTGTGTCGCCGGGTCCATGCGTGCCAATGCCATACGGGTTGGGCCAAAGTATTCGGCGAAGAATTGCACCACGCCGGCTGGCGGTTCAGGGTACTCGAACAGCATGGAGCGCCGTTTCATCGCCACGATTTCCACACCAACGGCTGCAAACCGGCCACGCACCGTTGCATCATCGCCCCAAAGCACGGGTGGTGCAAGACCAGGCGGCGGTGGCGCGTACTCACTCGTCAAACGGAACAGCTTTCCCGTAAAACCTTGTGGGGTCCAGTTTGCCATCGCAATCCTTCCTCCGCGCCGGCACACCCGCGCCAGTTCCGCAGCCACGCGGTCGGGTCGAGGCGCAAACATGGCGCCGAACATGCTCATCACCAGGTCGAACTCGCCTTCGCCGAAGGGCAGGTCTTCGGCATCCGCTTCTTCGAAGTGGATGGTGAGGTTTTCTTCGTTGGCCCGGTGCCGCGCCTGGCGAAGCAGATTGGGAGCGATGTCCACGCCGGTCACATCGCCGCCCTTGCGGGCCGCGGGGATCGCGAGGTTGCCGGAACCGCAGGCTACGTCCAGCACGCGCAGCCCCTTGGTGATGCCTAAGGTGTCTACGTAATAGTCAGCTTCTTCGGCGGTGTACTCCGCGATCTTACCGAAATCGCCGGCCATCCAGGTGGCGCGCATTCCTTCTTTGAGTTGTGGGAGATTTGGCGGAGTGGCCATGGTTGTCGTGCTCCTTGCGATAGATGATTGTACGTTGACCATGGCAGTAACTCGTCTCCGTCGGACAGTTTTGCGAAGCGGAGAGGGTAAAAGCCCTCCCACATCTCCCGACTGGAAAACGTCGTGAGATATGGGG
>CAZZVD010000407.1:0-2458 GCA_964657465.1 uncultured Acetobacteraceae bacterium | reverse complement strand
TCCTTAAAGCTGGCTTTAAGCTTTTTGGGGGTTATTTCGTCTGTCCCCAATCATCGGCTGCGATGCTGCGTGCCAACCTGCACCACCTGTTTGCTACTCTTGGCCGTGTCGCGGGCTTCGATAGCCTCTGACAAAACGTTGGCGAAGGGCTTCTCCACGTAGCAGTCTTTCCCCGCCTTCACCACCTCGATACAGAGCTTCGCATGTTGGAAATCACCGGTCGCGATCATCACACCGTCGATGTCTTTGTTGGCCAACATCTCTTCGGAGTACTTGTACGCTTGTGGTTCCAGGTTGAATGCTTTTTTGACCTGTGCGCCCCGGCGCTCGCGGGCCATGCTCCACAGATCGCATACCGCCACTGTTTCCACCGGCATTTGTTTAGAAGCCAGCTGCACCATATGAACGTGGCCTTCGCTGCGATCACCGCAACCGAGCTGACCCAGCCGTATGCGATCGTTGGCGCCGAGCACGCGTCCATAGGATTTGGCCGTCATGCCGGCAGCCAGCATTGCTCCTCCGGCCTGCTTCATGAATGTGCGGCGATCGAGTTCTTGTTCATTCTTCTCAGGCATGGATGCACCTTTCGGGTTGAATCCTTTTGTCGGGGGCAATGGAGCAGCGATTGAGACTGGTGCGTGGGTTCTGTGGATTCGATCTACACCTCGACTGTAGTCTTTACCGGGGCAACGAAACGCCTTCCAGCCCGGCTGCCGATTCCACGTCCAGGTAAATCGTTACATCGGGGTGAGTGCGAAGAAGGGTCGAGGGACAATCCGTGCTGATAGGGTCTTGCAGCGTGCGTCGCACTGCTTCTGCTTTTCTGCTTCCAGGGACCGAGGCGATCAACTTAGGCACCCGGAATAGCGTGGGAATGGTGAGGGTGAGCGCTCGCTCAGGAACCTGTTGCCAGCTTGGGAACCAGCCTTCCGCAGCCTGCTGTTGGCGGCATGCCTGGTCCAGTTGCACTACCTTCATCGCTTGAGGATCGTGAAAGTCCGCCTCGGCGGGATCGTTGAACGCCAGGTGCCCGTTTTCACCTATACCGAGAAGGCAGAGTTGCGGGCCGGCCCCATTCAGCTTGCGGACGTACTCGTCGCAAACCGCTTTTAAGTCGTCTGCACTGCCGTCGATCTCGAAGAAGTTCGCCATGCGCACCCGGTCGGTCAGCTTCTCCCGCAGATAGCGGCGAAAAGAGGCTGGGTGGTTTTCGTCGATGCCTACATATTCGTCCAGATGGAAGCCCTGCACCTGGTCCCAGGGCAGCCCGCGCAGGGAAGTGAGACTGGCCAGGGTTTCGAATTGTGAAGCGCCGGTGGCAAAGATGACGCCTATGTTGTGTTGCTGCTGGGCCAGGCGGCGCATTTCTTCTGCCGCAGCGCGCGCAGCCGCTTCCCCAGCGGCCTGTCGGCTTGGGTGAACTTCCAGTTTCATGTTTCCCGAGGTGAAAGAGGTGACACCGTTCTCTGAGACTTCCATACTGATCCACTCCTGTGAGGCACCATGATTACCGAATTGAGAGCTTTAACACGCAACCAAGAACGCTTGTACGAACTCGACTTAGAAAAGGAATTTAAGTGACGTTTGCGGTATCCGTGGGCTCTGGGCCCAAATGAGTTTGCCCAGCACCCGTAGCGGTCAAGCCGGAGTCCGGCATCCCGAAGTTTATTTTATGGAAGGTGTTGTAGAACTCGGCTCGAAGCTGCAACGATGCTCCATTTTCAAGGTTGGTGTTGTTAAGCAGCGGCATGGCGGTGCCGGAAGAGCGAGGACCGCGAAGCAGGTTTTAACGTTTTTCAAAACGTGCCCACCTGTTTGACAGCAGAAGCGGAAGAGTCGAACCAGGCCTGCAGTCATTGCGCTTGGAGTTGCCGTTCTTAGAATCGCACACGCGTTCCGGAGCAGGGCCAACTTTCCCACGCATTGCCGCGCAGACTGTTTCTCCTCTTGCGAGAATCAGATGGATCGTAGCGCAATAAACTCATGATTTCAAGAAATTTTTCAGCCATCGGAGGATCTCTATAGCCCGGTTTTTAAGAATGAATATGGCTCCGGGCAAGATTCTCTTTAGCTTCCTGTGAGTGCTGTTGCTGCAGGATCGCCGAGTGTCTGTCAGGTCCGATACAAGCTGTTCGCGAACTCGTCCGTTCATTCATAGGCGCGCCTCCCGTGGCCGGGGTTGATTTGTAAAGTTGGATAAAATTCGATGTTTTTTGCGATTAGCGGCGCGGGCGCTGTGGGCCTTTCCAGGGGGAAAAGGGAAGCCTGCGGGAGGCTTCTCTGTCGAGGAAGAGATCCAGGGCGCTTCCAGTTGCGGCGGGCACCCAGTTATTCCTTTCCGGGCCGACGAAGGGGTTGGTCATAATGGGTTGGCTTTGGGTGGGTTGGCTTTGTCCTGCTTGTCCCCCTGCTGCGGCTTGTCCTGTTTCTTCTGGTCCTTCTTGTCGTCTTTCTTCGG
>CAZZVD010000406.1:0-2466 GCA_964657465.1 uncultured Acetobacteraceae bacterium | reverse complement strand
CCGTGATTGGCAGTGCCATCGTCTCCATCATCGAACGGGCTGATCCCGGCACCGAGGCCGCCAAAATCTCAGCCTTCCTGCAGGGCCTGCGGCCTAACGTCCAATCGCTCGTAAAAAGCTAAACCGGTAAGAAGGCTAGGGTGCCCCATATCTCACGACGTTTTCCAGTCGGGAGATGTGGGAATTCACCGCGGTTCGGCGGAAGTGTTCGCGGCTCAGGCTGCGCCCTCGACGGCGGCTTTATCTGCAGAGAAGCTGCCGACCAGGCAGCAAATACCCAAGATTCACCAGCAAACTCCCTTGCATCGAGGCGACCGTACCGTATCATTTTAGGAAGGCTTCGGAGATACCAAAGGAAGTGCATGGATATTGTCGACTGGCGAACAAAAATAGATGAATTGGATCGCGAAATCGTAGCTCTGATCAGTCAGCGCGCAAAGGCCGCGCAGGAGATTGGTAAATTAAAGCGCTCCACCTCTTTACCCGTCTATGAACCGAACCGCGAACGCGTCATCTTCGAAAACGTGCGCGCCGCAAATCGGGGACCCTTACCTGACATTGAGCTGACCCACATCTACGAACGCATCATCGATGTCATGCGCGCGTTGCAAAAAGACGAGTTGGCGTCCGCAGCCGTGCCACGCAACACTGGAGAGATAGGAAAGCAATCATGATCGTTGCCATGCAGGAAACAGCGACCGAAGAAGACATTCAGGGCGTCATCGAACGTCTGGTCGCGATCGGTTTTAATGTTCACCGCACCACGGGAGCTATCCAAACGGTTTTGGCCGGGGTAGGAACACCGTCACAGTTCGACCACAAGGATTTTCAGCTGCTCTCCGGCGTCGCGGAAGCGGTGCGCATCTCGTCACCCTACAAGCTGGCCGGTCGTGGCTGGCGCCCCGGTGGCACCCAGGTTCGTTTTCCCAATGGCGTCGTGGTCGGCGGCGACGAAATCGTCGTCATGGCCGGCCCTTGCTCCGTCGAGTCGCGCGACCAGATTTTTACCGTTGCCGAGCAGGTGAAATCCGCCGGCGCTTCGTTTCTCCGTGGTGGCGCCTTCAAGCCGCGTAGCTCGCCCTACTCCTTCCAGGGACTCGGGCTCGAAGGACTCAAGCTGCTCAGGGAAGTGGGCGACCGCACAGGCTTGCTCATCGTCAGCGAGGTCATGGAAATCTCGCAGATCGAGTTGATGCTGCCCTACATCGACCTTTTCCAGGTGGGCGCCCGCAACATGCAGAATTTCAACCTGCTGCGCGAACTGGGCCTGGTCCGCAAGCCTGTCCTGCTGAAGCGCGGCATCGCCGCCACCATTGAAGAGCTGCTGCTCTCGGCGGAGTACATCCTCTCCGGCGGCAACTACGATGTGATCCTCTGCGAGCGCGGCATTCGTACCTTCGAAACCTACACCCGCAACACGATGGATATTTCCGCCATCCCCGTAATCAAGAAGCTCTCCCACCTGCCCATGATGGCGGATCCCTCGCACGGCATCGGGTTGCGTGACAAGGTAGGCGCCATGGCGCTGGCTTCTGTGGCCGCCGGCTGTGATGGACTGTTGATCGAAGTACATCCCAACCCGGACAAGGCCGTCTCCGATGGAGCACAATCACTGTTTCCGAATCAGTTCGAAGAACTGATGGAGAAGTTGCGCGCCCTCGCTCCCATCGTTGGCCGCACCGTACGAGCGGAGATCCCCGTCATCGGCCGCTAGGAACTGCACGCCATGGCGATCAAGCAAGTCCTGATCATCGGCAGCGGTCTGATCGGTGCTTCGACCGGGCTGGCGCTCCGCGCTGCCCGGTTCCCGGGTCAGATTGTTGGTTGGGACCGGCACCCCGCGCAACTGCAGATCGCGCTCGATCGAGGCGCGATCGATGTAGCTGCGGACGATCCTCTGCAAGCAGCCGCAGGCAGCGACCTGATCCTGCTCAGCGGGCCAGTGTTCTCCATCGAAGAGTGGCTCGAGCGACTGGCTCCGCGACTCCAGCCCCATCAACTGGTCACGGATGTAGGCAGCGTAAAAGTAGCAATCACTGAACGGGCGATCCCACTCTTCGGCGCCTCGGATCAGGCTGGCTTTCTGCCGGGCCACCCCATGGCCGGCAAAGAAGTGAGCGGCGCGGAGCATGCGGATGGACTGCTCTTCAGCAACGCAGTCTGGCTGTTTACCGAGTTCGCCGGTCATCCGCTGGCCGCAGAATGGCGCGCCTGGGTGGAGAAATTCGGCAGCCGCACCATGGATATCCAGGCAGCACGGCACGATGAAATCTGCGCCTGGGTCAGCCACCTGCCTCAATTTCTTGCCACCGCTCTCAGCGCCATGCTGCAGGATCACTTCGGCGAAGCCGCCGATGTCCGCGCCATCGGCGGCCGCGCGCTGCGCGAGATGACCCGCCTGGGAGCCAGCCCGTACTCCATGTGGAGAGACGTCGCCCACACCAACACAGACGCGATCGCGCAGGC
>CAZZVD010000405.1:0-2492 GCA_964657465.1 uncultured Acetobacteraceae bacterium | reverse complement strand
GCTAGCGGGCTGCGGAAAAACTGCACATCGGCACATCGAGGAGTACTGCAGGGGCTAAAAGCCCAGTGTATTTTCAATCGTTTTGCGGCATGACTAAAGTCCTGGCCTGATACAAAGCAGGATTTTACGCAGCCTGCTAGACTGCCTGCAATCGCGCTTCCACATTCCATACTCCGGCCGCGGTTCGCCTTAGCTGCATGGTCTCAGCATTCGCAAAAGGATGCTGGCTATCGAAATCCCAAAATCGCTCCATTTTCCGCTGGTCAGTCCATTCAGGGTGCAGCAGGCTGAGTCGCACGGCCTGCATAAAATGCCCATGGCTGAAAGCGAGCACGAGACCGCTTTCTGGCAATTTCGCGAGCCGCGCCAGTGTCCTCTCGACCCGGCGCAGCAGCATGGAAAAGCTCTCTGCGCCCGGACCATCGCAGTATTCGCTGTCGCATGCGGTCCAATATCGCTCCACCTCAGACATCACATAACTTGTTCCTGTCCATCGGCCAGGCTGCAGGTAGCTGAACTCCTGCATGGGCAGAACTTCAACCGGTACTTGAGGAAATCTTCGCATGGTCGGCGCCGCCGTGAGTTGGGTGCGCTGAAAAGGGGAAACAGCAATAAGCAACGGAACAACGGCCCAGCTGGCGGCCAGCGCTTCTGCCTGCTCCCTCCCCAAATCGGTAAGTGGAATGCTCGCAACGTCCAGGGCTGGGATCCCTGCGTTGGCAGTGCTTTGGCCATGGCGGATGAAAGTAACCGGCATTTCTCAATGATCACACGGGATGGGGTGCGCCGCACGCGCCATCCGCGATAGACTCATTGCGGTCAAATTTATGAGACAAACACGAATTCTGGGAAGTACATGTATCTGGGCCGGCACTGCAATGCTGCTGGTAACTGGCATCGCAAGGTTGGGTGCGCAAGGGCCAGGTGGGGGGCGCACTGCCCAAACACTATTCACTGCTCTCGATGGCGATAAGAACGGAAGCCTTACCCGGCAGGAGCTTGAGGCAGGCTTTGCCACGTGGTTTACGGAATGGGACACCAATCATTCCGGCAGCCTGACGCAAACACAGATTATGGATGGACTGGGTGGTCTGTTGCCTGCGCCGGTCGTTAAGCCCGGCCAGATGAGTACTTTCAACCCGGTGGGGAACTCGACGCCGTTGACCGCCCCGCCAGCCTCGATCGATGCAATGATGGCGGCTTTGCCGAAGACGCCTGGGGCCAAACCCAGAAGGCCGCGCCGAGTACTGGTGATGGCGCATACCGGCGCGGGAGGCTTCGTACATGCCTCCATTCCGCTGGCCGCGAAAACCGTGGAAGCACTTGGCAAGCAAGGCAATCTTTGGAGCACGACTGTGAGTTACGACGCGGCGGACATCACGGCGGCAAATCTGAAGCAGTACGACGCCATCTTTCTCGATAGCACCACGGCGTGCTTCCTGGATGATCCTGATCCGGCAGTCACGGCAGCCCGGCGCGCGGCCTTCCTGAGCTTTGTGCGGGGCGGTAAGGGCATTGCGGGCATCCATGCCGCGTCGGATGCGTACCACACCGATTGCCTGGCCAGTGAAGCAGCCCGAAAAAGCGGCAAGCCTGGCGTCAACCAGACGGCGCTGGTGCTCGCGGCACGCATGTTTACCGCAGCTAACAAAGATAACGACGACACGATCAGCAAACAAGAATGGATGGCGCTCGCCGATGATTGGGCCCAGAAACTCACCACTACCGGCACAGCCGACATCAGCCGCGACCTGTTTGTGAATCAATTTCCTTCGTTGCTGCCGCCGCCTGATACGCGGCGTCTCGGCCTGGAATCTAACCCCGTTCAACAATGGCCAGAGTTCAATACGCTCATTGGCGGTTACTTCAAGTTTCACTGGCCTGATCCACAATTGATCTACGTCAAAATCGATGATCCGCACAGTCCTTTGACCGCCATGTTTGATGGCAAAGAATTCGAGATACATGACGAGACGTACACGTTTGTACAAGAATCGTTCACACGCAAGAACGTGCATGTTTTGACCAGCATCGATTACGACAAGATGAGCGAAGAAGACAAAGCGAAAGAAGCGCATCCGCGTAGCGATCACGACTATGCGCTGAGCTACATCCGGCGTGAAGGTCAGGGCCGGGTGTTTTATGAAGGTCACGGCCACAGCGACCGGGTGTACGCCATGACTCCCATGCTGGAACACCTGCGGGCAGGGATTCAGTACGCGCTTGGCGATCTGCAGGCGGACGACAGCCCTTCAGAGAAGTAAATTTATTTGACGAGCGACGTCTTCACTTTGGCATAAAGCCCCATGCGAGCCAGGAATGGTTTGCATGGGGCTTTTCTGTTGGGCTGGTTTCTGGACCCAGTTAGTGTGACCACTGCTTCGAGCGGGCTTTTTCCTATTTCTTTTCCGGAGAAGTATCGGAGCATCGAGGAGTTATCGGTTGGGTCCTGTGAATTCCCACATCTCCCGACTGGAAAACGTCGTGAGATA
>CAZZVD010000404.1:0-2517 GCA_964657465.1 uncultured Acetobacteraceae bacterium | reverse complement strand
ATCAGCCCGAGGAGCGCCGGCCGAAGCCCGTCGAATAGGATAAGACTCAATATTTGCTCCCGTTGCGCGCCGAGGGCTATGCGGATGCCGATTTCCGACACGCGCTGCGTGACCAGGTAGGAAAGCACTCCATACAGGCCTACTGCGGCCAGCAGAAGTGACAGGCCGGCGAAGGCCAGTACCAGATTTGCCGCGAAACCCTGAGTGGCCGTGGACTTGCCGAGAACCTGATCCATGGTCAACACATTGGAGACAGGCAGCTCCGGTTCGAGCGCCGAAATCTGCTGCTGAATCGGTGTCGACATGGCCAGTGGATCGATGGAAGTCCAGGCCACGATGGTAGCCTCACGGGTGACATCCGGAATGCCGGAGAGGATCGGAAAGTACATGGCGGCCTCGACTGGCTTAGTAACGTCGTAGATCGTGTCGCCAACTTCGCCGATGATCTCGTAGATTTGTCCACTGTCATCCCAGTCCACGCGGACGTGTTTGCCAATGGGGTCGTCGCCCGAGAAATACAGATCTACGAATTGCTTGCTGACGATAACGTAACGGTCGTTGTCGAGTCGCTCGTGTTCCGTGAAGACCCGGCCGCGAAGCAGCGGAATCTGCATGACGCTGAAGTACTGCGGGCCGGCGGTAAGGGCGGTGGCGTCGTACTGAAGGGTGTAACTGGGTGCGGGCTTTTCGAGGATCGTGAAAACTCTGTCTCCCTGGGGCCCTGATCCAGGCGCAACGGACACGAGCGCCGCGCCGCGCACGCCGGGCAGCCGGCGCACGCGCTCAAGTAGCGACTGATGGAAGAGCATCACCTTTTCGGGTGTGTCGTATTGGACTTCCGGCAGGCCAAACTTCATGGTGATTACGTGAGAGATGCGGCAGCCCAGATCCGCCATGCGCAGGTGCAGAAAGCTCTTGAAAAGCAGCCCGGCCGAGATCAGCAGCATGACCGTGAGCGCGATCTCGACGGTGAGCATCGTCTTGCGCAACCGTGCTCGCGAGGCACCGCCAGTGGCGGATCGTGAAGATTCCCTCAGCGCCGAGAGCAGCTCCTTGCCGGTGGAAGAAATCGCCGGTACCAGACCCGCCATCAGGCCCGTCGCCAGTACCAGACCGGCAGCAAAAGTGAGTACCCATCCATCAACGTGGACGGAGTCAGCACGAGGCAGATTGCGCCAGTGCGCCGCGAGCCATTGTGTTGAAGCGAGCGACAGCAGCAGGCCGAGTCCGCCGCCGGCCACACAGATGAGCAGGCTTTCTGTCATCTGCTCGCGAATTAAAGCAAGCCGGCTGCCGCCCAGTGATCCGCGGATGGCAACCTCCTTGCGACGCGATGCAGCCCGCGCTACCAGCAGGTTCGAAAGATTGAGGCAGGCGATCAACAACATACAGCCAACCGCGCACAGCAGTACTAGCAGCTGTGCGCGTACGTTCCTCACCAGGTCGTCGATCATCGGCCTGGACCAGACATCTTCAGCGATGGGTTTGGTAGGATGGGCGAGATAAATCTGGTACTGCACCGCGCTCACTTCGTGCGTCGCTGCTTCTACGCTTACATCCGGCTTCAGCCGTGCTACCACCTCGCTCTGGTGGCCGGCGTGCATGTCGTAGTCACCTTCTGAGAAAGTCTGCGCGTAGGGCATCCAGTATTGGATCCGCGCGTTAGGATAGGTAAACCAGCTGGGTAGTACGCCAACGACAGTAGTCGGGACGGTGTCCAGATGAATCTGTTTGCCGATGATCGAAGGATCTCCGGCAAAGCGGCGTTGAAAGAGGCTCCAGGTAAGCAGGACTACGGGCTCGCCTTTCGGCCGATCTTCAGTCTCGGTGAAGAGGCGGCCAAAGGCGGCAGTTACGCCGAGGAGCGGAAAGAGATTGGCCGAGCCGCCCGCGCTCTGAACGACTTCTGGCAGTTCGGAATGCACACCGGAGAGGATGCCTCCGTAGCCGCGCATCGCCGCCATGTCTTCAAAGCCGTGGGTCTGGCTGCGCCAGTCGCGATAGTCGCCTGGCGCAACCGCATTGAATCCGTCGCCATCGTTGTGGCGGTAATGCTCACAGAGCATTACCAGTTTGCCGGAATCGCGAAACGGCAGCGGCCGCAACAGCACGGCACGCACCATGGTGAAGAGCGATGTAGTCGCGCCGATGCCCAACGCCATCACCAGCACGGAGACGATAGCAAACTCGGGCGAACGCAGTAGCGTGCGCGTGCCGTACTTCATGTCGCGGACCAGCCGCTCCAGCCAGATCCTGCTCCAGGAGGCGCGCGTCTGCTCGCGAATCAGCGCCGTGTTGCCGAAGGCGCGCCGTGCTGCAGAACGAGCTTCTTCTGCGGATAGCCCACGCTCCCGCTGCTCTTCCTCTTCCAATTCCAGATCGGAAAGAAGCTCCCGCTCAAGGTCGGCATCCCGTTTCGCAGTTCCTTTCCAGATCTGCCACCATCGCATCTCAGCTCTCCTCAGCGGCAGGCCACATCACGCGTGCCACAGCTTCCGCCATCTGCTTCCATTGCGA
>CAZZVD010000403.1:0-2557 GCA_964657465.1 uncultured Acetobacteraceae bacterium | reverse complement strand
CGCACCAGTCGCCGCACCACCTCGGTGGTCACGCCGTACACAATGTGCGCCGCGAAGGGTGTGGCTTGCGCGGAGGCGGGTTGGTCCGTCGGCCAGGGCCCAAGGTTGAATGCCGGCACGGCAAGCAAATCCGCGGCGCTGAACAAGACACCGCCAAAGCTGGTGCCCAGGCCGGAACGTACGGTGGGCGAGTACTCTGCCAGCGCGCCGTAAACGCCGCCAGACAAGGCCCCGAACGCATAGTGCACGATAGGTCCGCCTTTTTCCTGCTGCTCTGGAGAGAGATGCTCCCCGGTGGCGGCGTGCGCGATCGCGTCCGCGGTCTCTACCGTGGCATCTCTCTTCTCCGGGCCAGTGTGCGTCTCTGGCTGTTGGTTCTCCCCGTTGCTTTGCACTGCTTTCTGCAGCGACGGCCCTAAGCCCGTCATGAACTCATTCATGATCCATGATGCTGCCAGGCCGCCAACGATGCCTGCCAGCGCGCCACGGACAATACTCTTCTGCTTTTGCATATACCTCTCCTGAGCCTGCTGCCGTCCTGCCTGTCATAGATGCGCAGGGTGAGCAAAGCGTACGCAGCGTTACAATCAGATCACGCAGGATCGTGCGCGCCAGCCGCATGCATCCAAACGCCGGGAGGATCGCGCAATGCCATTTGTAAAAGCACAGGATGGAACGGAAATCTACTACTACGACTGGGGCACGGGCGCTCCGGTGATTTTGATCCACGGTTGGCCGCTGACTTCTGCCAGCTGGGAGTACCAGGCGAGCCTGCTGGCGGAGAGCGGGTTCCGTGTGATCGCTTATGACCGGCGGGGCTTTGGCCGCAGCGGCTGGCCTTTCGCGGGCTATGACTACGACACCCTGGCGAGTGATCTGGCTACGCTGATGGACACGCTCGATATCCAGGGCGCTTCGCTGGTGGGTTTCTCCATGGGGGGTGGTGAGGTCGCGCGCTACCTAAGTAAGTACGGGGCGAATGGGCGGGTCGCGAAGGCTGTCCTGATCGGGACGGTGACGCCTTTCCTGCTTCAGACCAGCGACAACCCGGAGGGGGTGGATAAGTCTGTCTTCGATGGCATCGTCGAAGCCCTGAAGAAGGACCGGCCGGCCTTCCTGGAGCAGTTCTGGCCCAAATTTTACGGGCGGACCTTGGTGCATCACGCCGTGTCCGAACCGTTTCTGCGGTTTACTCAGGCAATGGCGCTCACCGCATCTCCCAAAGCAACGATCGACCTGGTCCGGGCATGGAGCGAGACCGACTTCCGCAGCGATCTTGCCGGTATCACCGTGTCCACGCTGATCATGCACGGCGCAGCGGACGAAACCGTGCCGGCGAGTGTTTCAGCCCGGCGAACTGCTGCCCTTGTCCGCCACGCCGAGCTCCTTGAATACGATGGGGCGCCCCATGGATTGATCGCCACCATGCCTGACAAGCTGAATGCCGATTTGCTGAACTTTCTTCGCAAGTAGCGCGGTATAGCATGGGGGGCATGCAACTTCCTGTGAATCCGCCTGTTCCGCCGATGTTGGCCAAGCGCGTGGCAGAGATACCCGCCGGCAAAGGGTGGATCTTTGAGCCGAAGTGGGACGGATTTCGCGCGCTCATCTTTCGGGATGGCGACGAGATCCTCATCCAGAGCCGCGACAAAAAATCGTTGAACCGCTACTTTCCTGAGCTGGTCGAAACCCTGGCTGCGCAGTTGCCTGCTCGCTGTGTGCTGGATGGCGAGATCGTCATTGCAGGGCCGCGCGGCCTGGAGTTCGAGACGCTGCAGTTGCGCATTCATCCGGCTGCATCGCGAATCAAGCTGCTGGCAAAGCAGACGCCCGCATCGATGGTGTTCTTCGACGTGCTGTGCGTGGGCGATCACGATCTGACTGGGGTGCCGTTCGAAAGTCGCCGGGCCGAACTGGAAGGGCTTCTTTCTTCTGCTGCCCCGCCACTGCACCTTACACCGGCGACCCACGAGGTGGAGACCGCCTCCGATTGGTTCCAGCGCTTTGAAGGCGCCGGACTGGATGGGGTGATTGCCAAGCCCGCGAACGGCATCTACGAACCCGATAAGCGGGTCATGTTCAAGGTGAAACATGAGCGCGATTGCGATTGCGTGGTGGCTGGTTTTCGCTGGCATAAGACCGGAGAGGGAACGCAGGTGGGTTCGCTGCTGCTGGGCTTGTTCAACGACGAGGGAGCTCTGCAGCATGTGGGCGTGTGCGCCAGTTTCACGGCGGAAAAGCGGCGCGAGCTGACCGGCTTCCTGCAGCCTTACCGGAAAGATGCGTTGGCCGATCATCCCTGGAAGAGTTGGGCAGAAGCGGATGCTGCGGCCGAGCAGCGAATGCCGGGCGGGCAGAGCCGCTGGAGCCAGGGAAAGGACCTATCGTGGGAACCAGTGCGGCCTGAACTGGTGGTCGAAGTTGCGTATGAGCATATGCAAGGAGCTCGCTTCCGCCACCTCGCGCATTTTCGCAGATGGCGGACGGACAAGCAGCCACAGGACTGTACGTACGCCCAGCTGGAGGTTGTGCCTCCGCAGGAGCTGATGGAGATTTT
>CAZZVD010000402.1:0-2592 GCA_964657465.1 uncultured Acetobacteraceae bacterium | reverse complement strand
GGGGTGCCCCATATCTCACGACGTTTTCCAGTCGGGAGATGTGGGAATTCACTGCACTCAACCGGCACCCCTCTCCCCGGCAAACACATTTGGATATGGGGCACCCGGCACGGAGCCAATCCAGGACTTGTGGATGGGAACGAAGGGAACATCTCAGCCCTTTGACGCGCCCATCGTCGCTCCTCTATAACTCTCCTCGCTGCCAAAAAGCTTAGGCTCAAGGACAAGGGGTGGTATGGACCATATTCTGTCGCTCGATCAGGGAACCACCAGCTCTCGCTCCATTCTGTTTGGCAAAGACGGCAACATCGTCGCCCACGCGCATCATGAGTTCGACCAGATCTACCCCCAGGGCGGCTGGGTAGAACACGACCCCTTCGATATCCTGACTTCGCAGTTGAGCTCCGTAGTCGAAGTCCTCGGCAAAGCCGGTCTGCGCGCTCGCGACCTCGCCGGCCTGGGCATCACCAACCAACGCGAAACCACGATCGTGTGGGACCGCGCTGACGGCAAACCCATCTACAACGCCATCGTCTGGCAAGACCGCCGCACCGCGGAACGTTGCCAGCAAATGAAAGCCGATGGCATCGAAGAGATGGTCCGCCAGAAAACAGGGCTGCTCATCGACCCCTACTTCTCCAGCTCAAAGATCGCCTGGATACTCGAGAACGTAAGCGGCGCCCGGCAAAAAGCAGAAGCCGGAAAACTCGCATTCGGCACCGTAGACAGCTGGCTCATCTGGAACCTGACCAGCGGAAAAAAGCACGTCACCGATCGCACCAACGCCTCGCGCACCATGCTGTACAACATCGTCGAAGACAAGTGGGATGAAGACCTGCTGAAGCTCTTCGGCATCCCGCAAAGCATGATGCCCGAAGTAGTCTGGTCGAGCCAACGCATCGGCCAGGTGACCACTTCACTCGGCCTCGAAACCACCGAGATCGCCGGCATCGCGGGCGATCAACAGGCAGCACTCTTCGGTCAACTGTGCGTGCACCCCGGCGATGCCAAGAACACCTACGGCACCGGCTGCTTTCTGCTGCAGAACATCGGCACAAAGTTCGTGCTGTCTGAAAAACGACTGATCACCACGTTGATCTGCAGCCTCGATAAACAATTGGAGTACGCACTCGAAGGCAGCATCTTCATTGGCGGCGCGGTGGTGCAATGGCTGCGCGACAGCCTTCACCTGATACAGAGATCATCGGAGGTGAATGCCCTCGCCTCCACGGTCGAAGATTCCGACGGAGTCGTCCTGGTCCCCGCATTTGTTGGCCTCGGCGCCCCGTACTGGGACCCATACGCAACCGGCCTGCTGATCGGCCTGCGCCGTGGCACCAAACCCGGCCACATCGCTCGCGCGGCAGAAGAGAGCATCGCATTCCAGGTGGCGGATGTGATCGAGGCGATGGACGCAGAAACCAAATGCCCCTTCAAGGAATTACGCGTCGATGGAGGCGCCGCAGTCGACGATCTGCTGATGCAGTTCCAGGCCGACCTTCTCGGAGTCCCGGTCATCCGCCCCGCAGTCAACGAAACCACAGCCCTTGGCGCCGCCTATCTCGCCGGGCTGGCCGTCGGCTTCTGGAACAGCCCGGAAGAGATCCGCAAACTGCGCGCGGCGGACACGCGCTACGAACCCGTAAGCGGGCAAAAGAAAATCGCCGCCAGCCGCGAACGCTGGAAGCGCGCCGTCGAGCGATCAAGGAACTGGCATGAAGGAGATGCATAGATGAATCGCAGCAAAATGCTGGCCCTGGTACAGGCGCGCACAACTCCCTGGGACATTGTGGTGATCGGCGGTGGCGCGACCGGCGTAGGCGTCGCCGTAGACGCAGCCAATCGCAAACTCGATGTACTGCTGCTCGAGCGCATGGATTTCGGATCGGCCACCTCCAGCCGCAGCACCAAGCTGGTGCACGGCGGCGTCCGCTACCTGGAACAAGGCAACATCTCGCTGGTGATGGAAGCCCTGAAAGAACGCGGCCTGCTTCGTCAAAATGCTCCCCACCTGGTCCACGACATGGGGTTCGTGGTGCCGAACTACTCCTGGTGGGAAGCACCGTTCTATGGCATCGGCATGAAGGTGTATGACCTGCTGGCCGGCAAGTATGGCTTTGGCAAGTCTCGCCTGCTCTCGCGGGAAGAGACACTGCAACGGTTACCGACCATCCAAACTGAAGGCCTGCGCGGCGGCGTGATTTACTACGACGGTCAATTTGACGACACCCGCCTGCTGATCCACCTGGCGGACACCGCAGCCGATGAGGGCGCGGTGTTGTTGAACTACGCGCCAGTGGTCGAAATCACCCGGGGCGCAGACGGTTTCGCAAACGGTGTGGTGGCGGTTGACAGCGAAACCGGCCAGCGCCTCACCATCCCAGCCCACGTGGTCGTCAACGCCGCCGGCATTTTCGCCGATGACGTGCGGCGATTGGCCGAGCCAGACGCGCAGGCCATGATCGCGCCCAGCCAGGGCATCCACCTGGTATTCGAAAAGTCTTTCCTGCGGGGTGAGACCGCTATCATGGTGCCGCACACCAGCGATGGCCGCGTGCTCTTCGCCATCCCCTGGCACGAGCACACCGTGGT
>CAZZVD010000401.1:0-2598 GCA_964657465.1 uncultured Acetobacteraceae bacterium | reverse complement strand
GCGGGCGGCGCCGGCAAATCCGAGTTGTACATGTCGGCTACCACTTTCCACGTGCCGTCTGGCTGCTTCCTGAAGACTTCGATGATCTTCCCGCGATCAAGCGAAGCGTGCCCCTGCGCATCTTTGGCCGTCAGCTGGTAGGTACCAGTGAGATAGGCCAGCTCGCCAGAAATCGCCACCTCGACGTGCGTCGCATGCCAATTGAGATCGTTGTTGGGGCTCAGCAGTGTGGCCCATGAGGCGCGTAGCGCCGGCTTACCTGTAAGGATGGGTTGGTTGGGCGCAAGCAAAACCGCGTCGTCGCTATAGTACGCAACGGTCGCGTCGACATCATGAGTGCCGGCCGTTTTCGACCATTGCGCATCCAGGTTCTTGACGGCTTCTACATCGGCCGCCCGGGTATCCGGTGTCTGCTGTTTGCAGGCGGTGGCGCCCAGGAGACCAGCCAGACAACTAAACGCGAATAGGCGGGATGCATACCCCGTCCTGCAATTGAAAGTCATAAGCATTCCCTCTGGAGAGTTGGTTGACCATAGCACATCCATCCAGAGGTGACGTGTGCTCTTCCATCATCGAGCGCAAGCGAAAGTGAAAGTTGAAGCCGAACAAATGCCTATATGCTGTGATAACCGCTAAGGACCATTTCTTAGGCCAGGAGCTCCAAACAATGCATGTTGAACGTCTGCTGAGGGCATGTGCTGTCCTCACCCTGGGAAGCACCATCGTGACTGCGTTAGCGATCTCGCAAACCACCAGGCCAGCCTACGACCCGCGGCTTACCTTCGCGCCGCTGACCTTGCCTGATCCGGTGAACGCTTATCGCTCGAGCGACGGCACGCCCGGACCCGCATACTGGCAGAACCAGGCCGATTATGAAATGCATGCCACCCTCGATGCCGCCGCGAAGGTGTTGCACAACGATGAGATCATCACCTACACCAACAACAGCCCAGACGCCCTGACCAGCCTCTGGATCCACATGGAACAGAACATCTACCGCCAGGATGCGCGCGGTCACCTCATCAACGGCGCGTTACGGCACAAGCAGCCCGTTGCTGACAGTGAAGAGAATCCCAACAACCGCACCACCGAAGGTTTTGTGCTCGAGTCAGTCGAGATCGACAACGGCAAGCAATCCGTCAAGGCTGACTACCTGGTGGAAGACACCCGCATGCAGATCCGGTTGCCGCAGCCTATGGCGCCGAAAGGGAGCGTGCTGAAGATTCACATCAAGTATCACTACCAGATACCTGGAGTCTGGGGCGGACGCACTTCCTGGGGCGCCTCCAGTAAGGGTGACATTTATGACATCGCGCAGTGGTATCCGCGCATCTGCGTCTACGACGATCTGCGCGGATGGGACACCCTGCCGTACATCGGGAGCGAGTTCTATCTGGAATATGGCCACTTTGACTATTACGTAACCTTGCCCAGCGAAATGATCGTCGCCGGGTCAGGGGAGTTGGTGAACCCGCAAGAGGTACTCACCCGCACTGAGATGGAGCGTCTGGAGGCGGCACGTAACAGTGATAAGACGGTCATCATTCGCAGTCCTGGCGAGATCAATGATCCGGCCAGCCGCCCGAAACCGGACGGCACGCTCACCTGGCACTTCCGTATGGAGCACACGCGCGATGTCGTATGGAGCGCGAGTCCTGTGTTCGTTTGGGACGCGGCGCGCATCAACCTGCCGGATGGAAGGAAGAGCCTTGCCGAAAGCGTCTATCCGCCAGAAAGTGTAGGCGAAGGCGCGTGGAGCCGTTCCACAGAGTATGTGAAGCACGCCGTCGAGCAGTTTTCCCAACAGTGGTACCCCTATCCGTATCCCGCAGCCATCAACGTTGCCGGCTTTTCTACCGGGATGGAATATCCTGGCATGATCTTCGACGGCATTGACGATAAGGGGAAAACGCTTTTCTGGATATCCGCTCACGAGATCGGGCACACCTGGTTCCCCATGATTGTGGGCTCGAACGAACGGCGCAACGCGTTTATGGACGAGGGCTTCAACACCTTCATTGACATCGACGAGTCGGCCGCCTTTCAGGGCGGTATCTACGGGCCCAAGCGTGACTCGGAGTATTCAGCGGGTGGCGAGCCGCCAGACACCATCCTCAAAGTGCTGCAGGATCCCGCAGCGCCCGTGCTGCTGATGCCTGCCGAGGCTTACACCTGGCCCATCACGCATCCTGTCAGCTACTTTAAAGGCGCCTACGGCATGGTCTTGCTCCGCGAACAGATCCTGGGCAAGGAACGGTTCGACTGGGCATTTCGCAAATACATCCATGCCTGGGCTTTCAAGCACCCCTCGCCCTCCGATTTCTTCCGGGCGATGAGCAGTGAAGGTGGGGAGGAGCTCGATTGGTTCTGGCGCGGCTGGTACATGAACAACTGGCACTTCGATCTCAGCGTGACAAAGATCGAAGGCGACCAGGTCACCTTCACCAACAAAGGACAGATGGTGCTGCCTGCAACTGTCGAGGTGAAATACACCGACGGCGCCACGACCCGTTTCCGTCTGCCAGTAGAAGCCTGGCAATCAAAAGCCGACCTAACCTGGACCGGGGAAAAGCCCATCAAGACCGTAAAAGTCGATCC
>CAZZVD010000400.1:0-2672 GCA_964657465.1 uncultured Acetobacteraceae bacterium | reverse complement strand
GGTGCCCCATATCTCACGACGTTTTCCAGTCGGGAGATGTGGGAGGGCTTTTCCCCTCTCTCCTGGCCGCGGCCCTATCTCGCAAGCAACTACTTACCGACCAGCGACTGAAACTCCGGATGCCTGGAGATATAACTCGCCACCGAAGGACACACCACATCCACCTTCAACTCGTGGTCGCGCGCATACTCAAGCGCGGTCTTCGCCAACGTTCCCGCCAGCCCGCGGCCCCGAAGAGCTTCCGGCACTTCAGTGTGCCAAAGCGTCATCCAGCCGGTGTTATCCACTTCAAAAGACAGGTACGCGGTCTCGCCATTCTCCTCGACCTCGAATCGGCTAGCACTGCCGCTGTGCTGAGATAACTTGTCCATCGTTGGTCTACGTCGCAGTCCGCGCGTTAGCTTGCCAGCCACCCGCTGGGGGTGGAGTGCGCAATCTCCACCTCCTCTGGAGTCATATCCACAGAGACGTCAGCAAACAGCGGAGTACTCAAATAGCGCTCACCCGTATCCGGCAACATGCACAGGATGGTCGAACCCTGGGGAGCCTCTCCGCAAACCTGGAGTGCACCCGCAAAGGTCGCGCCCGAACTGATCCCCACAAAGATCCCCTCCTTGCGTGCCAACTCCTTACTGCACCGCATCGCCTCCGCATTAGGAATACTCACGACCTGGCTGATAACCTTCATTTCCACCGCATCGCCAGCCAGCTTGGGAATGAAGTCGGGGCTCCAGCCCTGCTGTGGATGGGGGTGCCACACAGGGTGGCTGGCCGTCGCCGATCCGTCACTGTTGCGTGATTGGGGAATCCCGCTCGCCACCATCGCCGCATCGGCCGGCTCGCAAAGCACCACCCTGGTTTCCGGCCGTTCCTTCGCCAGTACGCGCGACACGCCCTTGAGTGTGCCCCCGGTGCCGAAGCCGGTGACCCAGTAGTCTAGCCGCTCGCCGGCAAAATCGTTCAATATCTCCTGCGCGGTGGTCCGGGAATGCATATCGGCATTGGCTTCATTTTCAAACTGGCGGGTGAGGAACCAGCCATGTGCCTCAGCCAATTCGATTGCCTTCGCCACCATGCCGAGGCCCCTGCCGGCCGCCGGCGTAAGCACCACTTTGGCGCCGAGAAATCGCATCAGTTTGCGCCGCTCGATGCTGAAGCTATCGGCCATCGTCACCACCAGGGGATACCCCTTCTGCGCGCACACCATGGCCAACCCAATCCCAGTATTCCCGCTGGTCGCCTCGATCACCGTCTGGCCTGGCTTCAGCCGGCCGCTCTTCTCCGCATCCTCGATGACTCCCAGCGCGAGGCGGTCTTTCACAGAACCAAGCGGATTGAAAGCCTCGATCTTGACATAGAGATTCACTCCGGCGGGCGCAAGTTTATTGATGCGTACAACGGGCGTGCGGCCGACGGTCTCAAGAATATTGGCGTACCTGTGTCCCATCCAACTCTCCTCCAGGGGTGCCTGATCAAGATAGCGCGTTTGCCGCCTTCCTGCGTGTACTCCCTCGCGATATTCGCCGTAACGTTTTCCGGGGGTGCTTCTAGTGTGTGTGCCGGAGTAACATGGTCACCTATGCGTTGCGCGTGGGCCTGCTTACTCCTGATCTCTGCCGGCAGCTACTCGTTGGCTCAGGAATCCGTGGTCGAGGTAACGGCCGCGGAAGCGTGGCGGGACTCTGGTAAGGACGCGACCGTTTGCGGCCAGGTGATCGATTCGTCCTATGCGACTTCGGTGCCGAATGCGTCTACCTATCTCTATCTGGAGCGCCCGCGTCCGGAGCAGGTGTTCACGGTCATCATCCCTTTCGCCAAGCGCGATCTGTTTGGAGATGACCCGGAAAAGTCATTTCGCGGAAAGAGCGTCTGCGTGACGGGAAAGATTGGGGCCGACACCCTCGACGGAGCCGTAGACCGAAAGCATAGGGCAACGGTCGTGATCACTGAGGAAGAGCAGCTGGTTGTGCGGTGATTTGACTTAAGGCTGGCGATGCGCGGGTGAACAGGACGGCCTTGCTGGGTGTATGTAACACGCGCTGGTACAAATCGAGAGCCTGTTGGGTTTAAGGCTGCTGCGTTTCGGGCAGGGCGCACCAGCCCTCCTGATCGGACTGGGCGTCCGGCAACTTAGCCTGCAGCTTCGCGCCAAGTACCATCCCTTTCATGAACGCCGACCGAATATGAACTTCCAGGTCTTCCGGCGAGATTTTCGCCCGGTTCAACTCCGCTTGTATGTCATTTTCGATCAGGCTCTTTAGATTCAACGAACTCTCCTTACGCCTCGAGACCCTAGGAAAGATGGTCCCAGTTGCTTAGGTTCGATGCTGCCGGAGAACCTCTTTATGCCATTACTTTAGTACTCCTTGGGGAATCAGGGGGACGGCACTGCGATTAGCGAATGAAGCATGCCCCGAGGCTGACAGCACCGCCGTCGGTTCAAGGGAACCGTCCGCAGGCCACGTTGGAAAACCGGGCAGCGCCTATGCGATACTGACGCTGCAGTGTACGGTCGCGCATCGCAAGCGCATCCGCACGCAGCACCATTTTGGCCAACCAACGCTCGCCACGAGCGGGTTAGGCCAGCAAGCCGGGATGGCGGAACTGGCAGACGCAGCGGACTCAAAATCCGCCGAGGGCAACCTCGTGGGGGTTCGACCCCCCCTCCCGGC
>CAZZVD010000399.1:0-2734 GCA_964657465.1 uncultured Acetobacteraceae bacterium | reverse complement strand
GAGCTAGCTACTCCACAAAACGTGTCGTCGCACACCAAAAACTAACTTCACGCGCAAGGCCACAAGCCAAAACACAGCAACAGGCTGAGCGCTCCCTTCAAGCTGTCGCACCAATCAGTACTGGTGAGAAATCCGGGTTCTCAAGCAGACGCGAAGCGGCGGGTGGGTCAAAAGGCAAGCGCCTGTGAGCGGTTAGCTCACAGGCACGCCGAAGAGCAGCCCTCCCCCAGAACTGATCCTCGAACAGCAAGATAGCCGCCGAAGGCGTCCTTGCCTACATCACGCCCGTTATCTCCCGCAGTGACTGATGCGGAGGTTACCTGGCTCGGGCATTGTGTGATACATCCTTGTGGTGCCTGCAAGCTCCTGTTGACCTCTCATGAATTTTCTTCGCTACCTCTATTGGTTGACCATATTTCTGAGCGCCTTCCTGCTGTTTGCCGCCGAACCAATCGCCGCCAAGCAGCTACTTCCGGCGCTGGGCGGCTCTTCCGCCGTCTGGACGACGTGCCTGGTTTTCTTTTCGGCCGTCCTGCTGCTGGGCTATCTCTACGCCCACTGGAT
Source organism: uncultured Acetobacteraceae bacterium (assembly GCA_964657465.1). Lineage (GTDB taxonomy): Bacteria > Acidobacteriota > Terriglobia > Terriglobales > Acidobacteriaceae > PALSA-350. The sequence goes on along the minus strand of CAZZVD010000399.1, from coordinate 2,170 downwards.
GTCGTTGCGGTTCACGCCCAGGCAGCAGGCGTGGATCCATGTGACGCTGCTCACAGTGGCGCTGCTCACTCTCGGGAACCCGGTGAGGCCCAACGGGGCAGCCGTCTCATTCCACCCCGCGTGGACGGTTTTTCGGGTGCTGGCCACCGTGATCGGCTTGCCTTACCTGGTGCTTTCGTCCACGACGCCGTTGCTGACCAGTTGGTACTCTGAGAGCTTCGCCGGGCGCTCGCCCTACCGGCTCTTTGCTCTTTCAAATTTCGCGTCCTTGTTAGCCCTCGCCAGCTACCCGATTTTGATTGAACCGCACGTTACCATGAGCCGCCAACGCGCCTGGTGGAGCTCTTGCTTTTTGCTCTTCGCCATCGTCTGCGGGGCGATCGCCTGGCAAGGGCGGCGCCGCAGCGCAATCCCCAGGTTACCTCGCAATGATCAAGCGGCAGAGTCGCAAGCCGGCCTGGCGGCTTTCTGGTTTCTGCTGGCCGCAGGCGGCGGCATGATGCTCACCGCGGTCACAAACCACATGAGCGAAAACATCGCGGCCACTCCGCTGTTGTGGCTACCTCCCCTGGCTTTGTATCTGTTGTCGTTCATCCTGGCTTTCCAGGGGCTGTGGTCGCCGATTCGCCAGTCGAGTCTGCGGGTCATCCTGCTGGCTGTGGCCTCCATGGCGTACGGATTGCGTGATATACGGCTGCAGGTGCCAATTATGGTGAGCGTGCCGATCTTTCTCACCGGCCTGTTTTTGACCTGCTTCTTTCTTCATGGGGAGTTGTATGCCCGGCGGCCGGGCCCCGGCGGCCTGACGCGGTTCTACCTGATCGTGGCGGCTGGGGGCGCGGCGGGCACACTGCTGGTGGGGGTAGGGGCGCCGCTCATCCTGAGAGCCAATTACGACCTGGCCGGCACCCTGGTACTTGTGGCCATCATTGCCCTTGCGGCGACCTGGCAGGACGGTTGGACAGTCCGCGTATTGTGGGTGGTTGGGATTGTGGCGTGTGTCGTGGTGTTGAGTAACCAGGTGCGCCAGTACGATGACGATGCAGTCGCCCTGATGCGTAACTTTTACGGAACGCTCCGTGTCCGCGAAACCCATCTACCCGCGCAGGCAGACACAGACAGGCAGTTGCTGAACGGCACTATTGAGCACGGGGCCGAGTGGTTCGCTCCGCCGTTTCGTGGTCAACCGTTAACGTACTACGGGGCTGACTCCGGCCTGGGCCTGGCCATGCGGCTCTGCTGCGGGGCGGGCACCAAACGGGTGGGCGTGATCGGCCTGGGCACAGGAACCATCGCAGCCTACGGCAACGCAGGCGACGTAATCCAGTTTTACGAAATCAATCCCTCGGTGGAGCGGCTCGCGCGGCATTGGTTTACATTTCTGCACGACACTAGCGGCCACTCCGACGTGGTACTGGGGGACGCCCGCTTATCGTTGGCTGCGGAGGCGCCGCAGCATTTTAATGTAATCGCCGTAGATGCGTTCTCAGGCGATGCGATCCCGGTACATCTCCTTACACGCGAAGCGCTGATACTCTACCGCCGCCACCTGCAGCCAGACGGCATCATCGCCTTCCATGTGTCCAACCGGTATGTCGATCTCGAACCGGTAGTAGCAGCACTTGCTAAAGATGCGGGGTTGCAGGCCGTGTCAGTGCACTCGCGCAGTGATGCGGCGAATGGTCTTTACTATGCAAATTGGATATTGGTGACCGGCAACCGCAGCTTTATCAACTTGCCGGAGTTGGTGAATAACGCCTTCCCTACACCTCTGCCTGATGGTATCCGCTTGTGGACGGACAATTACAGTAGCGTATTTTCGCTGCTCAAATGGCATGGACGCTAGCCCGGATTAGGTGAACGGATGCGTGTTTGCAGCGCAACTTACTGCCTGCAGGCGTGAGTTGCCCCCATCGGCGTTTCCAGCCCGCGCCACTCTCACCGTGCTGATGCGACTCCGCTTGCGACGCTGCGGTGAGTTCGTTCGCGAAGTACAGTGCAGACCGGCTGCTGTTCAGCTGCCGGCAACTCTGCCGCTCTCAGAAGTGGTTGGAAATCAAGAGGGTAAAAGCCCGCCCACATCTCCCGACTGGAAAACGTCGGCAGATATGGGGCACCCGGCTCAGTGGTGAAAGTAGACTCTCGGTGCATTGGTGAAAGTAGACTCCCG
>CAZZVD010000398.1:0-2747 GCA_964657465.1 uncultured Acetobacteraceae bacterium | reverse complement strand
CAGGAGAAAGGCGCACAGCAGTTCTCTCGACTGCGCTCGCGATGACAAAAGGCTCTGCTAGACTTCTGTCACTCACCCTGAGGAGACGAACCACCATGTGGCGACAAAGTCTGACAGCAGCCGTCTGCCTTGCAATGGCCACCGCCTTGGCCGGCGCGCAGGCGCAGCGAACCCTGGTGCGCGCCGGCCACGTGCTCGATGTAAAGACAGGCAAGCTTCTCGACGCGCAAACCATCCTTATCACCGGCGACACCATCACCTCGATCGCACCCGCAAACTCCGTCACTGCCCAAAGCGGCGATACGGTCATCGACCTCGGCGCCATGACCGCAATGCCAGGTCTCATAGACGTGCACACGCACATCACCGGCGTGCCTAACTTCGATCCCTACTTTGAGCTGACACAGACCGACGCCAAAGAAGCTATTCAGGGCGTAGCCAACGCGCGCACCACATTGATGGCAGGTTTCACCACCATCCGCAATGTAGGCGCAGGCGGATACAGCGACGTGGACCTGCGCGATGCAATCAATGAGGGCGAGGTGCCGGGACCGCACATGCAGGTCAGCGGGCCGCCCCTCGGTATTACTGGTGGTCACTGCGACGAAAATCTACTGCCCGTCCGCTACCACGAAGTCGGCGAAGGAGTGGCCGACGGGATCGCCGCCGTGCAACAGAAGGTGCGGCAAAACATCAAGTACGGCGCCGACCTCATCAAAATCTGCGCAACCGGCGGCGTGCTCTCGCGGGGCGACGATCCGCAGGCCTCCCAGTACACGCTGGAAGAAATGCGCGCCATCGTGGCCGATGCGCATCGGCTGGGCCGCAAGGTGGCCGCGCACGCACATGGTTCGCAGGGCATCCTGTGGGCCACCCAGGCCGGCGTCGATTCCATCGAACACGGTAGCTATATCGATGACGCATCGATCGCGGCCATGAAGGCAAACGGCACCTACCTCGTCCCCACGCTTTACCTCGAAGACTGGATGGTAGAAAAAGGAAACCTGCCGCCCTTCTACAAGCAAAAGATGAATGACACTATCGTGGTGGCAAAAAGGAACATCCGCCACGCGATCGAAGCCGGCGTGAAAGTGGCCCTGGGTACCGATGCCGCGGTCTATCCGCATGGGCTCAATGCGCATGAGCTCGACGTCTACGTAAACCAGATGGGCATGACGCCGCTGGCAGCTCTGCAAAGCGCAACCATCAATGCCGCGGATCTGATGGGCTGGAGCAAAAAGACCGGCGTTCTCGAGGCCGGGCACTGGGCTGACATTATCGCCGTCGAGGGCAATCCGTTGACCGATGTGCGCCTACTCCAGAACGTTGCCTTCGTCATGAAAAGTGGCGTGGTCTACAAAGGCGCAACCGCAAAGTAGGAGCCTTATGCCCGTCAACCCCCAAAGGACAATCACCGATCTACAAGAGCTGCGCGCACTCACAGCGGATGCGCACGGAGCACAGAGAATCGCGTGGACGCCCACGTGGCTGCAAGCGCGCGCGTGGTTTCAGGCGAAGTTGGCAGGTTTGCCGGTTGAGCATCATCTTGACGCCGCCGGCAACTCATGGACGACCTTGCGCGGCGAGTCGGAGCGATGCCTCCTGCTGGGGAGCCATCTCGACTCTGTTCCGAATGGCGGCTGGCTGGATGGCGCACTCGGCGTTCTCGCGAGCCTGGAGGTTTTGCGCGGGCTGGCGGAGGACTTTGATGGCAGGCCACCGATGACCATCCGGTTGGTGGACTGGGCAGATGAAGAAGGCGCTCGTTTCGGGCGCAGCCTGTTTGGCTCCTCGGCCTTCGCCGGCACACATTCGATCGAGGCCGATCGGGTCCGCCTGGACCGGGATAATATTCAGCTGGAAGACGCCTTACGCCAATGCCAGGTCGAGGTAGCCCGTATCGGCGAAGCCGGCAGCGAGCAGGCCAAAGCCCAAGCCTACCTGGAATTGCATATCGAACAGGGACCTGTGCTCGAATCCATGCAGTTACCGCTGGGTGTGGTGCTGGGCACCAAAGGCGTGGAGCGGCATGCGATTACCTTCCACGGTCAGGAGGCGCATTCCGGTTCGACTCCCATGGCAGTGCGGCGCGACGCGCTCGCGGCCGCCGCGAAACTCGCTCTGGAGATACGCCCGATCGCGCGCAAACATCCGGAAGCAGTGGCCACCATGGGCAGCGTGAAGACTTTTCCGGGAATCGTAACAGCCGTGGTTGGCCGGTGCGAGACGACGCTCGACATGCGTGACCTGGATGCCGGCGTGCTGGGAGCGATGCTGGCCGAAGCACGAGCGGCAAGCGAGCGCTTCGCCGCGGAGGAGGGTTGCACGGTGGAGTGGTCGCGCATCTGGAGTATTGAGCCGATTCCATTTGACGCCCGTTTGATCGAGTGGTGCGATGAGGCTATTCGCGAGACCACCGGCAAATCGCACCGCCTGCCGTCTGGCCCACTGCATGATGCTGCTGAGGTCGCACGCGCGGGTATTCCGGTGGTGATGATGTTTACCCAGTCCCTGGCCGGGCTCAGTCACAACCCGGCAGAGAATACCCGGGAAGAACATCTGGCCCTGGCGGTGGAGGCTTTCGATCGCCTGGCCAGAAAGACCATGAGCGGTCTTCACCCGGACATCTGACGACGTTTTTCTGTCGGATCAGATTCGGTTTTGGACCACGAGGGTAAAAACCCTCCCACATCTCCCGACTGGAAAACGTCGTGAGATATGGGGCACCCGGTTCTGTGGTGAGTGGA
>CAZZVD010000397.1:0-2749 GCA_964657465.1 uncultured Acetobacteraceae bacterium | reverse complement strand
TAGTAATCGCCGATCTTCTGCTCATTCGCAGATCGCCCGGGGCGTTCCAGGGCGGCTTGCTCCAGAATTTCTTTGAGCACCAGCCGGTTGTCATCCACGGTTTGATCGGACCTCCCATACGAAGACTCATCCGCCGGAATGGGCCCTTGCTTGAGCCACCCGCCGCAGGAATATTGGTAGAAATTTACACACGGGTCAGCGGAAGCATCGATCAGCTTAGGATCTAACACCTTCAGGGTGCCGGCTGGATGCTGCGCCAGGGCTGCCGGAATAAGCAACGGTAGCAGTACCGATACAACACGGTGGAGTGTACGTAAATGCATGAAAACCTCGAGTCGCTAGAAGTCGCCGGGATGGTAAGTGCGCTCCGTATGGCCTTTCAATTGATCACGGTAAAAGTAAACCTCGCGCAGGTTGCCAGTGCTGTACCGCTCCACCTGGTCTTTGAAGTGGCGAGACTGCGGGTGCCCGCTTTCGCCGCCGGCAGTCACCGCGCGGGCATGCACGCGATCCCCGAATTCCACCACAGCCACAAAGCTGTTGCCGCTGGTGCCGTACCATTTTTTCGTGCCGGTAGAACGACCGGTTTCTTCTGCGGTGTAAGGCCGGGCGCCGAAGGAGGCAAGCGACCCCCAGAGAGAAGAGGTGAAACCTACAGGAGAACTCGGCGCGGCGTCGTTAAAGTGCTGCACAATGTCGCGGTTGATTCTTTGGAAGCGATTGATGTCTCCCCAGGGAGTTTGCCAGGTACCGAAATCGGCGGTAAGCCGCGCCGAAGCAGTGGCCAGTGCTTTCAAGGCCACGTCGGGCGCGACAGCGGGCGGAAGAAATTCGTCAACATCGACGGCCGCGTGGTTCCCGCCAGCGGGTGCGGCCTTGATAAACTCCTGTCCCCAGAAGACGGCCAGCGAAGTCGCTACGGATTGGGTCCCCCAGCGCAGATCCCACGCGCGCAACACCTCCAACTGTGGAGCGAGCGCAGCTTTCATTTCAGAATCAGGCGGCAGGTCGGACCATGCTTGTTTCAAAGCAAAGATTGGCTTGATGAACCAGGGCAAATAGCTGTCGTAAGCCGCGGCCGTGAGCGAATCGAGCGTGAAATCCTTCTTGCCCTCGAGCACGCGCATGGCATGCAGGCCCCGGGCTGACTCGCTTCCGGTTTCCACGTACGCCGGGTAGTCCTGCCGACGCAAGCTGCTCGCCCCAGCGCCGTTCCAGGGAGAATCGTTCACGTTGAACAAAAACCCGCTTTTCGGATCGAGCAGATGAGGCGTCTGCTCCAGGCTCAACAGTCCGTGCCAGTCAGTCGCGGGATCGCTGCCATCGACTGGCTGAGTGAAGTCAAAACGAGTGTCTCTGCGCGGAATGTAGTTCCCATGGAAATAGGCAATGTGTCCGTCTGCGTCGGCATAGATGGTGTTGTTGGAAGAGTTTGCCTGCAGCTGCATGGTCTTCAGGTACTCCGCGTAGCTGTGGGCCTTGGTTCGCAGGTAAGACTGCATCAGCGCCTTGACGTGTTCCTGCATGAGCCGGATCGCGACCCACTTGCCGTCCTGCTTGCGGATCACCGGGCCATGCTGCGTGTAGTAAGCAGTGAAGTGCCTGGCGGCCATGCCTTGCTTTGTCTTGTAGCGGACGGTGATTTGCCGGGCTGTGAGTGGCTTATCCTCAGCCCCGTATTTGTAGGAGAAGTGCCCATCCTGGCCCTGCACCGTTTCGAGATACTCATCGACAGCATCCACCCCGCTCGATGTATGCATCCAGCCAGCCCGCGCGTTGAATCCCTGGTAAATGAAGAATTGGCCCCAGGTCACCGCGCCGTACGCATCGAGACCTTCGTCGCTCATCATCGCCAATTCTGAGCGAAAGAAGAAAGACGTGTGCGGATTGATTAACAGCAGCGCATGATGCGCCGATGTGTTTGCCGGAGCGATGGCGAAACCGTTGGATCCGCTGGGCTCCTGCTCGGGACGAACTGCAGCGGATGAGGAGGTTGTCCGCGCCGTGCCGTAAAACGCCTGTAGTTGTTTCAAATCGACTCGTTCGATGTCACCGCCGATGCTGCCTTCCGTGAACGACAGAGCCATCCAGGGCTCGAAGTGGTGGATCACCCGCGGCTTCACCTGGGGGTGACGCGCAAGGTAGAAGTTCGCGCCGTCGGCGAAGGCGTTCATCAACTTCTGCAACCAGGCAGGGCTGGCGGCATATTCCCTCTTCAGGTCCTCAGGATCGATGAACAGCTTCATGCGCAGGTCCTGATAAACCCTGCTTTCGCCTTCCGCTTCCGCCAGGCGCCCCATCGCGTTCAGGTAGTTGGTCTCGACGCGGGGAAAGTCATCCTCTGCCTGCGCATAGATCATGCCGAACACGGCATCGGCATCTGTCTTGCCGTACACATGGGCGATGCCCCAGTCATCTCGAATGATTGTGACTGCGGCAGCATGCTGCGCCCACCGCGTTCGTTCAGCGGAAGAAATTGGCTGCCCACGGCAGGTACCTATCGAAGCCAGGAGCAGGAGCCATACAAACGTGTTGCGCTGAATCATCATCAGTTCTGGCGGGCCTTTGCATCTGCCGGAGTAACGTGAGGATACCATTTGCGGTAGCGCTGCCCGGGTTTGGCGAAATCCGAGGAGTGGCCCATGCAAGCAGGCTTTCACACGAGTCTCCGCCGCAGCCACGAAGCCTTAACCTCTGGACGGGTGCCCCATGCTCGCCGACTCCGGCGTGCGTGGGTTGAATAAGACAG
>CAZZVD010000396.1:0-2804 GCA_964657465.1 uncultured Acetobacteraceae bacterium | reverse complement strand
GGGGCACCCGTCCAGGGAGTAGGGCATTGTGGTCGGAAGCTGAGGGTTGTGGTGAAAAATCCGGGGCTAGCCCTGGGCTAGCCCCCACCTCGTCATCCCTCGGCTGCGATAGGGATGACGATCTCGAAACATCGGCGTCGGAATAACGTACCTTACTTCCGACGCACCACACTGTCTCCTAGTTACCTAGCCGAAGGACAGCCCCAGCGTTTTTGCTACGCCCTGAATGTAGGCGCGCCCGGCTGTGTATTCCTCTTCCGTATGAAGATGCTCCAGCATGAGCGGGGCGTCAGTGCCCAGGCGGGATAGCTCGGTCAGATAGGTTTTGTAATCGATCAGGCCGGTTCCGGGAACTACTTCCTGAATCCATACCTGCACGCCCGGACCCCACTTGAGATCTTTCGCGTGGCAGGACTTGATCCACGGACCGAGTTTGGCGAAGCAATCACGGATCCCTGCGCTGCTGTTGTAGAGACGGACCGGGCTGTTCATCGTGTTGCAGACATCCAGATGAACGCCGAAGGCTTTCCGGTCGACAGCCTTTACCAGTCGCACATACTCGTCAGGGCCGGTTGGGAAGCTCCAGGGCATCATCTCGATGCTGAAAAAGGTTCGGCGGGGCTTAACAGCGTCAATCAGCTTACGGCAGTTTTCCACGGTCGCGTCGACAAACTCCTGGCTCAGGTTGCGCGGATTTTGGGCGTACCAGAGGTTTGGATCGTAGGAACCGGCAATGTCTACACAGTTGCGGGCGCCCAGTGCTTCCGCGAGCGCAAGCTTTTCGGTGACATAGGTCATGTTGCTGCGCCGCTTGACCGGGTCTGGATCGAGCATGTTCTTCCACGCCCCTACCTCGGCGATGGCGACGTCCAGCCGGGCAAACTCCTTCACGAACGCTGCGACGCGAGCTGTGTCGGTTACAGATAGGTCGGCCGGCGCATACGCAGCCCGGTAGCCAAGATCGCGATGTGCTTTCGCCAATACGGCCGGGTCGTCCGATTTCACAAAGACAGGACCACCCAACCGCATAGCGGCTGGGCTGGCCAGGAGACGGCCGCTGTGGGCCGCCGCCATTGCGGCCATGCCCCCCAGCAAAGTTCGTCTCGATATCGTTGCCATTTATGTTGCCATCCCTTACGTGGCTATCGTTCTGTGACTTGCTCCAACAAGGTAAAGAACTCGGGGAAGGAGATGGCGGCAGCCTCGGCTCCGAGAATCTGCGTGTCTCCGGTGGCGCGAAGTGCAGCAATTGAAAATGCCATGGCGATGCGATGATCGCCGCCTGCATCTACGACCGCCCCGTGTAGCGGCTGGTTGCCGGGTACGTCCAGGCCATCTTCAAACTCCTGCACCTCGGCGCCCATCGCGCGCAGATTCTGCGCAACGAGCGCAATGCGATCGCTTTCTTTCACGCGCAGCTCGCGCGCGTCGCGGATACGAATACCACCGCGGGTATAAGGAGCGATTGCCGCCAGCACCGGCAACTCGTCGATCAGCTGGGCCGCCAGGGCTCCGCGGATCTCGACAGTGCCGAGGCCCTGTGGAGGGGCGGCCAGCTGCACTGAGCCGATCAACTCGCCGCGATTCTCTTCCAGGTTCAGCACATTGATTTTGGCTCCCAGCGCTGTGAGCACGTCGAGCAGGGTCGCCCGCGTAGGGTTCATGCCCAGCTGGTCGAGCAAGAGGCTTGATTCGGGAAACAATGCCGCGGCGCAAAGGAAGAAGGCCGCGGAAGACATATCTCCCGGTACGGTCGCCTCGATGCCCTGCAGTTGCTGTCCGCCGGCGATGCTCACCGAATCATTGGTTCGCTGAATGTCAGCACCAAAGGCGCGCAACGCCAACTCGCCGTGATCCCGGGTGCGGACTGATTCTGTCACCGTGGTGGTTCCGTTTGCCTGGAGCCCGGCAAACAGCAAAGCAGTCTTGACCTGTGCGCTCGGGACAGGCGTGGCGTAGGAGATTCCGCGCAGGGCGTTGCCCTGGATCTCCATGGGGGCGTGGCCATCTTTCAGGGTGATGGAGGCGCCCATCTCCATCAGGGGCTTGCGTACCCGTTCCATCGGCCGGCGGTTCAAAGAGGCATCGCCTGCCAGGGTGAAGATGCCCTTCTGGGCCGCTAGTATGCCGGCCAGCATGCGCATGGTCGAGCCGGAATTACCGCAATCCAGGAGCTCCCGCGGTGCGGTCAGCACGCCGCCGCAACCTTCTACTTCCACCTGGTCGCCGGTATGAGTTACCTTCGCGCCCAGTTGCTGCATGCATTGCAGGCTGCTGGCGCAATCGGCGCCAGTGGAGAAGTTTTGGAAACGGCTGGAGCCTTTGGCTAGCCCGGATAGCAGGGCATAACGGTGGGAGATGCTTTTATCCCCGGGCAGGCGAAGGGTGCCCAGCAGGTTGCGCGCCGGATGGATCGTTTGTTCGGTGGTTTTCTCAGTGTTGAGGCTGTTCGCCAATGCGGGGCTCCGTGCAGGATTTCGGTTTGTGACGCAAGGTCTATCCTAAACCGGCGCTTCGTTGGCGAGGTATGGTATGGAGATTGCCGGTGGGAGTGAATCGCTCCGGTTTGGCCGTTGTCGCTAAATCGAGCGGATTGCCGGGGCTTAGCTTGATCTTTTTCCCCTAGGTGGAGGGCACAGTCGAGGACAGGGTCTTTGCGGCCTGGACGCTGGCAGCCAGTGCCTGCGACGTGAAGCAAGACACCGGCGTGAACCCGGCATACGCTCGTCGCTAAAACGCTACACGCGGCTGTTACTCAACGCCCCACGCGGCGGTCGGCCAGCGCCACTAGCCTCGACTGCGCT
>CAZZVD010000395.1:0-2811 GCA_964657465.1 uncultured Acetobacteraceae bacterium | reverse complement strand
TACGGATATCACAACGGCGTCCGACCACCTGACCCTGCGACCTGCACGTTTGATGAAGCAGGGCTCGAAACGGCGCCGACCCATTTCACCAGGAGGGTTCGCCGGGCGGGCGCCTTTGCGAAACTCACGGTCATCTCCATGTGCCGGTAGGGCTGGTTCTGCTCCGGTGTGCGCTCGTGAGGCGCGGCTTGCGGAGTGACGGCGAGCCGGTATACGCCTGGGGAGACCGGCGCGAATGTGCCGCCGCGCATGGCGAGGGGCGCCTGCCCGGTCCACAGGAGGATGCCCGCGCCGGATAGCGAGATTCTGGGAACGTCGGCCCCGATCGACAACGTGCTTCCCTGCCAGAAGACGGCGGTGATTTCGATGCCCTGGCTCGGTTCGCCGACCCGCGGCGTGGGCTCGCTTACGCTAACCAATACTCCGCCTGTGTACCGCAGCTGGCCATAACTGCTGCCGGTGGGCAATGAGACATGGAGAGTGACATGGCTGTCCTGCGCATGTTCCTCTGTGTGCACGGGGATGGATTGGTTGTTCCACTCGGCTCGTAACCGATGCGCGCCCAGCGGGACCTCCGGCGAGAAGGTCAGGTCTACCGGCTTGCCTGAGTTCTCTCCCTGAACGTCGAGACCTCCGGGTACGCGGCGTATCTGCAGGGCAGCAGTACCGTTGGCGACCTTGATGTGATCTACCGCAAGCTCATTCCAGGTGGGCGGAAGATGAGGCGAAAACTCCAGCTCATTGTTCTCTGCATTTCTTCGCAGTCCTAAGAGCCCATGCACCGTAGAGGAAAGGAAGGCGGCGGAGGACCAGGTCTGCTCCGGCACAGACTCTGCCTGTTGGTGATAGAAGTCGCCCGCCAGCAGCTCGTGCATGTGACCCATGGAGTCGAGCGTGCCCCAGGGCAGCAGAGTGCTCCATAAGGAGAAGGCGGTCACTGGGCGGTGCTGTGACCAATAGGCTGCGGCGATGCCGGCAGTCCCTGCGGCCGAGACGCTACCTTTCGAATACGAGGTGGGATCAAATTGCGGCGACGTGGTGGGAACGCCGCGCGTACCCCAGTCCGACTGGAAATCGGCGGATGCGAGGTGATCGAGCACCGCGTTGCTGCGCTGCGGATCGAGGAGGTGACTGGTTATCAGGCTAATGCCGTCGGTGCCTCCGCGCATGATGGGGTTCCCCGCTTCGTTGTATCCGTCGATCCAAGTGCGGTTTGTGTTGCTCCAATAGTGGGTGGCAGCTGCCCTGGCCGCCTGTTCGCTGGCTTGATGCGCTTGTTCGGCCAGTTCCGGATGCCCGGTCAACTGCGCCAGATGGCGGAAGGCCGTCGACGCATTGACCCAACTGATCGAGAGGTCGAGGTCGTCGGTAATTTTGTCCTGCTCGTTACCACCTTCCTTGCTGGCGGGAATGCGGGGTAGCCCATCGACGGGGTTCAGCAACGAGGCGCAGTATCGATACGCGGCGGCAAGGCCGGCCCAATGGTCCTGGAGGAATTGGGTGTCGCCACTGGCGGTTACGTAATGCTCCACGGCGATGAGGTATTGGAACGTGATATCGACGTGCACGAACATGTAGGGATACTGCGTGGCCCAGTCGGCGGGTTGGGCGCTTTGCGAGATCTCATGCCAGATCATGCCCGTCGCGCTGTCCTGGTACTTGGCGATGAAGGCGAGTGCGTCGTGTGCGCGCTGGTAGTTTGCGGTGTTCAGCAGGGCCTCGGTGGCGATGAGTGCGTCGCCGGCGAAGAACCAGTCATATTGAGGACGGCGGCCGGGGCGCGAAGGGCCGTAACCGGCGACCATGCCACACCCGAGGGTTGGGTTACAAACCCAGGCCTGGTCGAGCGCGGCTTGCGCCCAGGCGAGTTGCTGGTTGACGGCAGGGTCAGGGGTGGTGATGTGCAGGGCTTCTGCGGCAACCTGGATGTAGTGATCTTTCGCTTCTGCCTCAAACCCTGGCAGCAGGAGGGCTTTCATTTGCTTTGCCGGTGGAGTCCCGGTGCTTAGTTGTGCCATCACCAGGGTGGCGCTGGGATGGGCATCGCCACCCGCACGCACCGTCAAGGCCAATCGGCTGCCGAGGGCGCCGGGCTGAATCGTGTTCAGGATTTCATCGTGTGATGTCACGTCGGGCGTGCCGATCATGGCCGTGTATTGGCGTCTGCCGTCAGTGAGGATGTAGGCGGAGGCGTTGCTGTCCCATTGTGTGCTTTGGCCTCCCAGGGCGTAAGGCCACATCAGATCCAGGACTGACGTGAAGTGGATAGTGATGTCGATGCTGTGCCGGCACTCGACAGTATAGGTAACGAGGATTGCCTGTTGATCGAGAGGAACGAAGAGCCGCTCATGCAGGATGAAGTCCGGGCCGATGTAGGTCCGGGTCACGGCTTGCGGCTCGTAGGTGATTCGGCGGAGCAGAGTTGCGCCAGCGACTTCGGTAGTTTGCCCGGAGGGGCGGAAGGTTAGTTCGTAGCCGGTGATGAGTTGTAGGGGATAAGTCCAGGCTTCGAGGCCGCTCGAGGCGTAGCCCATGATGACGGCTTTGCGTCCGTGCACAGCGAGGAAGCGTTGCGGTGCGACGGCTTCGGTTTCGAATGGTTGTTGGGCGAAGACGGTTGCAGTGCAGAGAGCGGCGAGCAGCGCGAAGCAGATCGTCCGGTGGACGCGGGAGACCGGGAAGGGCGTCACGATTTTGATTGTACGAGCACGAAGCCCTGATCCACATTACTCACGGCCTGTTCCATAACGAATGATGGGTGCCCCACATCTCGCTGGTTTTTCGCGAGATGTGGGATTCCACGGCTGTCCA
>CAZZVD010000394.1:0-2821 GCA_964657465.1 uncultured Acetobacteraceae bacterium | reverse complement strand
ACTGGGGTGCCCCATATCTACCGACGTTTTCCAGTCGGGAGATGTGGGAATTCACAGCACCCGACCAGTCACTCTCACCCAACCACAACCCTCGCCATCGCAAGCTCCAAAATCTCCGGAGTCACCACCAGATCACTGGCCTGCTTCGTTCGCTTGCGATATAACGCCGTGGTCTCGCACAACGCAACAATGTCTTCAACCTCCGCGGGATTAATCACACTCTCCAGAATCCGCTCGCGAAAGCCTTCCTCATCCAACCCTTGCAGCACAACCCCGCGCCGCTTGGCATCGTTCAGATAAAAATTCGTGACCTCGGTCAGCATCACCAACGAATCATCGGAAATATCCAGCTTGTGCGCCTTACCAACCGTAGCTCCCGGCAGCACCAGCTTGATGCCAAACAAATTATCCAACTCACTGTTGGCCTCAAACGAAACCGTCGTTGCCGCCACCAGTACATTTTGCCGCTCCGAAGTGGTCTCGATCAGCGCATCTAATTCCGTCAGCACTTCCGGATCACCTTCCTGGTAAGCAAGATCGATCCTGGGCAACAGGAGCATCACCTTCTGCCGTTTGTAGCCGCGAACCAGGCTTTTGGCTTTGGCCAGCGCATCGCTGTCTCGGGGATTGAACACCGTGACGATACGGTCCATACCCGCCAACTGCGCCATCCTTTGCGCCAAACTCTTCTTACCCGTTTGGCTCGGCCCGATAATCAGGACTTCGTTGCCGATCTTTAAATCCTGGTAGGCCGCAGGGTTCCGTGCGCGATCGATCAAATCGGCAATGCTGCTAAGTAAGGCATCCATGCCCGCAATGCGCGGCCGCAGAGTATTGACTAACTCATCTTCCAGGCTAAGATCGATGCGCTCCTTGCGCTTACGCACCTCGGTAACAAACTCGATAAACGCCGGCAACGCCGCCACCGAGCCCACAAATACTGCAAATACAAGTACTTGCTCAGTGTAGAGGAGTGCTGCATTGTTACCGGCTGCCGGGTCGAACATGCCTGCAGGATAACAGGCAGCCCTGATCACTGGCCCGCGCCTACCCGAAACGGGGACTTGCCCGCCCCCGGCCATTCCCCGATACTTAGGCATCTATGAAACCCGGCGAAGCCATCGGCGCCAACGAATTCGCCCTGGTATCAGCCTGCCTGCGCTGGCCACAACAAGCGGGCGACGGAGAATTAATTCGCCGGCTCGCGCAAACGCCAATTCACTGGACCCACCTGCTCAACATCGTCTACCACCACAAAGTGCTTCCCCTGGTCGCGCGCAACCTGGACGCGTTCGCACGTGACCTCATGCCGGAAACTGTCGCAGCCACGCTGCGCGCCGGCAACATAGAAAACGCCCACACCTGCCTGCGCCGCGTCGCGCATTTGCGGACCCTGATGGACCTCTTCCGCGAGCAGGATCTCGACGTAAGGGTGCTGAAAGGGATCCCCCTCGCGATGGTCGCCTTCCACGATCCCACGCTGCGTGAAGCCGGCGACATCGATCTGTTGATTGCCACAAGAGATATCTTCTCTGCCGGCGATCTGCTGCGCGCCCAGGGATACATTCGCTTTGAACCGCAAGCCCGCCTGACACCCCGCCGTCTGCACTCCTACCTCGCGCATCAGAAGGACTTCTCCTACACGCACCCTACGGCAGGCATCGTCATCGATCTGCACTGGCGGCTGTTTCGTAACCAGTGGTTGCCCACCAATGCCGGCATCGATGAAGTAGGCGAGCAGTGGCTCGAGCTCAGCACCGCCGCTATCCCCATCGTGCCGACTCCCCGCCTGCTGCTCTACCTCTGCGCGCACGGGGCACTGGATGGCTGGCTACGCCTCAAATGGCTGGCCGATATACGCGCCCTGTTGCACACCATGAGCCCGCAGTCCGTGGAGGAGACCGCTGCCGCTGCTGCGGAACAGCAAGCGCTTCCCGCCTTCAGCGCAGCACTGCTGTTGTGTGAAGAGTTGCTCGGGCCACTGCCCAATCCTCTCCCCGACGGCTGCCTGCCGCGCGACCACACGGACGTGGCTCACCTGCTGACATTCAGCCGGGAATGCATCACGTCCAACCACTATTGCCCGGTGCGTGAAAAGATCCCGAGCACGCAATGGTTTCTTAACGAATTCCGTTTACACCATTCCTTGCGCTATCGCCTCGACCTGTTCGCCCGATCGCTTTTCCGTCCGCGCGTGTGGGCATCGTTGCCCCTGCCTGACTGGCTCTTTCCGCTTTATGCTCTGCTCAGTCTTCCGGAGTGGGTGTACTACCATCTACACCAGCGCTGGCTTGCGCGCAAGCAGGCGCGCCTGGTGCGAAGCCCGCGCATGCGCCGAGCTCGACGGGCGCTCCGTGGCCTCTCGCACCGCCGCCCCGCAGACATTGCGCTCGCCATCGAAGCAGCCTGCATGCTCAGCTTCTACCGGCTCGCGCTGCACTTCATGCCTGTAGGGAAACTCGTTGCCTGGATGCAGGGGCCGCACACAACCAGTGAGCCGGGCGCCGCACAACAAACGTTCACGCATGGCCCCATCTTGCGCACCCTGCGCCGCATCGAGTGGTCCATCGCTGCTGTCGTGCGCCACGCACCGCTTACCTTCGTATGCTTTCCGCAATGCCTCGCCGCCTACTTCATGCTGCGCCGGCGAAACATCGCGAGCACCCTGGTCTACGGAGTGACGCGCGACGAAGGTCAGCTCAAGGCGCACACCTGGGTAAAGGTAGGCGATCGCACCATCGTCGGCGGCGAGGTAGCGGGCAATTTCACCGTGCTCACCACATTCCCTTAGCTCGCATTTCTCACGTCCTATTCCGTAACC
>CAZZVD010000393.1:0-2823 GCA_964657465.1 uncultured Acetobacteraceae bacterium | reverse complement strand
GGGATGACAAGTTTAGGACGGTCGCTTCCCTGGTAGTTGCTTGTAGCGTTAACAGGTATTTAGGCGTTTGCTCCAGCACAAGCCAGGCTAATGACTCCGGCGTCGACTTTTCCCCCGACGGTGTTTCATAAAGCTACCGTCGTCGCGAAATAAACCTCTTCTGTCCAAAGTTCCGGTACCCTTTGGATAAGGCATGATTACCTACGATCTCCTCATCATTGGTTCCGGCCCAGCCGGACAGCGTGCCGCCATCTACGCCAACAAACTGGGCAAGCGAGCCGCAGTGGTTGAGCGCAATCGGAACATCGGCGGAGTCTCCGTCAACACCGGCACGATTCCCAGCAAGACGATGCGCGAAGCCGTGTTGCATCTTTCCGGCTATAACTATCGCTCGATCTACGGGATGAATTACCGCGTTAAGGAAAAGATCACCATGGCTGACCTGGCTTTCCGGGTACAGCACGTGATCAAAACCGAGATCGATGTGACGGAGGCGCAGCTGTCGCGGAACGGCATCGATGTGCTGCAGGGGGTGGCGAGCTTTGAAGACGCCACACACGTCAAGGTAACGAACGAGGGCGGCACACAGACCTACGAGGCGAAGAACATCATCATCGCCACCGGGACCAAACCGGCGGATTCACCGCGCGTGCCCACCAACGGCCGCACCATCGTTAATAGCGATCAGATTCTGGATTTGCCCAACCTGCCCAAGTCGCTGATCGTGGTGGGCGGCGGTGTGATCGGCGTGGAGTACACCTGCATGTTCGCTGCGCTGGGGGTGCGCGTCACCCTGATCGAAAAGCGGCCCAAGCTGCTGGAGTTTGCCGACCAGGAGATCGTCGAGGCACTCAGCTACCATCTGCGCGACAGCCGCGTGACCATGCGCCTGCACGAGGAAGTAGAGAGCGTAGAAGAACTGCCGGACTGTAGCGTGGTTGCCAACCTGGAAAGTAAGAAGAGGATTTCGGGAGGCGCCTTGTTGTACGCGGTGGGCCGCGCCGGCAATGTGGACGAACTGCACCTGGATAAAGTGGGAATAGAACCGGACAATCGTGGCCGCATCCCGGTCGATAAGGATTTCCGCACCAAGGTGCCCGGCATTTTTGCGGTGGGCGACGTGATCGGCTTTCCCAGCCTGGCTTCGGTTTCGATGGAGCAGGGCCGCATTGCCGTGGCGCGGGCATTCGGCAATGAAAGCCTGGTCTCGAATCCCAGCTACTATCCTTATGGCATTTACACCATTCCGGAGATATCGTTCATCGGCAAGACAGAGGAACAGCTCACGGATGAGGATGTGCCTTATGAGGTGGGGGTGGCTTACTATCGCGAGATCGCGCGTGGGCAGATTCGTGGCGATACGACAGGCCGCTTAAAGATCGTGTTCCATCGTGAGACGCGACACCTGCTGGGCGTGCACATCATTGGCGAAGGCGCCAGCGAACTGTTGCATATCGGGCAGGCAGTCATGTCTCTGGGCGGCACGCTGGACTACTTTATCGATACGGTGTTCAATTACCCCACCCTGGCCGAGTGCTATAAGGCTGCCGCGTTCAACGGCATCAATCGGCTGGCCCGGGCAGCGGACTAGAGGAAGACGGATGAGCAGGACCATCGGTATTGTCGTGTCCTCGAGGATTGTCGCGGGGCTTATGGAAGATCACAAGCTCGTGGGCGATCTTAGCCGTTATCCGGAGAATCCGGACGACCACGAAGCCCTGATGGAACACCCGTTCGAAAATCTTTGCCATTTGATTTGCGATCAGGTGACGGCTCTGCACGCGGAGGGTCCCATCGATGCCATTGGCGTTGCCTTGCCGGGCATCATCCGCGGCGGCATCGTGGAAGATTCTCCGAACCTGGCGCAGTTGAAGGGTGGCCGCATTGCGGAAACACTATCTGGCATTTTTCAGTCGAAGGGAATTCACGCCCCGCTGAAAACGATGAACGACGCCGATGCGGTGGCCGCGGGGCTAGCGGTAACGCAGGGACGCATGGACCGGTTGGTGCGTGTTTGGACTCTGGGCAATGGCATCGGCTTTGGCCGCTTTCCTTACCAGGCCGGCGTTTGGGAAGGCGGCCACATGGTAGTGACGCTTGATCCCAAGGAGACCTACTGCGGGTGCGGGGGACGCGGGCATCTGGAAGGCATCATGGGTTATCGAGCGATGCGTCTGCGCTTCCTCGATATGGAGCCGGAAGAAGTATTTGCGGCGGCCAAGAAGGGCGATGCGCGGTGCATGGATTTTGTGCGGTTATGGCATCGCGGTTTGGGTGCGGCCACGGCTACGTCCATCCATCTGGGCGGCCCGGGGCGGTTTTATTACACCGGTATTAACGTACGCTTCCTCGATTTGAATTTGCTGAAGGAATATTTGTGGCAGATGGTGAAGATGAGTCCGCTGCAGAGTTATTCGCTTGAGGTGGTACCCGAGAACAGCGAGGTCGCGGTGATCGGCGCGGCTGCTTCTGCGCTGTTGGCTCCTGAGAACCAGGAACGGGCTTAGTCTCTCAGCGCCTGTCCCGTAGCGCCCGTAACAAATGATGGGTGCCCCACATCTCGCTCGTTTTTCGCGAGATGTGGGATTCCACGAACCTCTGCCCCTGAGTGGACGGTGTATACGACCGTCGGTCAAAACCTGTTTCCAGGGGAGAGTAGCCGGTGGACAGCCTTGGAATCCCACATCTCGCGAAAAACGAGCGAGATGTCGGGCACCCGTCATTCGTCGCGGGACAGACCGTGAGAAGTGCGGGTTCGGACATTGTGGTTGTCGCGACGTGTGGTGGTCAATAACTGTCGCTTTATTGGTTACGAATAGCTTC
>CAZZVD010000392.1:0-2964 GCA_964657465.1 uncultured Acetobacteraceae bacterium | reverse complement strand
GGTGAGACACCCGTCCAGGAATTAGGGCACTGTGGTCGCAGTGGAGATGGTTGGTGAGACACGCGTCCAGGGGTTAAGGCTTGGTGGTCGCAGCGGGGATTCTTGGTGAGACTCGCGTTCCAGGGAGCCGGGATTGTGAGAGCAATGCGGCTAGACTCAGGTCGCTCCGGTCCGCATCGGCTTACATCGTAGAATGAACCCACTCCTTCTGAGGTTTCGCCTACGTGACGACGCACGAACAAGGTCTGAATGATTCGAAGCTGCTTGCCGAGTGGTTCGTGGTGGCGTGGTCTCATGAAGTGGAGCCAGGCAAACCAGTCGCACGCAAACTTCTTGGCTTGGATATCGTCCTGTGGCGGTCGGCCGAAGGTCTTCACTGTTGGCACGACTTTTGCATCCACCGGGGAGCCAAACTATCGCTGGGAAAGGTTTGCCACGACCGGCTCATCTGCCCCTACCACGCCTGGGAATACAACACCGCGGGGCAGTGCGTACACATTCCCGCGCAACCCGATCAGGCGCCGCCCTTAAAGGCGCGCGCGCAAACATTCCAGGCCCGAGAACGCTACGGCATGATCTGGGTCTGCATCGGGGAACCAGCCGGCGATCTACCCTCCTTCACCCTGGGGGATGATCCCGCTTTCCGACTTATGCTCGCCGGTCCTTACTTGTTTAACGCACACGGCCCCCGCGTTGTAGAGAACTTCCTCGATGTGGCGCATCTCGGGTTCGTGCATGCCGGCTTGCTGGGAGATCCGACGCACGGCGAGATGGAAGACTACGAAGTGCAAGTGGGCCCGCGTGGTCCGGAAGCACGCGCCATCCGCATCTGGCAGCCAGACCCTGACGGCACCGGCAAGGGTGCGCACGTCACCTATCACTACTGGGTGAGTGGGCCACTGACTGTAGGGCTGATGAAGTTGCACAGCAACCAGCGATTCGGCCTGCTCATGCAGGTCGCGCCGGTGAATGCGGAGACCTCCGTGGCACGCCTGGTGATCGCGATGGACTACGCGCTCGATGTACCGGAAGAGGTGTTCGTCGGGTTCCAGGATGCAGTCGCCGCACAGGACAAAGTGATCGTGGAGTCGCAGCGTCCCGAGTTGCTTCCCCTTGATTTGCAGGCAGAGCTGCACCTGCGATCCGACCGCATGGCCATTGCATACCGCAAATGGCTGCGAACCATCGGTTTCTCGTACGGAACCGCTTGATGGCGAAGCGGCCGCTTCCCTGGTTCACTGCCGGCGATGTGGACGGCTTTTTCGGACTCTTCTTCAGCGGCTTCCCAGATCTCCTGTTGATTGTGGGCCTGGCCCCTGTCTGTGGCTTCCCTGTCAGCTTTGTCGCCAGCCATATTCTTCCCGGAACAGCTGTTTCCATCCTGGGCGGCAATCTGTTCTACGCCTGGCAGGCACGGCGCCTGGCGCTAAAGCAGGGACGCGACGACGTGACCGCCATCCCCTTCGGCATCAACACGCCGACCATCTTCGCCTATGTCTTCCTGATCATGGGGCCGATCTACGCGCGCACCCACGATGCAGTGTTTGCCTGGCACGCGGGGCTGTTCGCCAGCCTGGTCAGCGGCATGGTACAGACGGCCGGCGCCTGGTGTACGGATTGGCTGCGCCGCAACACGCCGCGCGCCGCTCTGCTTGCGCCGCTGGCGGGCCTGGCGCTCGCCTACTTATGCCTTGGCTTCATCTTCGGCATTTTTCAACAACCGGCCATCGCGCTGTTCCCGCTGCTGTTACTCCTCACCCTGTACGGCTCGCGCCTGCGGTTGCCGTTTCGATTGCCTGCAGGCCTGCTGGTCATCGGGCTGGGCGCCCTGCTGGTAGCAGTACTGCGATGGCTACATATCTACACCGTCTCTCCACCAGATGTTCCAGCTCTGCGACTCTATTTGCCCCATGCCGTCAATGTAATTTCGCTGCTGCCGCAACGAGTCTTTTGGAGTTACCTGCCAGTCATTCTGCCGCTGGCCGCGCTCGACACCCTGGCGTCCTTGATGATTCTGGAAAGTGTCAAAGTAGCCGGCGATACATTCCCCACCGCGCCTTCACTCTCCATGAACGGATTAGGCACAATCGCTGCGGCTTGTCTGGGCAGCCCCTTCCCCACAACGCTCTATCTCGGCCATGCCGCGCACAAAGCAAACGGAGCCCGTGCAGGCTATTCAGCGCTCAACGGAGCGGTAACGCTGGTGCTGTGCGTCAGCGGAATCCTTCCCGTGGTGCTGCGCTTTGTGCCATTGGAGGTCGCTGCGCCCGTCATTCTCTGGTTCGGCCTGATCACGATCGCCCAGGCCGTCATTGAAGTGCCTGCGACCCACGTCATCGCGGTGGTCATCGGCTTGATTCCGGCTCTGGCGCAGTGGGCGGCGAGCCTCGCCGACACGGTGGCCCGCAACGCTGGCACCAGCCTGTGGGCGCTCGCGCCGCGCATGGGCGGCGATCTGGCACTAGGCGGGCTGATAGCCCTGGGACAGGGATCGCTGTTGACGGCAATGGTCTGGGCGGCAGCGATGGCCTACATCGTGGAACGCCGTTTCATACCGGCTGCCGCCTGGCTGGGCATAGCAGCAGCCCTCTCCGCCGTCGGATTAATACACGCCTACACTCTGTCAGCAGACGGGATTGAAAGCCACGTGGGCTGGTGGGTAGCACCAGCCTTCACCTACAGCTACAGTGGCGGAGCAGCATTTCTTTTGTTAGCCTCCTGGTACGAACACAGGCTTCGATCCAGACACAGTCCGCACGGAGATTCGTAGCTGTCCGATTCTTTTTCGAATCGTTCGTTGCGAACTCTGACATGGACAAAATTCCGGGTGGCCCATTCAAGCCGTGTTCGGCTTGAGTGGGGTACATCTCCACCCGCCACCAGCGACTTTGGTTAATCTGACCTGAGCTTAGCCCGCATTTCTCACAGCTTATTCCGTAACCAATGACGGGTGCCCCACATCTC
>CAZZVD010000391.1:0-3076 GCA_964657465.1 uncultured Acetobacteraceae bacterium | reverse complement strand
CGTTCCAACCCAGACTGGAGCAAGTGACGGATCGCAGATAAGCAGCGGGAATCAGAGCAGCACCGGACGAGCCGTCACAGCGACTGCTACACCACTGGTGTTCGCGGAGGCCTCATCGACCTCGATCAGCCCGCTTGGCTCTACGTACGTTCCCATGGACAGCTGGATGTATCCCGCACTGGACCGGCTGCACGCCCTGGGTTATATCGACACAGCCTTCCTCGGCCTTCGCCCGTGGACCCGCATGAGCATAGAGCACATGCTGCGGGAGTCCGCGGATGCGTTGAATGATCACCCGCGGGACGAAACCGCGCTTGAACTCTTTCTTGCTCTGCGAAAAGAGCTTTCCCCGGAAGAGGCCAGCTTGAGTGTGCAAAGCAGGCCCTTCGTCCAATGGGAAAGTATTTACAGCGATCTGCGCGGCATCACGGCAACCCCGCTCCGTGACAGTTACCATCTGGGGCAAACGATAGTCAACGATTATGGCCGTCCTTACCAGCAGGGCTTTAATAACTACACCGGCTTCAGCAGCCGCGCCCAGGGTGGCCGCTTCTCCTTGTATGTGCGCGGCGAATTTCAACACGCGCCGGCAGCCCCCGGCTATTCGCTCGCCCTTGCGCAGACGCTCTCCGGCATCGATTTCATCCCTTATGACAGCAGGGTGAGACAAGACACGATCCCGCAGGGGCCGATTGCTTCTGTCAACACGTTCAGATTGCTGGAGGCCAATGCCGCCGTTCATTTGCTCGGTCATGAAATCTCTTTTGGGAAAAATGACCACTGGCTCGGGCCCGCCCAGGGCGGAAGTATGTCCTGGAGCACAAACGCGGAGAACATTTACGCATTCGAGATCAATCGCGTTGAGCCTTTGCGCATTCCCTGGCTATCCACTCTCATTGGTCCCATTCGTTACGACTTCTATGTCGGCAGTTTGAAGGGGCATACTTACCCCAACAGCCCTTGGGTGCATGTGGAGAAAATAAGCCTTAAGCCGACCAGAAATCTGGAGTTAGGGTTTGAGCGAACGACCCTCTGGGGCGGGAAAGATCACTCTCCCATCACAATTCATACCTTTCTGAAGAGCTTCTTCAGCCTGCAAAATGTCTCGCTGGCTGAGAAGTACTCGCGCGAAGACCCGGGCGCGCGCTTTGGCAGTTTCGATTTTAATTACCGGCTGCCATTTGTTCGTAGCTGGCTATCCCTCTACAGCGACTCTGAAGTGCACGATGATGTTAGCCCTGTCAGTGCACCGCGCAGGGCCGCTGTGCGTCCAGGTCTTTACCTTTCGCATTTTCCAAAAGTGCCCGCGCTCGATTTACGCGTGGAAGGTGCGTCGACCATGCCGGTCAGCAACGAACACCTGAACGGCAACTTCCTCTACTATGAATCCGTGCAAAAACAGGGACCGACCAACAAAGGCTTTCTATTCACCGACTGGATCGGCCGCGATGCCAAAGGCGGGCAGGCTTGGCTCACCTATCACTTGTCTCCCCGCGAGAACATCCAGCTCATGTATCGCAACACCAAGGCGGATCGTAATTTCATTCCTTTGGGCACCACCCAGAATATCTTTGATGTCTCTGTTGTGAAGCGAATTCGACCTGACATCGAGCTTCGCGCACGCGTGCAGCAGGAATGGTGGAAGGCCCCCATTTATAAGCCGGGTCTGCAAAGCGATACGACGATCTCCACGCAGGTGACCTGGTTTCTAAAACAGGGAAAGCAGTTTTAGTCAGCCCGGTATCAGGCTGAACATGCGTCAGGATGCCTGCCCGAATTTGTGAGACAACTTTCGCGCGGTGTGATCACTCCAACGAAGCAGTCTGTCTGGTTTCTCCGGTTCTCTGCTTCAATGCCTAACTGTATAGAACGAGCTGGGGTAGCTTCGTTCCTCCAGCGCTGTTGAGTTCTTCCGCACGAATCGCAACTGTTCCTTTGTATTTCTGCATGAATCGTTTTTCATCGACAGCGGTCCGCGATATAGCAGTGGCGCAGGAGGACATCCGGCGGCGCCCCAGGATGGCCGTGCTCGGCTCCCCTGGTCTCGCCTATCTCCGCGGTCTCTTGTGTGCGGCATCGATCAAGCAGGGTTTCGATGTCGACTTGTTTGCTGGCTCTTACGCCAGCTACGCCGATGTGCTTGCAGACCAGTCTTCAACACTGTTTGCGTTTCGTCCGGATATAGTCCTGGTAACGGTCGACGGCGCCTTTGCGCGTGCGACCTGTAGAAGCGGTGACGTAGGGACCAGTGCGCACTGGGCAAAGCAGCAATTTGGAGCCGCACTCATTCGCAACGCTGTACTGCCGGCGCTCATGCCAAAGCGCGCGCAGGCGATGACTGGAGCCAACGCACCATCGCTATCTTTCCTGGACGCAATGGAACAGAAGTTGGGTGGACGACTTGCCAGGACAGGGAAGCATGCGCTTATCGAGGGGTCGGTGCCGCCAATATGGCGGCGAAGAAAGTCCTCGGCAGCTAGTGCTCTCCTCGAACCATTTCCGGCGGGCCGCACCTTTGCTGCTCTGTTTGGGGTCGCCTACTCCTGCGTGGTGGTCGAGGCCGCACAGCATCCTTATATGAAGCGCCGCGACATCGGTTCCTTCCTGCTGCATTGGGAGGAAATGCAAGGCGGTCATTCCGGAGCGAATGGCTTGACGGGGTGCCCCGATTCGTTCTTGTTTGTGGACTCTCAACCGTTCGGGCAGGAGCCAGCCCGGCGCCGCTGAAAAGTCACAGGCCTGAAGTTTACCAATGCGCCGGGTGTCTCATAGGTCGCCGCGGTTTTCACGCGGGGAGATATGGGCGGGCTTTTCCGCCCCATTTTACTGCAGCGGTCTAAGCTAACCCGGGGCTAGCTACGGGTTGCTGCATTACTCACGTTCTGTTCCGTAACCAATGATGGTTGCCCCGCATCTCGCTCGTTTCTGGCGAGATGTGGGATTCCACGAACCTCAACCCTGAGTGTGGAAGCGGCATGACCCTCATGGAAGGCCCGTCTGCCAAGAAAGCGTGACCGATGGACAGCGGTGGAATCCCACATCTCGCGAAAAACGAGCGAGATGTGGGGCACCCGTC
>CAZZVD010000390.1:0-3084 GCA_964657465.1 uncultured Acetobacteraceae bacterium | reverse complement strand
GAGATGTGGGGCACCCGTCATTGGTTACTTAACAGATGGTGAGAAATGCGGGCTAGTTCAGCAGGAATAGGTGTACGCAACTCCCAACGCCTTCATTTTTCGGGTGACTGTGCCCGGAATCTGCATCGAAGTGGGAAAGGAGCTGAACCTATGGGGATTTTAGATTCGTTGGAAGGACTGGGGGGGCAGCAAGGCGGCGGGGGCGAACACGCCAGGGTTGCCGGCGGGCTGATGCAGGCGTTGGACGAGCATCCTGGTGGACTTGCCGGAGTCATGCAGCAATTTCGCCAAAACGGCATGGGCAATCACGTGGAGAACTGGGCCTCAGGGCAACAGCAGACAGCCACCTCAGAACAGGTGCAACAAGGGCTTGGCGGCACTGGCCTGATTGAAAACGTGGCCGCCAAAGCAGGCGTATCGCCGCAGGTGGCACAGATGGCGATGGCCACATTGCTGCCGATGGTGATGGCCCACTTCACCCAGGGCGGACAACAGGCACCCCCGCAAAGTGGCTTCGGCGGGATGGCTTCCCAGATACTCGCACGTCTGGGTTAAGGAGCTTCGAACTGCTGTGACATTCACCACTCTTCGTAGTTTGTTCACCAAAAGCTTTGCCCGGTGGAATGAGGACAACGCGCCGCGGCTGGGTGCTGCGCTCGCGTTCTACACAATACTCTCCATATCGCCACTGGTCATTCTGGTCATCTCGATTGTCTCCCTGGTATTCAGCCGATCGAGCGCCCAGGGGCTGCTGCTGGCGCAGACCCAATCGCTGGCCGGCAACGGCGGCCGTGAGGCGGTGCAGGGTCTGCTCGCGAACGGGCAGCACCCGGCACGAGGCCTTATCTCGTCCCTGCTGGGCTTCGTCACGCTGGTGTTCGGAGCGTCCGGTGTATTTGGTGAATTACGTTCAGCCCTGAATATGATCTGGCGGGTGAAGCCAGAGGCCTCCTCGGGGTGGTTAGTCATGCTACGCGAGCGCCTTTTCTCGTTCGGTATGGTGTTCAGTGTCGGTTTCGTACTGTTGGTGTCTCTCATTGCCGGCACCATCTTGTCGGCGGTTACCAAATTCTTCAGCGGCGTCCTCCCCTTGCCGCCTCTCTTTTGGGAAGCGCTTAACTTTGCTATCTCCTTCGTGGGCGTCACCTTGTTGTTCGGATTGATTCTGAAGTATGTACCGGAAACAAAGCTGGAGTGGGGCGATGTGCGATTCGGCGCTGTCTTCACCGCATTGCTGTTCACGCTTGGCAAATTGCTGCTTGCCCTTTATCTCGGAAGAATGGCTCCCGGTTCCCCCTACGGCGCTGCCGGCTCGCTGGTGGTGTTGGTCATCTGGGTGTACTACTCGGCGCAAATCTTTTTCTTCGGTGCTGAGCTGACATACGTGCACGCCTCTGGGCACCGGAACGGCAAACGTGACCAGGATTTTCACGCCGACGTTGCGGCGTAGCGCACACGGCCGATCCGCTCCGGCCGCACGAACGGACCGCTACATTGCAAAAGTCCCCTCCAACGGACAGGTAAATTCGTAAACCCCTACACCCTGGGCGCGCCCGGCGTGCGCACCAGAAACCAATTGCGTCGTCGTTCCCTATAATGGCTGCTCGTATCTGCCAGGCATAAAGGAGAGAACAAAAACGCATGGACCATTGGACGCGTAGAGGCTTCATCGGATCACTATCGGCAGCAGCTGCCGCCAAAGCATTAGGTGCTCAACAACGAACATCCCCCGGAGACAGACGCGCGGGGCAAGTCGCGATCAAGATCACCGATCTGCGTTGCGCCATCATCGGCAAGAGCCCGGTGATCCGCATCGTTACTGACCAGGGTATCTCTGGCTATGGCGAAGCCGAATCCTACAAGCCTTACCTCAAGCCAATGGTGCTGTTCTACAAAAGCTATCTGCTTGGAGAAGACCCCACCGACGTAGCCCGCGTGATGCTGAAAATTCGCCGCCTGGGCGCCTTCAAGCCGTGGGGCGCAGCCGTGAGTGCGATCGAAATCGCGCTCTGGGATCTCGCAGGCCAGGTAGCCGGTCAGCCAGTTTATAAACTCCTCGGGGGAAAGATTCGTGACCGCGTCCGTATCTATAACGGTGGGGTGCGTTTTCCCCAAACTGGACACAGGCCGCAGGACTATGCCGAGATCATGGGCAAGATGAAAGACGCCAAGGAAGGCTTCACCCTGATCAAACAAGCCGTTGGCTTCCATGATCCGGCAATGATGCCCGCCGTGCCGAATGCCTGGTACGACGAACCTGCGCGCCAGGGAGCATCCCACCCCGACCGTGGCATGATGACAGAGCGCGGCCTCGATAACGTGATCGCGTGTGTCGAAGCCATGAAGAAGGTGCTCGGTACCGAGATCGGCCTGGCCCTCGACTGCGGCCCTGGCTGGACGGTTAAAGACGCGATCACTTTTGCGCGAGCGCTTGAACCATTACGCATCGCCTGGCTCGAAGACCTGATCACTGGGGACTACACTCCGTACCCAAACGCAGAGCTGTTCCGCGAAGTGACCGTGAGCACGTCGATCCCCATCCATACCGGCGAAGAAATCTACCTCAGGGAAAACTTCAAAGACCTGATTGAAAAACAAGCAGTGAACATCGTGGGACCCGACCCGGAAGACGTAGGCGGGATTGCGGAAATGAAGTGGATTGCCGAGTACGCCGATCTGCACGGGATCCAAATTGCTCCCCACGGCATCTTCGACGGGCTGATCGGCCTGGCCGCGCACGTCCAGGTAGCCGCTGCATTGCCGCAGAACTACATCGCCTTTGAGTATCCGCTGGGGCAGCCTGAGTGGTGGTACGACATCGTGGAAGGTCTGCCAAACCCCATCGTGAAGAAAGGCTTCATCGACGTCTGGGATCGTCCCGGGATCGGCGTCACCTTCAACGTCGCAGCTGCCAAGACTCACCTGGCCGAAGAGGACCGCACCTTCTTCGACTAGGAAAACACAACCGGGCGCTCCACATGGCACGCGAGCCGGCGATGTGGGGCGCTCAGAACTTACCCGAGGTCGCGGCGAGTCGCGCTGTCGGAAACGCCGCCGGATGATTCTTCTGAATCCAGGCCGTCA
>CAZZVD010000389.1:0-3140 GCA_964657465.1 uncultured Acetobacteraceae bacterium | reverse complement strand
GACTCCACTTACTAAAAGTCATTGGAAACTTCATCTTCAACCCATGTACGCCGGACTCGGCGAACATGGGGCACCCGTCCAGGGGTGGGGGCATTGTTGCTGCGGGAAAACTCTCAGTACAACCCGGGACGCTCCAGGCTGGGTTTGACAACCATCCCACGAAAGCCCCTCACGCCCGCGGCTGCACAAATGGTTGCTGCAGCTCGTGCAAGCCGGCGCTTTACATGCCTACGGGAAAACGGTATAGAGGTAGAACCAGCTAACCGGGATCCGGAACAGCAATCAAATTCACCCCTACGACTTTACTGGAGGATTACCCGGACGCATGCCTAGACTCCTGGCAACCAAGCCCCTCTCCACCCTGACCAAAGAAGCAAATGAAGAAGGGGAAAACACGCTCAAGCGTTCCCTCGGCCCAGTCAACCTGATCACTCTCGGGATTGGCGCGATCATTGGAGCCGGCATCTTTGTCCTCACTGGCCAGGCAGCCGCGCTGCACGCCGGCCCCGCCGTAGCCCTCAGCTTTGTCTTCGCCGGCATCACCTGTGCTTTCGCCGGCCTTTGCTATTCCGAGTTCGCCTCCATTATCCCGATCGCCGGCTCCGCCTACACCTACGGGTACGCGACATTAGGGGAACTGGTTGCCTGGATCATCGGTTGGGACCTGGTGCTGGAGTACGCTTTCGGCGCCGCTACCGTGGCCTCTGGCTGGTCAGGCTACTTCGTCAGCCTCCTGCAGCAGTTGCACATCACTCTGCCGCCGCAGTTCACTACCACCCGTGGCAACACACTGTATCTCTACGCCGACAAGTGGCAGCCGCTGGCGTCTCTGCCGGCGAACGTTAACCCAGCCAGTCTGCATCATGTGGCCGGGGTCTTCAACTTCGTCGCCTTCTTTGCCATCCTTATCGTCACCGCGGTGCTGGTGATCGGCATCAAGGAATCAGCCAATCTCAATTCCGCCATCGTGATCGTGAAGTTGGCCATCGTTGGCATCTTCCTGGTGCTGGGCGGCGCTTTCCTCTTCCACCATCCAGAGGTTGCCCGGGTCAACTGGCACCCGTTCATTCCGCCATCGCAAGGGCCGGGACTTTTTGGTTTTGGGGGTATCACCGCCGGCGCAGCGTCGGTGTTCTTTGCTTACATTGGTTTCGATGCAGTCTCGACGGCTGCGCAGGAAGCACGCAATCCGCAACGCGATATGCCGATCGGCATCCTGGGCTCCCTGGTGGTTTGCACCCTGCTCTACATCCTGGTCTCGACCGTGCTCACCGGCCTGGTGAATTACCGCAGCCTCGATGTAGGCGATCCGGTCGCTGTCGGCATCGACGTCACCGGAGTCACCTGGGGCAGCCTGCTGGTCAAGATCGGCGCCGTGTTTGGCCTGGGCACCGTGATGCTGGTGATGCTGCTCGGTCAGTCGCGGGTCTTCTACTCCATGTCGAAAGATGGCCTGTTGTGGAAGTGGGCTTCGGCGGTGCATCCGAAATTCCGCACCCCCTGGATCTCGAACATTGTGGTCGGCACCATCGTGGCGTTTCTGCCGGCGCTCCTGCCGATCGATAAGCTGGCTGCGCTGGTCAACATGGGAACGTTGCTGGCGTTTGTGATCGTCTGCGCTGGTGTGTGGATCCTGCGCCGCCGTCATCCCGGTCTGCACCGGCCTTTCAAAACGCCCCTGGTGCCGCTGGTGCCGATCCTGGGCATGGCCAGCGCCTTCTACCTGATGTGCAAGCTGCCGCTGCTCACCTGGGAGGTCCTGGTCATCTGGCTGGTGATCGGTCTTGGGATTTATTTCAGCTACAGCGTGAAGCACAGCAAGGTGCAGGCGATGCGGCCGGAAGACACCACGGGCCGCTCCACCTAAAAGAAACAACCGTTGATGCGCTAGAACAGCCGGCCCGGGTGGCCGGCTGTTTTTGTCAGAGCGCTTTGCGCGCGCCGCGGCGTACCAGTTCGGTGGTGACCCCGTAGATCACGTGGGTGATGACTTCGCTGGCATGTTCACGCGCCGGCTGGTCTTCCGGCTTTTCGGTCAGGCCCATCATCGGCAGCGCCGACACATGGGTCAGGCCAAACAGTGTCAGCCCGAAGCTCGCGCCAAGCCGGCCGCGCACCGCGGGTGCGTATTCCGCCAGCATGCCGTAAACGCCGCCGGCCAGCGCACCAAAGCCCCAGTGGATGGCCTGCACCGAAACTTCCTCTTCCTCATCGGTGAGCGAGCGGCCGGCCATGCGGTTAACCAGTACGGCCGGGGGAGGAATCTGCCCCATTGTTCGGGGCGGATACATGGCTTCGCCAATGGCTTTGGCCCCGGCGCCCACCACGCCCCCAATTGCTCCGGCGACGAACCCCTTCAACAACGATCGTTTGCGGCGAGGCCGCGCACTCTCTTCAACATTCTTCATAGGTTTTATTCGATGTGCCTGGCTTGTTTCGAGGTCATGACAAGCAGCCCGCGCAGGTGCACGGATGCCGCTGCTTGTCCTGTTACCCTACTATAACGTCATGGGGTCAAGGCAAGGCGGGAGCGCAGGATGGCAGCGAGCAGGCAATGGACGGAATGGCATCTGACACCAGCGGGTTGGGTCTCCGGATCGAGCCGTCGCGAGGGAGAAGGGAACGTCTGGCGTGATGAACCGGAGGACCGGGTCATCACTTTCGTCTACCAGGAGCAAATTGACAAGGCCCATCCGGAACCGCATCCGACTGTGCAGGAATCCTGGCGCTCTAAAACGGCGCCCAATATTGAAGCGTTGCTAACCCAGCATGGGTCCTGTCCGCGCAAGCTCTAGAGAAGAAGTTCTGTTTAGGGATAAAGAGGGTAGGGACCCTCCCACATCTCCCCGCGATGAAGCCGCGGGTAGATATGGGGCACCCGCATCGGTTAAATATGAACCTGGGTGGTCTACCTCAAGCGGCAACCACACTAGGGGGAATATGGTAAAACCCCGCCCGGATCGGTGAGATATGAAACCTGGGTGGTCAACCTGAACCGGTAACTACTAACAGAAAATCTAAACCCGCAAACGGACTGGGGTGCCCCATATCTCACGACGTTTTGCAGTCGGGAGATGTGGGAATCCACAGCTCCCGACCGGCAACTCTTCACCCTCAGATCTGAACCCACTAGGCAGGAG
>CAZZVD010000388.1:0-3156 GCA_964657465.1 uncultured Acetobacteraceae bacterium | reverse complement strand
TGTGGATTTCTTTTCCCAGGAGTTCGTATTGATCGGAAGCGATGTAGTCGGCGTGTGCGGCGATGGCGGCGCGCCAGCGCACGCGTGCGCGTTCGAGAGAGCCGAAGTTGTAATCGTGGAACCAGCCGTTGCAGCTCAATTGTGGCTTGGTGGCACCGTCGAGCGTGTAGAAGCGAATCCAGAGGCCGTTTGCGTGTGCCCGGTCAGTGAGTGCGCGCAGGCGCGCTGCCTTCGCGGCGTTCCAATCGCCGGCGTTTGCCTGGCCGCCGGGCTCCACCACAGCCCAGGGATTGTTCCACCAACGGCGATAGTTGGTGGATTTGTCTGGATCCATCAGCTCGGGTGAGGCAGTGTGCGGTTTGTGTTCGGTGTGAATGGCGCCAAACAGAAGTACGCGCTCACCGGTCTGTAGCTGATCGTAGAAAACTGCCTGCTGGGCATCTGGTTCGCCGGTCAAGACCAGGATCGGCTTTACGTCCAACGGCTGCACCTGGGCAGCATCCGCACCCTTGCTCGCGGTGGTCAGCCAAGGCTGATACCTGCGCAGGAGTGCCAGCACGGCCGCCAGGTGTTCCGGCTTGTTGTCTTTGAAGTCGAGATTCAGCGTGATGAGGGGCCAGTTGCCGTGGTTGCCGTCGTGCAGCGCTTTCTCCACAATCGGCTGCACGCGTTTGAAGAAGTAGTTTTCCACGGTTGGCTCAACGCCGTAGGTGGGCTCTCCATGGGTCACCACCGACCAGCTGCGCCCGGTCTTTGCATCCGTGTGCCAGGCGAGGTCTTGCTCGATGGCCACTGGCGTCCCGGAAGAGAGTGCGCGATCGATGCGGTCGCTCCACCACTCGAAGTAGGGATAGCAGTTATGTGCATCCATGACTGTGCGCGAACCGGGCGCCGGCTGCCTGGGGGAGATTCCCTGGGCAAGCAGCCGGCAGCTGAACGAAGTGCACAGCAGAATAACGCAGGCTGTGTATTGTTTGACCAATTAGAAATCCATTCTGAATGCGAACTGCATCACGCTATGGAATGGCAGGCGCGGTTGATAACCGTTTATGCCGCTCATCATAGGAAGTCATTCCGTGACTGGCGTGAACAGGAGTTTAAATTTGGATAAACGCAGGCGAACCAACGCTCCAGCGTGCACAAACGCTGGCTGCAGTGCCGCTCAAGAGAAGCGAGACTATTTTTTTGCCAGGTCGATGTTCTGGTCTTTCGCTAGTTGCTGAGCCATCTGCAGGTGTTCAGCCATGGTCTGGCCGCCGTAGGCAGCAACGTCTTTCACACTGGCCGTGTGGCCGTTCGAAGCGATCGTGTGGAATACGCTTACGTCTTGCTTGTGGTCTTTCACCATGTCCTTGATGTAGGCGTCGTCATAAGCCTGTCCGGAGAGGTCCTGCATTTTCTTGATTCGCCCTTTGTCTTTCTTTGAAGGCTCGGTAGGGATGTCCACCCCGAGCTGCAGGGCTACCGGCCTCAGCTTCTCGTTCATCTCGGTGTGATCATCGACCATTTTCTTCGCGAACTGCTTAACCTTGTCGCTGCTACTTTTCTGCAGGGTGAGTTGGCCTAGTTCGATTTCGCCAAGACCGCTCTGCATGGCAGCTTTGACAAACATCTTGTCAATGGAAGCTTGCTGACCGGCTTTCACGCCGCCCATGTTGCCCAGCTGATCGGCAGTATTTGGAATGGGAGTCGTTCCAGGGGTGGCTTCACTGATCGCTGCTCCCGGCGTCTGCCCGTCGGCGGGTGTCTGCGCCAGGACAAGGGGAGTTGCGGCGGAAATAGCTCCCACCAGGAACAGTGCCCTGCTGTACATAACCATTGTGCGGCGCAGTGTGCGATTCTTCATCGTTTCCTCCCCTTTAGGCTGACTTCCCTGGAATAGACGCGGTTGCATTTCGGTTCGCTCAGCGAAGCAAGCCATCAACAACCATGCAGGGAAGTTATCACGAACCTGTTCGCCTTCGATAGAAGACCTTTGATCGCCGCCGGAACATTACCAATGTCTTCGTATCTTGCATCCGGGGCGCCTAAAGGGTGAGAAAGCTAAGGGGCCGGTACATCTCAAAGCAACAGCCGTTATTACTGGTGCGAATACGCAGCCAATCGGTATGATTGCGTTCTTACGAAATTATGTTGGCCACTGCGAAGGCTTTTGAGGCGAGTTGGTGGCAGTTATGAGGCTTGCGTGCATTTGTTGCGGGTAGTGAGTAGCCGGGTGTCCCCACGTGCCGCCGTCCTGGTTTGTCTTTGGACTTTTTCGATGGTGGGGCAGGTGCAATACGATCGCGTGCCGCCAGAACTATTGCAGCAACGGCTCAGCTTTTACAAAGGAGATGACAGCACCCGCGAGGTCGCCTTGAGAAGGCTTTTCCTTCAGGCAGGGTGTGCGCTTGCAAACCTCTCAGAGCAGGCCGTGCCTGGTCAAAAGCAGCCGAACCTTATCTGCACGCTTCCGGGCAGCACGCGTAACACGATCATCGTGGGGGCGCACTACGATCACACTGCGGCGGGCGATGGCATCGTCGATAACTGGAGCGGCGCGGCCCTTCTGCCAAGTCTTTTTCAGTCGCTGGCCCGCTCGCCGCGGCGATCTACCTATGTCTTCGCCGGGTTCACCGGTGGGGAGGACGGGCTGATCGGATCCGCCTTCTATGTCAAGCAGCTGAGCCAGGATCAACTCTCTACGATCGAGGCGATGGTCAATCTCGACACACTTGGTCTGGGTCCCACAAGGGTTTGGGTGGGGCGTTCCGATCCTTTGCTCGTGAATCGATTGCTCTTTGTGGGCCGCACGATGAAATTTCCGGTGGGAGGGATGAACGTGGATGGGTTTCGCTACTCAGACGAGGAGTCGTTCATCGAGAGAGACGTATGCACGGTGACGATCCACAGTGTGACAAAGATGAATTCTGAGGTGCCGCACAGCGCAGCCGACAGTTTCAAGGCAATCCGCTTCAAAGATTATTACGATACGTACCGACTGGTAGCGGTGTATCTTTCCGCCCTGGATACGCTACCCGGCGCAGGTAGGCGCGTCTGTAAACTTAAGCCGCTTTGATGCTAGTTCCCCGTCTACCCGCTTTTCCGTGGAATTTGTTTGCAGAGCCTCCAGGGAGTCGCGCCACATGGTGAACGTGTGCAAGGAAGCGGTGGCGG
>CAZZVD010000387.1:0-3174 GCA_964657465.1 uncultured Acetobacteraceae bacterium | reverse complement strand
ACGGCCAGATGAACCAGTTTGCCCACTCCAGCGTGATCATGATCGCTACGCCGGACGGCCGCATGTCGAAGTACCTGTTTGGGATCGATTACCAGGCGCGCGATCTGCGGCTGGCAGTGATCCAGGCGAGCACGCACCATATCGGCTCGCTCAGCGATTTGATCCTTATGTACTGCTGTAGCTACAGTCCCACGGCGGGCAAGTACACGGTTTCGATCCTGCGGGTGATGGGGTTGGCGGGTATGGGTTGTTTGTTCATGCTGGTGGCGCTGCTTTGGGCGCTGTCGCGCAAGTCGAAGCCGGCGGTCACCCACGCCTGAGGCCTTTTTCCATCGTTGCTTTTGATCGTTCTGGGGCCGTTCCGCATCCCTTCATTCGATTGTGTTAGGTTGCACTGAGAGGGCACACGCATTGGGAAAAAGCATGGTCCCGAAGCGCCTGTTTTTGACCAAAGGCGTCGGGAAGCACAAGGAACGGCTCACCTCCTTCGAGATGGCTCTGCGCGATGCGGGTATTGCCGCTCAGAACCTGGTTCGGGTGTCTTCGATTTTTCCTCCGCAATGCAAGCTGGTCACCCGTAAAGAGGGGTTGAAGTATCTCTCACCGGGAGAGGTGGTCTTTGCCGTGGTGGCGGAGAACTCCACCCGGGAGCCGCACCGGTTGATGGTGTCGAGCATCGGCGTGGCCATTCCCTCTGATCGCAACACCTACGGTTACCTGAGCGAGCACCACAGCTTTGGAGAGACCGAGGAGCAGGCCGGCGAGTACGCCGAGGAGCTGGCTGCGGAGATGCTGGCCACTACTCTCGACGTGGATTTCGATCCGGATAAAAGCTGGGACGAGAAGAAGGAAATCTACCGCATCTCCAACAAGATCGTGCGCACGGCAAATGTGACGCAGTCGGCGGTTGGCGATAGACGCGGATTGTGGACGACAGTGATTGCGGCGGCCATCCTGATTTTTGAGTAGACGGGAACTAGCAATGACCACAACCAATAAGTATCGCGTCGGATTGGTGCAGATGTCGTGCTCGCCTGATCCTGATGCCAATCTCGATAAGGCGGCCGACCGGGTGCGCGAAGCTGCGCGCGGCGGGGCGAAGATTGTCTGTTTGCCGGAACTGTTTCGCGCGCAGTACTTTTGTCAGCGCGAAGATGCCGAGTTGTTTGATCTGGCTGAGCCGATTCCGGGTCCTTCGACCGAGCGGCTGTCGGCGGTTGCGCTGGAAGAGAAGGTGGTGGTGATCGCCTCCCTCTTTGAGCGGCGCGCGGCCGGGCTTTATCACAACACGGTGGCGCTGCTGGAGAGCGACGGAAGCCTGAGCGGGATTTACCGGAAAATGCACATCCCGGATGATCCGTTGTATTACGAGAAGTTTTACTTCACGCCGGGCGATCTTGGGTTCAAGGCGTTCCAAACGTCTGTGGGCACGATTGGCTCGTTGATCTGTTGGGACCAGTGGTACCCGGAGGCGGCCCGCATCACGGTGCTGAAGGGGGCGAACATGCTGTTCTATCCGACGGCGATTGGCTGGCATCCGGCGGAGAAGGAAGAGTATGGGACGGCCCAGTATGACGCGTGGCAGACCATCCAACGGTCGCATGCGATTGCGAACGGCGTGTATGTCGGCGCGGTGAATCGTGTGGGGCACGAGAATGGGGATGTGCGGGGTAACCGCGCACCGGGCGTGGGTCTTGAGTTCTGGGGTGGATCGTTCATCGCGGATCCCTTTGGGCGTGTGATCGCGCAGGCGCCGCATGACAGCGAAGCCATTCTGATTGAAGAAGTGGATTTGAAGTTGCTGGAAGACACGCGGCGCAACTGGCCGTTTTTACGGGACCGCCGGATCGATGCGTATCCGCCGATTTCCGCTCGCTATCTGGATGAGCCTGTTAAGCCCGGCCATGGCGATTGATCCTCTCAGCGCAACACCCCACAGCCTGGGCTATCGCATGCCGGCGGAGTGGGAGCCGCATGCCGCTACCTGGCTCGCCTGGCCACACAATGCCGCCGATTGGCCGGGGAAGTTTCATCCCATTCCCTGGGTGTACTGCGATATAGTTCGCCATCTTTCGCTGGTGGAAGTTGTTCACTTGCTGGTACAGGATGCCGCAGCCGAGGGGCGCGCGCAGGGCATGCTGCGAAAGACCGGGGCGCGCCTGGAACGGGTGCACTTTCATCGCTGGCCCACGAACCGTATCTGGCTGCGCGATTCTGGCCCTATCTTCGTTACCCGCCCGGAGCCGGGGGGTGCGGAGCCGGTTGGCATCACCAACTGGCGCTTCAACGCATGGGCCAAATATGACGATTGGCAGTTGGATGATCAACTGCCGTTGAAGGCTGCGGAACTGCTCCAGATGCCTGCGTGGACCCCGGTGTTCCCCGGCGATCATCGTGTGGTGCTCGAAGGCGGCAGCATTGACGTGAACGGCTGCGGCACGTTGATTACGACGGAAGAGTGTTTGCTGAGCACGGTGCAACAGCGCAATGCGGGCCTGAGCAAGGCTGACCTGGAACGCGTGTTGCATGACTACCTGGGCATCGACCAGGTGCTGTGGATGGATCGCGGCATCGCCGGAGATGACACGCATGGCCATGTGGACGATATCACCCGGTTTGTTGGGCCGCGGACTATTGTTACTGTTACTGAGCCCAATAGTGCCGATGAGAACCACGCGCTGCTGGCGGAAAATCTTGAGCGGCTGCGTGCGGCACGAACGCTTGATGGTCAGCCGTTCACGATTGTCGAGTTGCCGATGCCTTCGCCGATTGTGTTTGATGGCCAGCGTTTGCCGGCGAGCTATGCCAACTTCTATATCGCGAACGGTTTGGTGCTGGTGCCGACGTTTAACGATGCTAACGATCGCAAAGCCCTCAATGTTTTGGCGGACGTGTTCCCTGACCGCAAGGTTGTAGGCATCCATGCCGGGGATCTGGTCTGGGGTTTGGGTACGCTGCACTGCATGACGCAGCAGCAGCCCGCGGGTCGATGACCGACATAGAGGCGCTTACGCTGGCGCTGGAGGAAGCGCGCGGCGCGGCTGCCGCGGGTGAGGTTCCGGTGGGTGCTGTGGTTCTGGCGGACGGCGTGGTGGTGGGCCGAGGGCAGAATCGTGTATTGCGGGATTCAGACCCCACGGCACATGCGGAGATCGTGGCTCTGCGTGAGGCAGG
>CAZZVD010000386.1:0-3203 GCA_964657465.1 uncultured Acetobacteraceae bacterium | reverse complement strand
GCGAGCACGCCAAAGGCGGTAGACCAGAGGCCATAAAACCGGCGCAATGTCAGCCAGGTAACCAGCAAAGCAGCGCACATGGCAATGCTGGAGTAAAGGCGTAGCGTCAGCACACCATCGCCGAACACCTTTGCCCATAGCCAGGCAGTCGTATAAAAAAGTGGCTGCCCACCATCGGCACCGTGTTGGATAGCGGAGTACAGATGAAACAGAGAGCGATCCGTCGCCTCTTTCCACGTGAATATCTCGTCCATCCACACTTGCTTGTGCGCGGACCACAGTATGCACGATGTGATTAAGGAAAGCACAGAACCGCACAGCAGCAGGAATTCGACTGCCGTAGTTCTTTGTGCGGGAGGGCTTTTCCGTTCGGGCGTCGCGTAGCCTGGCGCACTCACGTGGAACGGAGTTCCTCTCCTGCCGTCACCCTGCTTCTCACCTGGGGCTCAAGCAATCTGTAACGGATGAAAGCCACCATGGCGTTCGGTTACTATCAATGACCGACATCACCAGCTCTCACGCTTGAGAGCCAAAGCATTTGCAGTCACGGCAGAAAGGCAGCCTGTTGGACAGCTCACGCCCCGCCGGTGGAGTGCAATTCCTCGCGTGCCGCGCCGCTCCTCGACTTTGGCTGGAATGCCATGAAATACCACTTGAGGTAATGTGGCAGCCACTTCCAAAGCTTGAAGCGTGAGGTGCCGGCGGTGCGGTCTCTCCAGGTGGAAGGGGTTTCTGTGATGTTGTAGCCTGCCAGAAAGGCCTTGACCGTAATCTCGAGACTTAACTCAAATCCGCCCTTGCTTTCGATCTGAATTGAGCCCAGCATGGCGCGGTCGTAAATCTTGAAGGCGTTGGTTGCGTCATGTGTAGGAATGCCGCGGAACCAGCATAAGGTAAGCCCCGACAAGCGGGATAACATCTGTTTGAACCACGGGCCGCCAATCAGCCGGCCACCCTTCATGTACCGGCTGCCGACCACAACCTGGTTTCCTTGCCGGTAAAGTTGAAGCATCCGGCTTACCTGTCCCAGATCATCGGATAGGTCAGCCATTACCACCAACACCGGCCCTGGGGGCGCAGCATCAAACCCGGTCCGGATTGCACCCACCACGCCGCGGCCATACGTGTTCTTGACGAGTTTCAAACGCGTCTCGCCGGCCGTGATGATCTGCTGGGCTACTGGCAGCGTGTCGTCCCCATCGAAGTCATAAGCGACCATCGCGGTGAAGGGAAGGGTGAGGTGCTCGGTCATCTCCGACCAAAGCGCCGGGAAATTGGCTCCCTCGTTGTACACGGGGATGACGATCGTTAGCGGCCTGTCCATGATCTCTCTCCTATCGCACCAGGTGCACCGGTGGCCCCGGTCACATCTGACCGATTTCCACTTGTTCTGCAATCCAGGGAATGACCTCATCGAGTATGTTCGACAGGGGCGTAGTTGCCTCGAAGCCGAGCAGTTCGCGAGCCTTGTTCACATCGGGCGCGCGTTCCTGCACATCGTACTCGTACGCAGGATCGCTCACATAGCGGAATGGTTTGCTGGTGCCGTGAATCTTCTTCCAGATCACTTCCGCTAGTTCGAGCACCGTGGTGCGCACCGCGGTAGAAAGGTTGAAGTCCTGATTGAGCGCCGCAGGATGTTCAACACACACACGGATACCCTTCGCCAGATCTCCGCCATAGGTATAGTGCCGCACCTGCTTGCCGTCACCAAGAATGTGCAGAGGATCCTGGCCTTTGATGAGCTTCTGCACCAGGTCAGGCACTACGTGAGACATCGCCAGCTTCACATTGCCGCTCATGATGTCATGATCCGAGATGGCCCGCTTTTCCCCAATTCCCACACAATTGAACGGCCGCACGATGGTGTAGGGAAGCTTGTACTGTTCAAACGCACCCTGCACAAAGTACTCAACCGCGAGCTTTTGAAAGCCGTAGGTTGATCGCGGCGGTGGGCTGCGCCGCTCCGCGCCTTCCGGGGTGGGGTACTCCGTGGTGCTTTCGAAGACCATACTGGACGAGAGGACCACGATCTTCTTGAGCTTGC
Organism: uncultured Acetobacteraceae bacterium; assembly: GCA_964657465.1. GTDB lineage: Bacteria > Acidobacteriota > Terriglobia > Terriglobales > Acidobacteriaceae > PALSA-350. The sequence continues at coordinate 1,156 of CAZZVD010000386.1, read as the reverse complement.
GTTCTTTATGCGCCCAGATGGCGCCGTCGAAAGACGAGGCGATGATGCGCTCATTCTCTGCGAGCAGGTCGTAAGCGAACTCGTGAAAGTAAGAAATGCCGCCAATCATGGCTGCGGCTGCGATGAAATGGTCGCAGTCAGCCAGCAGCTCCTTCATCAACGCCACGTCTTTAGCGTCGCCCTCGACTAGTTTGTACCTGGGGTGGGTATCGTAGGATTTCTGCAAGCGGCCGTACTTGCTGAAATTGTCCAGCCCAACTACCTCGTATCCGTTGTCCAGGAGCTCCTGGATGAGATACCCACAAATAAATCCGGAAGCGCCGGTCACTAAAACTTTCACGATGCAGAAGCTCCCTGGGTGACAGTCAATTCCTGTTGCAATTGCTGTTGCGATTGCTGGTGGAGCCGGGGCCAGAAGCCCCAAACATCGATGACAGTCTTGCTTTCATCGAAACGTAGATCGCGATACGCGGAGTGGGGGGCGCCCAGGATAATGACGTCCGCGCGTTCGAGCGCTTCGTCCAGGGGGACCAGCTTCTTGTCCACAACGTACGGATCGGTACAGAGTACTTCTTTTGCCTCTACCATGAGTAGCTTCCGCAGCTTGTAGGAGAGGCTCTCGCGGGAATCGTCTGATTCCGACTTGAAGGCCATGCCCAGAACCGCTACCACTCGATCGCGAAGATTCTTTTGCTGCCGCAATTGGTTCACAATGAAATTAGGCAGCCCCTCATTCACCAACATGGCCGAATGGCCCAGGAAGAAGTTATTGCCCGAAAAGGCTGAGAGCTGCAGGGTATCTTTCAGCAGGCAGGGCCCTGCAGCAAAGCCCGCTTTCGCGAAACTCTTCATGCGCGGGTAACGATGCGTGACGGCGCCGTAGATCCGCTGAAAGTCGAGCCCATAGGTCTCGGCGAGCACATAGAACTGGTTCGAAATCGCGAAGTTCATGTAGCGCCAGCTGTTGGTAAACAGCTTCGCCAGTTCGGCCTCGAGCGGTTCCAGCTCAATCAGATCGTCATTAATGATGGCGAACAACTCGCGCACCCGCGCCAGAGACTCGGGATCGAATGCCGAGATGATCTGCGGCAATGCGCGGATCTCTTCCATCGCCTTGCCCTCGGCAATGCGTTCCGGGCAGAACGAAAGGTGAATC
>CAZZVD010000385.1:0-3203 GCA_964657465.1 uncultured Acetobacteraceae bacterium | reverse complement strand
CGACACTGGTCTCAAGGTGTCGATCTTGTTGCACTTCGATCCTGAATCCGCCGTGGCCCACATCTCGCTCGTTTTTCGCGAGATGTGGGATTCCACGAACCTCTGCCCCAGAGTAACGGTGTATACCACCGTTGTTCAAAACCTGTTTCTAGGGGAGAGTAGCCGGTGGACAGCCGTGGAATCCCACATCTCGCGAAAAACGAGCGAGATGTGGGGCACCCGTCATTCGTCACGGGACAGTCTGTGAGAAGTTGGGGCTAGCCCAGGGCTAGCCCGCATTTGTCATCCCGAGGAGCTTGCTTGCAGTGCAAGTTAAGGACGGGATGAACGAGGAAGGGCAGCAAACCACCTGCACCATCACAACCGGGAAGGGGCCCGACCAGTTTAGGAGAGCGTTCCAGGTGGGCCGCCCAACCAGTAATCATCGATCGATCAGCCTGGCGTGCGTTGCCGGATAACGCTCGCCTTGAATCGCAATCGCGTCGGACGCTTCCTCCAGCGTGCGCACGTCCTCCTGTGTGAGCTCGAGGCTTGCGCCACCGAGATTTTCTTCCAGGCGCGCGAGCTTGGTAGTCCCCGGGATGGGCACGATCCAGGGCTTCTTGGCCAGCAGCCAGGAGAGCGCAATCTGCGCCGGCGCGGCATTCTTCTGCGCCGCGAACCGGGTGACCACCTCGACCAGCGCCTGATTGGCCCGGCGGTTCTCTTCACTGAATCGCGGTACGATCGCCCGGAAGTCGGTGCTGTCGAATCTTGTTGAGGCGTCGATTTTCCCGGCCAGGAAGCCCTTGCCCAAAGGGCTGAACGGCACAAATCCAATGCCAAGCTCTTCCAAAGTAGGCATGACAGACTCTTCCGGCTCACGCCAAAACAGCGAGTACTCGCTTTGTAATGCCGTCACGGGCTGGACGGCATGCGCTCGGCGGATGGTCCTTGCGCCGGCTTCGGAGAGGCCGAAATGCCTTACCTTGCCTGCGTCGATGAGGTCTTTCACCGCTCCGGCGGTCTCTTCGATCGGCGTGCCAGGATCCACGCGGTGCTGGTACAGCAGATCGATCGTGTCGGTCTGCAGACGCTTCAGCGAGCCTTCGACAACCTGCTGGATATGGTTGGGGCGGCTGTCGGTGGCGGTCCACTTCCCATCGTTGTTAGGATCAGGCGCAAAGCCGAATTTGGTCGCGATGACGACGTCGTTGCGGAAGGGCGCGAGCGCTTCGCCGACCACCTCTTCATTGACGAAAGGCCCGTAGACCTCAGCCGTGTCAAAAAACGTGACACCTTGCTCAACCGCCGCCCGAATGAGCCGAATCGCTTCAGACTTCTCTGTTGCCGGACCCAGGCCGAAGCTCAGGCCCATGCAGCCCAGGCCGAGTGCGGATACCTCAAGGCCACTCTTTCCTAGTGTGCGCTTTTGCATTCCCCCTCCTTATATTTTTGTCCCGTGCCGGGCCGGAGCGAATGCAACGGCAACCACCACTGTTTCGATGCAGACCTGAAGGCTACACAGTGGGCTGGATAGAGGATTTGCCAGGGTGCGGGAAGTGGAACATGGCGCCGCCATCGAAGCTGAAGACGGAGCGGCAAAGCTGAGGAAGCAGCGGCCTTTGGTGCAATGTGCCGTTGTAGAGTGATCCGTGACAGCCGGCTACTTGAGGTCTTCTTCCGGCTCGCGAAGCACTTCTTCTTCAATAGCCATGTCTTGATATTCGTTGGAGTCAAATACCTGGCCGCAATCCAGACATTCAACATACTCGACGTCTTCTTCACGCGCGACGACGCGAACTTTGGGGTGTTTGCAGGCGATGTCCATCTGGGAGCTTTGAGTGTGCAAACCTATGCTTCTCGGCAAGATTGTACCCGCCGGATTCAGCCTGTCAAATCTGTTTCTATGCTTTTCTGACCACTTTAGTGAAATTCATCGGAATTCCGATTTGCGGGCTTACCTAAGGGATGCCGTGGCTGCGTTTCTGGTTGACAATGGTCAGCTCGAGAGCTCGGTCACACCGCGCAGCGCTTCTGGCCGCGACGCCAGCTCGTCCACCTTGCCAAAGATCATCTTCCCGGAAGCTGTCTGTAACACACTGGTTACCGTGATCTCCACCGCGCGCCCGATCATCCGCCGCGCATGATCGACCACCACCATGGTGCCATCATCCAGGTAGCCGACACCCTGGTTGTACTCCTTACCTTCTTTCAGGACGACGATGTTCATCTTCTCGCCTGGCAGTACAAGCGGCTTGAGTGAGTTCGCCAGATCATTCAGGTTCAACGCGCGTACCTGGTGGAGTTGGGCGACTTTGCTGAGATTGAAGTCGTTGGTGACCAGCGAGGCGCCCAACTTCTTCGCCAGCTCGATCAGCTTCAAGTCCACTTCGCGAATCTGGGGGAAATCATCTTCAATGATCTGCACCGAAAGCGCCGGATGCTTCTGCATTTTGTGCAGAACATCCAGTCCACGCCGGCCGCGCTGACGCCGCGAGCTGTCAGAGGAGTCAGCCACCACCTGCAATTCCCGCAGGACGAACTCTGGTACCAGCAACGTTCCTTCGAGGAAGCCTGTCTCGACCACGTCGGCGATGCGACCGTCGATGATAGCGCTGGTGTCGAGCAGTTTGTGGCTGCGCTTGCCGGCGCCAGCCCTGTCGCTGGCGAATAGCTCGGCCAGGCCACCGGTAAAGTTCAGCAGGTCTCCCTTGCTGGCGCCCACCATCAGGCCGATGTAAGACATGAGCATGAGGACGAAAAGCTGCAGCACGGCTCGGGTGCCACCCGGGGGTAAGGTTTGGCCCAGCACCAGGCCAAAGACAGCGGCCCCGGCAATGCCCAGGATGCTGCCCAGCACGGCGCCCAGAAGGCGCTTGATGCTGAGAGCGCGCACGCGGAGCTCAAACACGATGACAGCGCCCGCAGCTACGGCACCCAGGGCGGCCGCAGGCCAGGGTTCTACCCCGAATGGACGTAAAAAGTAGCAGGCGGCGATCAGTACCAGAACAAACAGTATGCGGATGATGACGAGATCCATGCAGGCTCCGTGCCGCGAGTCAAATAGAGCGGCAGTCCAAACGACGGAATGCAAACCACCGGAGTATACCGATGCCACCGCGGCTGGAGCAAAGCACGCCGGTGAACCGTTCAGCCCACCGCGTGCCTGGATCTAGCTAGCCCGCACTTCTCACAGTCTGTCCCGTGACGAATGACGGGTG
>CAZZVD010000384.1:0-3260 GCA_964657465.1 uncultured Acetobacteraceae bacterium | reverse complement strand
CCTGACACCATGGCTCTCGATCACATCCTGCTCATGTTGCGCAGATCCGCGACCCGCGAGCAGGCGCTCGACGCATTCATGCGCCGGCAATACGATCCTCACTCCGGAGACTTCCACCACTGGCTCACGCCCGAGCAATTCGGCGAGCAATTCGGGCCATCTCCCGCGGACGTGGCCGCCGTCACGCAGTGGCTCGTACAACAAGGCTTCACCGTCAACCATGTGCCAGCCGGCGGATTATTTGTAGACTTCAGCGGCACCGCAGGTAAGGTGGCCCGCGCTTTCCATACGGAGATCCACCACTACCAGCTCGACGGAGAAGATCACTACGCGAACGCGTCCGACCCCGCCATTCCTGCGTCCCTGGCCAGCACCGTCAGCGGCTTTCGCGCGCTGAATGACTTCCATCCTCATCCCCAGGTTCGTCACCTCGGAACCGCACACTACGATCGCTCTACCGGTACATGGTCCCGCGTCACCGAACCACGTCCGCGCCTCACCAACCCGCCCGGAAGCACCATCCCTCTCTACATTGCCGGGCCGCAGGATTTCGCGACCATCTACAGCATCGACCAGGTGTGGAAGCAACATGCCAACGGCGGCGACTTATCGCCGCTGCTCGTCGGGACCGGCCAAACGATTGGAGTGGTGGGGGAAGCTGACCCGCAGAGTGCAGACGTGCAAAACTTTCGCGACCAGTTCGGCCTGACCGCGCTCGGCCCGCATGGATCGGTGCAGATAGAGCACCCGCCCGCCAGTGTCTGCGCCGCACCCAACCCTGCCACCAATGAACCGGAAAGTTATCTCGATGTGGAGTGGGCGGGCGCCACCGCACCCGACGCGACCATCGATTTCGTCGCCTGCGGCCGCCAGGGCACCACCACAGGCGCAGATCTTGCCGCTGCTTACATCGTGGCCGATCCCGCGCACGTCCAGAAGATCTCGGTGTTGAGCACCAGTTACGGCGACTGCGAAACACAACCCCTCAGCGAAGCCAACCAATTCTACGTGTCTCTCTGGCAGCAAGCTGCTGCCGAAGGCATCACCGTGGTCGTTGCCGCGGGAGACACCGGCAGTGACAATTGCCGCGGCGTCTACACCTATGCCCAGGACGGCCTGACGGTCGTCAACGTAGCCTCCACGCCCTACAACGTGGCTGTCGGGGGCACAGACTTTAGCGACGTCTTCAGTGGAACCGCCGCCACCTACTGGGCGCCCACCAACGGGCCGAACTCCCTGAGCGCTCGTTCCTATATTCCGGAGATGGTGTGGAACGATACCTGCGCAAGTCCCTTGGTACTGGAGAAATTCGGCTCCACATTCAACAGCGCTTCCGGGCCAAACGGGTTCTGTACCTATGCAGCCAAGCAGCCCATCAACCCAAATTCGGGGCTGCCTCCCTACTTCTTTGCCTTCGCCGGCGGCGGCGGCCTGAGCACAGTCTCTGCCAGGCCTTCGTGGCAAGCCGGTGTTCCTGGTCTCCCCGCGCAGGCAGGGCGCGCCGTACCTGATATTTCCATGTTCGCCGCCGTGGGCGACACCTGGTCACAGACCCTGATCGTTTGCGATTCCGGCCTGGTCAACCTGCCGCCGGGCACGGGCTGTGATTTCACCAACGCCAATGATGTCTACGCCGGTTACGGCGGCGGTACATCCTTCGTCGCGCCCGCGTTTGCCGGGATTATGGCGTTGCTCGATCAGAAGACCGGTGGCCGTCAGGGGCAGATCAACAACGTGCTCTACCCCATGGCCAGCGCGCAGTTTGTGAACAATAGCGACCCCAGCCAACCAAGTCTCGCCACCTGCGCGGCCTACCTTGGTCCCCAGGTGGCAAGCGGCTGCTATTTCCACGACATCAGCGCGACCCCAAATCCAGCGGCCGGCGGTTCGCCAGCGTTCTTTACCGGCACCACGGCCATTCCCTGCACAGGGACGGCCACCGCCGTAGGTACGTTTACCGATGCCAGTAGCGATCCAGCATCGAACTCTCGTGACTGCTACAACTACGGAATCACCGTAACGCAGAACGGCGCCAGCCTGACTTCCACCCCGAACTACTATGGGGTACTCTCGACAGCAGACAATGCGGCCTCACCGGCCTTTGCAGCCACGCCCGGCTATGATCTCGCAACCGGCCTGGGCAGCCCCAACGTATTTGCCCTGATCAACGCGCCACAATGGCCGACGCTCGCCATCACCACCATTTCGCTGCCGCCGGGCTATCCAGGCATCGCGTACAGTCAAACGCTCACAGCCACGGGCCGGGTTACCCCTTATACCTGGAGTCTCACGTCAGGCAGCCTGCCTGCCGGCCTTTCCCTGGCGCCCGGAGGAACGATCGCCGGCACGCCCACCGCACTCGGAAATTCCATCTTCACGGTGCAAGTGGCCGATTCTGAAAATCCACCAGCAACCGTCGCTGCTACTTACTCAATCACGGTGACGACCCCCCTGCTGCCCAGTGCAACTACGCTCACCGCTTCCGCCGTTTCTGCCGGTACAGGCTCGAGCGTCACCTTGACCGCAAACGTCTCTGGTACGGCTGGCGTGCCTACCGGCACGGTGACCTTCACCAACGGGTCCACCGCGATTGGCACGGCGACCCTGGCCAACGGGGCTGCGAGCCTACCCACCAGCTTTTCCAATGCCGGCACCTTCATAATCGAGGCCTCGTACAGCGGAGACGGTACGTATTCACCAAGCACGTCCTTGCCGCTGACGGAAACCATTGCTGCCCCTGGGTATGTGGCTGTCCTGAACCCGACCGGCCTGACCATTCCCTTTGGCAACGCCGGCGTGGCCACCTTCACGCTTACCCCGCAGGGCGGCTTTACCGGGCCGGTCACTTTCTCGTGTGGCACTCTCCCGCTGTACTTCTCCTGTAACTTCGCCAGCTCGTCCGTCACGTTTTCCTCGACCGGGCAGTCCATCGACAACAAACTGACGATCAACGCTGCATTGCTGCCGCTCGCGGCCACCGGCAACGCGCGTGGCACCACCAGCATGCTGGCGGCCATTACGTTCTGGCTACCGGCAGGGATGGGCTTGCTCGGCAGCTTGCGCCGTGGCTCTCAGAAAAAGGGGAAGGGCCATCTGCGAGCCTTCTGTCTGGTAGGTGGCTGTTTTGTGGCGTTGGCGGGGATAAGTGCCTGTGGCCGTGGCGATCATCAAGCGCCCGTCGGCACCTACAAGGTGCCTGTCGTTTTGCAAGCCCAGGGGCAGCCCAACCAGTCCTTCACTGTAACCGTGACGGTCAACTA
>CAZZVD010000383.1:0-3319 GCA_964657465.1 uncultured Acetobacteraceae bacterium | reverse complement strand
TGGGGGCATTGTGGTTGTCTCCAGACAGTCGTGGTGAGAAATCCAGGCTAGCTAGCGTGATGGGTGGGTAACGGTTGCTCCCGGTTGCTGCTCTGCGTCCGTTTGGAACTTGCGGTACTGATCAAAGCGGATGTCGATGTCAGCGCGGAAACTGGCCACCAGCAGGGCACGCGCCTGCAGGTGCAGTGAGATCGAAGTCGGCAGCCATGCCTCGTTGTGGATGAGCGCCTGATCGAACACCACGTTGCTCCCCTTGGCGACTGAGGCCAACAGACCAAAGCCGATGCGGTAGTTCTCGTCCAGGGTCGCATTCATGCGGGCTACCTCATGAGCGGCCTCGTCGATCCAGATGGTGCCACTCACTTTCTTGAGAGCATCTTCATTGCGCCCTTTGGTCTTGGCATGTTCGTCGCCCTCAAAGTCGAAGGCAATCGTATCCCGGCCATTCAGCGGCACGCGCCTGGGGTGGGAAAACTTCACAATCTGCAGTAGGCGTCCCACCGAGATTTCGTCTTTGTCCGCTGCGGCCTGGCCGGGTGCGGAGAGCTTCAACACTTCCTTGTTAACTCTGTCCTGCTCTTTACGCGCCTGGTCCGGGGTCAGGTCCTTGCCGTCCTTGCGGGTCAGCTTTTCGACGCGATGGCGATTCACGAAAAAGACTTCGTGCTCCTCCGTTTCCACCTTCTTTACATTCCCATGGCTATCCAGTTGGCGTGTGGTCTGGATTGCGCGGAAGGTGTAGTTCTCCCGAATTTCGTCTAATTGCTTTTGGTGCGCCTCAACCTCGCGCAGCATGGTGGCCGCGTCGGGCAAAGCAGGCAGGGTCGCGGCGCCGCAGGGTAGGCACGGCACCAGCAGTAGCACGCCCGGTAGAAGAATGGTGCGCAGTAGCGACATGACTGCTTTGCCGGCTCTTTCTTTGGTGCAATTCGAGTTTCAGTTTGCCGGGAGTACAGCGGAGGTGAAATGCTGGCCGCTTACCTTACGATAAGCGATTGGGCTGCGTTTGTTTGGCCAGGAAAGATGGGCTGATGCTGATTTTGATGATCAAGTGGTTGTTGGGTGCTGTGGCTCTTCTCGCAGTAACCTATATCGTCCCTGGCTTTCGGGTGGTAAGCCTGCCCTCAGCGCTGATCGCCGTCCTGGTGATCGGTTTTCTCAACATGACCCTCGGACTGCTGCTGAAGCTGGTCACGTTTCCATTCGCCATTCTCACGCTGGGCTTGCTCGTCCTGGTGATCAACGCGCTGATACTGATTCTGGCCAGCAAGATCTCGCCGGGCTTCCACATCGACAGCTTTGGCGCCGCCTTTATTGGCGCCATCGTTCTGGCGCTGGTTCATATGGCGATCGAGGTCGCACTGTAAAAAATCTACCGGCCCGCTGTGCCAGTGGCCGCGAGTGGCTGACCGTGAGCAACACCACGCGGCAGCGGCGCCAGCGCTCCAGGTGGCAGGCCAGTCCGGGTGGATCTGCCCCGCCCGCGGCCCTGATTAATCGGCGTCGGCTGCACGGGAACGGGCTCAGCGGGAACGTGCGTATCCGATGCCGCTCCAAATCGCCCGCTGGCTGGCCTGGCTATGCGGGCAGGTGCTCCCGCTCCATAATTCTGGGTGGCCGCTGGATGGAATAGCCCAGGATGCAGGATGACGGCCGAGATGGCCACACTCGCCGCCAGCGCGCCCCCGGACACGGCATATACCACGGCCATGGAGAAACTCCGTGGGGCGTGTTGCAGGCTACGGTGGATCCGCGCTTCCAGGCCGGCGGGCGGCTGCACGGCTCCAAGGTGGCACAGGGTCTCATCAATGTCCGAATGAATACTCATAGCGAACTTCCTTCCTGCTCCAGCATGGCTGCCAATGCATGGCGCGCGCGATATAACCGGGAGCGGATCGTGGATTCGGTTGTTTTTAGCACCAGGGCAATTTCCCCTGTCGATAGCTCCTGCACGGCGGAAAGCAGGAGCACTTCCCGTTCTTTTTCCGGCAGAGTGTCCATCAACCTCAGGATCCTGGCATAACGCTGTGCGGTGATTACCACTTTTTCCGCACTGAGTTCGGGAGCTGGCAACACGCGCGCCACTTCCTCAAAATCATCAGCTTCGGGCCGGGTCTTTGCGCGCCGTTTACGGTCAAGCACCAGGTTCCAGGCAATGCGCACCAGCCAGACACGATGGTCACGCACTTCCGCTAACTTATGGCCGTGACGCAGCACGCGCAGAAACGTCTCCTGCACCACATCTTCGGCGTCGGCGGAGTTGCGGGTGATCGAATACGCCACACGGTAGAGCGTGGTCGAGTACTCTTCCACCAGTTCAGTTACCCGGGCGTGCGTATCCTGTTCTGGTTTGGCCACCGAGCCGGCCTCCAGCCATCCGGCGAATTGTCCTTCAACAGTTCCCATTGGGTATTTACGCGGGGCTCCCGACCGAACGTCTGTCGCATATAAAGACGCATGATACGCCGATTGCGCTCAGGGTTCGCCAGGCCGTGAGGGAAAGACCGGTGTTTCTTGCTGACCACGGGAGCAGGTGGCATCTATCATCATGCGGCATGCGATTCGCCACCCTGAAACCGGTTCACCTGTTCTTCATTTGTGGCTTTTTGCCGCTTGCCGCTGCTCTTGGCCAGCGAGCCCAATCGCTGCCGGTAGCTTTCTTCCGCCACCAGGAGACAGAAATTTCAGGTACTTACCGTGGGCATGCGCCGGCCAGCGATGCGGCCCACCGGGAATTTACCCTCGAGTTGTTCGTGGATGGTAGCGCCTCGCTGACCACCCTGTATGTTGGTAAAGACAAAGCCACTGAACGTGGCCAATGGCAGCAGACAGGGAATCAGGTGCAACTCACTTTTGACGCCATGGGCGCGAATCAGCCGCCGCGCCCGATCACTTTTCATCATCGTGATCATGAACTGAGTCCACTCCATTGGGATGCGAACGAATGGGGTCGTTCCGGGCCGCCGATCCTGCACTGGTCGGCGCCCGCCGCGCGTTCCCGGCAGGGCGGACTCTGACCTTGGATATTTTCTACAACATCATGTTGGGGTACTTTTTTGGCTTTGCGCTGGGGGTGGGCTCGACGCTCGCCGTCTACTACGCGATTTACTCGGGCGGTTACCGCAAAGCAATCGAGCATTCCCTGTTGGCCGAGAAACCCGAGCGCTACCGGCAGGCGCTCGAGGCGGTCAGCCGCAAGCTGGAGAAGGAACGCGGCTAGGCTAGTGGCGTTGGCCGACAGCCGCATGTGGCGTTTGAGCGACAAGCGTATGCCGGCTTACCGCCGGTGTTTGCTTCACGCCCGCAGGCACTGCCGGCC
>CAZZVD010000382.1:0-3342 GCA_964657465.1 uncultured Acetobacteraceae bacterium | reverse complement strand
CCCACATCTCCCGGCTGAAGAGCGCCGTGAGATATGGGGCACCCGGTGCAGTGGTAAGGTCTGAGTTGTTTGGTGGCGCTACTGCACTTCCTGCACCTTCACGATGAAGTACTTCAGGGTGTCACCCTTGCTCAGCATCAGCTGATGAGGAATGTTGGCCGGGATATGCACTATATCCCCCTTGGCAATCTTTGTTTCAGAACCACCCGTAATCGAATCAGCCCGCTGTTCTCCAGGAGCGGTGGTCGCCCCCTTCACCATCTGGCCGCCCGATACCAGCGTGGCCTTACCCTCCACCACGACATAAAAATCCGCAAACTTCTCGTGCAATTCCGCCTTGCCGCTCTGACTGCGAAACGCCAGCATACTGTAGTCCGTGGAGTACTTCTTCAGCGTCTCGGTCGCCAGCCCCGAAGCATCCGCCTTCGCCGCTAACGTCTTCTCCATCCCCAGCAACGCATCCTGGGTGTAAACATCCGGAGACGCGTTCGCCGGCTCCGTCGCACTTAAGTTTTGCGCCCGTCCAGCCAGACTCACACTAGCCGTCAACATCGCCACCGCAAACCAACGCCCGTTCCCGTTCATGCGCACTCCACTCTCCTTCAGCAAAATAGACCTAAGCCTTGACTGCCCCACGTGTCCTGGCAATGATCTCCATGTAGGCGCGCGCCGATTGAGTAATCACCTCCGGCTTGCCATCCGCCATGGCCTGCACATTCACCAGGTCCGCGCCCACGCCGAGTGCCGCAGCACCCGCCGCGAGAAAACTCGCCGCCGTCTCCACCGTCACCCCACCCGTCGGCACCAACCGCAGAAACGGAAACGGCGCCTTCAACGACTTGAGGTAACTCGCGCCACCCATCGCCGAGCAAGGAAACACCTTGACAAAATCCGCGCCCGCCCGCCACGCCGTAATCACTTCGGTCGGCGTCAACGCCCCCGGCAAGGAAACCTTGTCCCGCGCCTTGGTCGCCTGCACCACATCCAGGTGCAGGCTGGGGCTTACCACAAACTCCGCCCCTGCCTCGATGGTGGCCACGCACTCCGCCGCATCCGTAACCGTCCCTGAGCCTAAAAGCAACTTGCTGCCATAACTGCTCTTCAACTCGCGGAGCACATCGATGGCCCCGGGCACCGTCATGGTGACTTCCACCACCGTGATACCCCCGGCATACATTGCTTCCACCAGACCCATGGCCTCTTTCGCTGACCGGGCCCGCAACACAGGAATAATCCCTGCATCCTCTAATCGCTGCTGTACTTCTTTTGACATGCGTCTCTTCCTTTAACCTGTAAGTCCGTTTAACGAGCAATGCGGGCCGAACCGCCCTGCATCACCCGCTCCACTTCCGCACGCGATGCCGTGCTGGTATCCCCTGGCGTGGTCATCGCCAGTGCGCCATGGGCCACACCACAGGCGACCGCCCAGGCCGGCGGCTTGCCTATCAGCATGCCGAAGATAAGGCCAGAAGCGAAGGAATCGCCCCCACCCACCCGGTCCATGATGTCGATATCCCGCTGCGGCACATACAAAATCTCGTCTTTATAAATAGCCATCGCGCCCCACGCATTGCGCGAAGCCGTTTGCGCGGTGCGCAGGGTGGTCGCCACCAACTTCAGGTTGGGATACGAAGCGGCCACCTCGCGCAGCATCTTCTCGTAACTGGCGACCGGCAACTCATCAAAGTCTTCCGCCACGCCCTCAAGCTTGATGCCCAGCATGGCGGAGAAATCTTCCTCATTGCCAAACAGCACATCGAGCTTGTTCACCAGTGCGCGATTCACTTCCTGCGCCTTCGCCTTACCGCCAATCGACTTCCACAACGAATCGCGATAGTTCAAATCGAACGAAGTGATGGTGCCATACTTCTTCGCTGCATCCAGTGCCTCCACCGCAACCGCCGGGGTCGACTCAGACAACGCCGCAAAGATACCACCGGTGTGCAGCCAACGCGCTCCATTCTTCGAGCCGAGGATCGTCTCCCAGTCAAAGTCACCCAGCTTGGTTTGCGAAATGGCCGTGTTCCCGCGATCGGAGCAGCCCACCGCCGCCCGCACGCCATACCCCCGCTCGGTGAAGTTGAGCCCATTGCGCACCGTGCGGCCGATGCCGTCATACGGAACCCAACGGATCAGCGACGGGTCGACCCCGCCCTGCAGGATCATGTCCTCCACCAACCGGCCAACCGGGTTATCGGCAAACGCGGTGGCAATCGCCGTGCGCATGCCGAAGCAGCGCCGCAGACCGCGCGCCACGTTGTATTCGCCGCCGCCTTCCCATGCCTGAAACTGCCGCACGGTATGGATCCGGCCTTCGCCCGGATCGAGACGCAACATCACTTCCCCTAAACTTACGCAGTCCCAGCGGCTCGACTCCGCGCTCTTGATCGATAACTCGTCCATGGCCCTACCTTGTTATTTGGATTGGTGCTACTGAGAAACGCCGCTCTTCAGCGGGTAATGTTCAGCGGGTAAAAGATACGTAACCAAGATCGTTCTGAATCCCCCTGGCGCAGTTCATCAGGCGGTCGGCGATGGTGGGGATCTTCTGCATGGTCACGCGAAACGACGGGCCGGAGATACTCACCGCGGCCACCGCTTCGCCTCGTCCATCGACGATCGCGACCCCGGCGCAGCGCACGCCCTCTTCCCGCTCTTCATCGTCCACCGCGTACCCGCGCCGGCTGGTCCGCTCCAGTTCTTTCAACAGGGCATCCCGGCTGGTCATGGTGTGCCGCGTAAACCGTTCCAACCGTACATCGCCGGGGAACAGCGCGTCCACCCGCGCGCGCGGCATGGTCGCCAGCATCGCTTTGCCCACCGCCGTGCAGTGGATGGGGCTGCTTGCGCCCACCCGGGAAATCATCCGGATACTGCGTTCCGGCTCCTGCTTGTCGATATACACCATACGCGTCTTTTCCAGGATGCAGAGGTGCGCCGTTTCTTTAATCTCAGCGACCAATGTCTTCAGATGGATTTGCGCCCGGTCGCGCAGATCGAATTGCTCAATTGCCCGGCTGCCCAGGTCGCAAAGCCGCAGCCCGAGGCGAAACTTGCCGCCCCGATCGCGCTCCACCATGCGATGCCGTTCCAGCACCATCAGGAACCGGTGAGCCGTGCTCTTGTGCAAAATGAGCCCTTCCGCGATCTCCGCCAACCCTAACGACGCGGGGCTGGTCGCCAGCAGATCGAGCACCGCGAAGGCGCGGTCCAGTGCCTGCAGCTTATAGATCCCGTTCTCCTGTACCGCATTATGAGATGCCATGCCGCTTTGTGAGAAGTGCAACGAGGGAAATTCTTGGCCTTGCGGCCTACCTTTGTCAAGTTGCAGTGGTAAACCTC
>CAZZVD010000381.1:0-3360 GCA_964657465.1 uncultured Acetobacteraceae bacterium | reverse complement strand
GAGCCACTCTCTGGTGCCAACAGGCCTCGATCGATAGTCACATACACCCTCCACGTCCAGAGGGCAGAGGTTCAGGGAATCCCACATCTCGCGAAAAACGAGCGAGATGTGGGGCATCCGTCATTGGTTAGGGAATAGGCGGAGGGCAATGCGGGCTAGTGGCGGCTACTCCGGCTGGGTGTAGATGCGCTGGGCGTTGTCGTGCAGGTATCCGTGCGCAAAGGCTAACGCTTGCGCCTCGGTCACTTCGTTGCTCAGCACCATTTCTGCCAGGGCGGCGGCGAGCGCGGTGCGCGCGGACTCGACGGCGAGCCAGTCGCTCTCTTCTGCGCCGATCGCTTCGTTGAAGGGGAACGCGTCCGAGCCGAAGACGACTTTGTCGGGATAGAGCAGCAGCCAGTGGCGCAATACCTGCGCCAGATCTTTGGGATAAAGGTAAAGCCCCATCAGCGATGAGTCCAGGTAGACATTCTCACGCGAGGTGAGCCAGATGGCTTGGTCCGGATAGGGATAGCCGCCGTGCAGCAGAACGAATTTGACATCGTTGTAGCGCGGGTCACGCAATACGTTCTCAAGGTTGAGAACATTGCCCCCGTTCATGCTGAAGAAGTCGCCAATTCCGGCAGCGGTGTGTATCTGCACGGCGAGATGGAGACGGCCCGCTTCCCGTAACAAATAACGGAATAAATAATCTTCCAGCACGGCGTGCTCGGCAGCAGTGGGCTTACCACCCGCGTGATACTGGGCATAAATCTTCGCCGCGGCTGCTTGCGGCGGATCTTCAAAGCGCAGCGATCGGAAATAGGCGATCTCGAATTTGATGGAGACGCCCCCGCGGCTGCGGTTCCCCTCCAGTATCTTCGTCACAAACGAGAGGTAGCCGGCGAAGTCTTCGGGCAGTGCAGACAGTCCGGCTTGCTTCAGTTCGCGCTGCAGTTTCTGCTCCTGCAATGGTATATACACGCGCTCATCGCCATTACGAGCGATCAATTCGCTGTTATCCAGGGGGAAGAGGAAGGAGTCGACAAAGAAGACCCAGCGGAAACGTTTGGGATCGAGATACTCACCCAGGGCGACTCGATTTGCCATCATCGTGGTGACGTTGAGCTGGTCGAGGATGCGATCGAAGTATTGGTAGCCGGGGTAGGTCTTCCGCAGTTCCGCTTTCCTGGCGACCAGCCACTGCATGTGTGGCGGGCTGAAATCCTCATAGGGGTAGGCAAACAGGGCTTTGGAGGCGGCAATCAATTCGGGGTTGTCGAGGCGCAGCCGCAAGGGTGCGTGCAGCGGCGGCGAGGCCATGGCGTCTACATCGCTGTCGTCGGCGAAGCCGGGATGCCCGTGATTATCGAAAATGGCGATCTGGCGAATTTGCTGCAGCAACCGATCGTAGGTCTGCTGGTATCCCGGCCCCGTGTTGGGGCTGGCCTGTGCCCAGAGCGGGCCGCTCCAGGCGATCAGCAGCAGCAGGGTGAAACGGCGCATGGTCAATCGCTGACGCCGGGCAGGGGCGTTACCGGGATCGCCAGCGCGTTCACAAAGCGGGGGAAGAACTCAAAGGCGGCGGCCACCGCGGAGAGCTCGATCATTTGCTTATCATCGAAAACTTGTCTTGCCTGTTGGTACACCTGGTCATCGACACCGTGAGCCGAGTCGTGCAGCTTGTCGGCGTAGCGAAAGCCGGCTTTCTCCTGCTCGGTGAACGGGCCCTGCTCCGGGTCTTCGATCCCGTGTATCTGGGCATCGGAGGCGCCGGCGAGTTTCGCCAGGAAAGAATGAGATGAGATGCAGTACGCGCACTGGTTCAGGTAAGCCATGCGCGTGGCAATCAGCTCTTTGTACCAGCCTTCGAGTGAGCCGTCGCCCATGAGCGGTTTAAGAAACGCCGCGAAGCCCATGGCCAGTGCAGGCACCTGGGCGACGGTCTTGAACATGTTGGGAACGACGCCGCGATCGTGCAGCAGCTTGTCGTATAGCAGCCCGAGCTCAGGGGTTACCTGATCTCTTTCCAACATGGGGATACGGCCTTGTTCTTTGTGCGTGTGCAAGCGACTTCTCCTGTGCAGCGTTTGATCAGAGCCCTTTGAACAAGCCGCCGTCGACCAGCAGAGTCTGCCCGGTGATGAACGAGGCACGGTCGGAGGCGAGCCACACGATGGCGTCGGCGACTTCCTCTGGTTGACCGACTCGCTTCAAGGGAGCTTCCACTCCCAGGCGCGCTTCGAACTCCGCGGGGGTAATGCCCAGGTCGGTGGAGCGCTTGGCGATCAGGTGCTTCAACCGTTCGGTTGCGGTATAGCCCGGGCCCACGTTGTTCACGGTGATGCCGTCTTTGCCGAATTCATTGGCCAGGCTTTTCACCAGGCCGAGCACGCCGGCGCGTACGGCGTTGCTGTAGATGAGGTCCGCCACCGGCTGCCGTACGGTGACTGAGGTGATGGTGACGAATCGTCCCCACTGTTTCTTCTGCATCCATGGCAGTACGGCGCGGGCAAAGTGGACGATGCTCATGAAGTTGAGATCGACGGCGCGTTGCCACTCTTCGGTCGTGGTGTCGAAGAACATCTTGGCGGGCGGGCCGCCGGCGTTGGTGACGCAGACATCCACGCCGCCAAACTTCTGCGCCACCCTGCTCACGAAGGCTGCTATGCCTGCCGGGTCGGTTACATCCAGGGTTTCTGCCAGGACTTCCACGCCGTAGCGTTCACGGATGGCCGTGGCGGCGGCGTTGAGTTTTTTCGCATCGCGGGAACACATGGCGAGGCGGGCGCCTTCGGCGGCGAACTTTTCCGCAGCGGCGCGGGCGATGCCGTCACTCGATGCAGCCACGATTACGTTTCGGTCTTTTAGTCCCAGGTCCACTGGATGATCCTTCCCTGTCTAGCTCTTGGTGATAGCGATGGGTACGCCCTGACGAAGATAGGCGTCCTCTTTGTTGAGCCAGTCCTGGCGGGGCGGGTTGAAGATATCGAGATCGACGGTGTCTTCCAGGGCGACTGCCTCATGCGGCATGTGCGGCGGAATGCACAAGACCTCGCCGGCGGAGACAGTGATCGTCTGGTTGTCGATCGAGAAGCGCAGT
Source organism: uncultured Acetobacteraceae bacterium (assembly GCA_964657465.1). GTDB lineage: Bacteria > Acidobacteriota > Terriglobia > Terriglobales > Acidobacteriaceae > PALSA-350. Next base: position 278 of record CAZZVD010000381.1, on the reverse strand, counting down.
GCGCCTTCCAGGATGTAGGTTACCTGTTCATTGTGGTGGCTGTGCATGGGGACGACCGCGCCTTTTTTCAATAGCACACGCGCCACCATGATGTTGGTGCCGACCAGCATTTGCCGGCCGATGAGTGTGTTGAGACTTTCGATTTCGACGTCGTTCCACTTGGTGTATTTGGCTTGCGCCGCGTTTTCTGCCATGTCATTTCCCCTGCAAAACTTACCACAAAGCGGCGGCCGGCTGAGAGCGGCCTCTAGGCAAGTGGCTTGGCGGCAGCGCTCTTT
>CAZZVD010000380.1:1720-3376 GCA_964657465.1 uncultured Acetobacteraceae bacterium | reverse complement strand
ATCGGGGTGGCCCAGGTCGATCGCAAGAAAGAACTGGTGCACGTGCGCTTTACCGGCCAGGCGAATATCGATCCCGGCCGCCTGATGAAGCTGGTCGCGCAGAATAGCAAGCGAGGTGCACAGTTCACTCCACAGGGGGTGCTTCGCTTCCCACTGGCGGCTACGGAGCCGCAGGACATCCTGGTAGAAGTCTGGGCGTTGCTGGAAGAGCTGACGGCCATGGAAGCAGCCGAGATGGAAGCGCCCCAGCGACGCTGAGCAATCACGTTCGTTTCGCCTCTTAACTTCACTCGGCGCGTCTGAGGGGGACACGTCGCCTACACTCTAAGTATTCATGCATCCAACGCACAGGAGCGGTCCGGGGAGAGCCATGGCGGGCCGCGAACGATCACGATCACAGAAAAGCCTTTCTGGCATAAGGATTGCGACAGATGAAAGCAAGAGTACGCAAAGCAGTTTTTCCGGCGGCTGGCCTGGGCACCCGTTTTTTGCCGGCCACCAAGGCGTTGCCTAAAGAGATGCTCGCGCTGGTGGACAAGCCACTCATCCAGTACGGCGTCGAAGAAGCCATCGCGGCAGGTTGCGACCAGATCATCATCGTTACCGGCAGGAACAAGGCTGAAATTGAAGATCACTTCGATATCAGTTTCGAGTTGGAACAGTTGTTGGAAAAGCGGGGCAAGACGGAACTGCTGGCGATGACGCGGCAGATCTCCCACATGGCGCGCATCGCCTATGTGCGGCAGAAGGAAGCGATGGGCCTGGGGCATGCGGTTCTCATGGCGCGCGACCTGGTGGGCGATGAACCATTCGCGGTCATCCTGCCGGATGACATCATCGAAGCCAAAGTCCCTTGCCTGCAGCAGATGATCGAGGTATTCGAACAGACACAGTCCTCTATCCTGGCCACCCAGGTGGTCGATGATGCGGCTATCTCTTCCTATGGCGTGCTGGATTGCACGCCGGTGCAAGGGAAAGAGCGCGTTTTCGACGTGAAGGGTTTGGTGGAGAAGCCGAAGCCGCAGGATGCGCCCTCACGCAATGCAATCATCGGTCGTTACATTCTCACCCCGAAGATCTTTGACGTGCTGGAGAAAACGCCGCTGGGCGCGGGCGGAGAATTGCAGCTGACCGATGGTATTCGGGGCTTGCTGCAGCACGAAAAGGTATACGGGTACAGCTTCGAAGGGCTGCGCTTCGACGCCGGCGACAAACTCGGCATGCTGAAGGCGACAGTGGAATTCGCTCTCAATCACAATGAGCTGGGAGCGGACTTCCGCGCGTACTTGAAAACTCTGTCCATTTAGAAAATTCCGCAAATCGATGGCCTGACACAAAAGTCAGGAGATACTTCCCTGGAATCCCACATCTCGCGAAAAACGAGCGAGATGTGGGGCACCCGTCGATCGCTGCGCGAAACAGGGTTGAATAGTCAGTGTGTGGAGTATCCCGTTGCGCGCAAGGCCGACCATGTGGAGGACTATCAAGGGGTGCGGTTCACCCGTCGATCGCTGCGCGAAACAGAGTTGAATAGTCAGTGTCGGTGACGAAACACGGATACGGGCACTCGTTTTGAATGAAAAACAGCGGAAGAGGTGCATGCGTGGAGTATCCCGTTGCGCGCAAGGCAGATCATGTGGATGACTATCACGGGAC
>CAZZVD010000380.1:0-1620 GCA_964657465.1 uncultured Acetobacteraceae bacterium | reverse complement strand
GAAGGTTTTTTCTACAGCCGGTATGACGCCCCAGGCGAGGGTCAGGAGCTTTCGTCACGCAACGAGGGACATAAGGTCTACTACCACCGGCTGGGCGAGGCACAAGCAGACGATCAGCTGATTTACGAAGATGAATCTCATCCGCAGCGCTTTCACACCCTGGAGACCACAGAGGACGAGCGGTTTGCTTTGCTGAGCATCTCAGAGCGGGGCGCCGGTAAGAATGGCAACGCTCTTTACTTCTTCCCTCTTTCACAACTTGCGGCCGGCGTCACCCCGGTGTTTGTGCCGATCGTTGCTGAAATAAGCAACGACGACTATCACGTGATTTACAGCGCCGGCGAACAGTTTCTGATCTATACCAACCAGGCGGCACCGAACGGCCGCATTGCCCTGTACGACCCGCTCCAGCCGCTGTGCCACTGGCGCGATGTGGTGGCGGAAACGGCGGATACCATGAGCAGCGCTGCGACGCAGGGCGGCAAGCTTTTCATCACCTATGCGCGTGATGTCACCTCGCACCCCTACGTGTACTCGCTGACGGGGGAAAGGGAACACGCCATCGCGCTGCCGGGCCCGGGCACGGCAGGCGGTTTCGGCGGAAGGCACGATGACACGTCTGCCTTTTACGCGTTTTCTTCGTTCAACTATTCGAGCACCATTTTTCGCTATGATCTGGCGACTCGGGAATCCGTCGTATTTCGCGAGTCCGCCATCCAGAATTTCCGTCCGGATGACTACGAGACGGTGCAGGTGTTCTTCCGCAGCAAAGACGGTACGCGGGTGCCGATGTTCCTGGTCCATAAGAAAGGATTGACGCTGGACGGCAGGAATCCCACGCTACTCTATGCGTATGGAGGGTTCAATGTCAGCATTCCTCCGGAATTCAACCCTCTTCGTTTAGCGCTGCTGGAGCAGGGCTTCGTGTATGCCTCGGCAAACATCCGCGGCGGTGGCGAATATGGAGAGACCTGGCACCAGGCAGGCATGAAGCAGAACAAGCAGAATGTCTTCGATGATTTTATTGGAGCAGCCGAGTGGCTCATTGCAAGTCATTACACCGCGCCGGCCAAACTTGCCATCACCGGGGGATCCAACGGAGGTCTTCTGGTGAGTGCGGTGATGAATCAGCGGCCTGATCTGTTCCGGGCCGCCGTGCCGCAGGTCGGGGTGATGGACATGCTCCGCTTTCAGAAGTTCACGATTGGCTGGAACTGGATTGCGGATTACGGCTCGAGCGAGAACCCGGAAGAGTTTGAGGCGCTGTACCGCTACTCGCCCCTGCACAACATCCGGCAGGGTGCGGTATACCCAGCGACGCTGATTACGACGGCCGATCACGATGACCGCGTGGTGCCCGCTCACAGCTTCAAGTACGCGGCCACGTTACAGGAGAAGGCTAGCCGGACGAATCCAGTGCTGATTCGCATCGACACGCAGTCGGGGCATGGCGCCAGCAACACCAGCAAAGCGCTGGATGCGGCTGCTGATGTTTATGCGTTCCTGATGTACCACCTTGGTGTACAGCCAGAGTTTTGATTTGGTGGGGAGAGTTACTGGGTGAGATCCGTGAATTCCCACATCTCCCGACTGGAAAACGTCGTGAGATATGGGGCACCC
>CAZZVD010000379.1:0-3403 GCA_964657465.1 uncultured Acetobacteraceae bacterium | reverse complement strand
CGTTGAACCAGTCATTGACCTGGTCTGGACTTTGGTCTGGTTTCTCGTTTTTGTTTTCGTCGGGCATGGTAATTCCCTTTTAGCTGAAGAACAGCAGCCAAAGCGTGCAGCAGAAGATGGTGGCGATGCAGGGATACACGATCACCAGGGGGCGCATGTGCTGTTCGATATGCCACCGCCGCAGAGGCAAGTGGACCAGAAAGGCCAGCACGATGCCTAGAACGACGCAGAAGATCCAGGCAGGGAAGAAGGAACCCAGGACGCTAAACGAGGGCGAGCGCGAGCAGCCGCCAAGTGTAAATAAAAGCGGCAGCAGTAGCGCCTGGCGGAAGAAACCCTGGCGGGTGCTGATCATGGTGTTGGCCCCATCTGCCCCGGCGTGCCTGGAGGCGGCGAGTGGAGCAGGTCGCCGGCCCGGAATGCCAGCGTGGCAAATTGCGAGAGTACGTCAGCGCGGCCAGCGACATCTTCTGCGCGCGCCTGGGCCAGGGTACGTTGCGCGGCGACTACATCGAGCAAGCTGCGCACGCCTAATTTGTAGGCCTCGAAGGCTGCATCGTAAGACTCGGTTGAGGCGGCAAGCAGAGCTGCGGCGGCCTGGCGCCGACGGAGAGCGGTGTTGGCGTTGGAATAGGCCGTCCACACTTGTTCGGCAATGGTGTCGCGCAGCTCATGGATCTGGGCTTGCTGGGTTTGCTCGTCGGAGTGGGCGAGAGCCAGGGCACGCTCGCGGGCGCCGCCATCGAAGAGCCGCCAATTGAGGGCGAGGCGCGCGTCCCATTCTTCAACCGGGCCCGCATAGACCGGCGGCAGCAGGTTCTGCCGGCCGTAAGCGCGCACTGCTCCGCCTTCGCCTTGGAAGCTGAGGGTGGGGAAAAATGTCGACCGGGCTCCGCGTATCTCTGATTCGGCGCCTTGCAGTTGCACAAACCGGGCAATGAGATCGGGGCGCTGCTGCAGCGCTCGTACCAGCGCGGTGTCAAATGAGCCCGGCAGGGCTTCAGGAATGGGAAGTTGATCGATGGGCTGCACGCGTAAGGCAGAAGACGGCAGGGCTGCGACGGTCATCAGCAATTCGCCGCGCGCAATCTCTTCCGTGCCAGTTGCATTTTGCAGGTCGTAGTCGGCTTGTGCAGCGGAGCTGCGCGCCTCCAGCGCGTCGGGGAGGGTGGCAAGGCCGTGATCTAGCCGCTGCTGTACGGCATCTTGCACGGTGCGCGCGTTCTCCAGGTTTGCGCGAGCGGCACTCACCTGCCCTTGCGCGTTCAGCAGCCGGTAGTAGGCAGAGGCTGTCTGGTAGATAAGCCGCAGGTGCGTGTCGTTGAATGTCGCGGTTGCGCCCAGAAGGCTGGAGCGGGCCGTCGCGATGCGGCTGAAGCGCTCCCCGAAATCGAAGACCAGGTAGGAGAGCTCAAGCTCCGGCTGGTAGAGACCTTCTGTCTGCCGCACAAACTCGGTATTGAACAGAACGCCCTGGCGGAGCGTGCTCGCCAGCACCACGGCGTTCACGGTGGGGTAGAGTGCGCTGCGCGCGATGCCCAGGCGTTCGAATTGTACCTTGGTGTTCTCCCAGGCCACGCGGGTTGCGGGATTGTGCGATTCCGCGAGATCGATGAGGGTAACGAGTGTGTATACCTGGTTGGGATCGATGGTGGTTTGCAGGTAGGGATTTTTTTTGATCAGTGACTCGATTGGTGCGGACGGGGCGGTCTTCCAGGGCCGGTCAGGACTGGGCGGCAGCGTTTGCGCGTTCATTGCCAAGGTAGTGGCGAGCAGTGCAAAGGACGGCCAGGTACGAACGGACTTCTTCATTGATAGATGGCTGCCCTTCCGCTGGCTCCAGAGTTTTCATAGGCTTTGCTGATGCAGCCTTGTTCGAGCGCCGGAGGGCTCGCTTTTGGGGTTGGGATGCGATCGAAAGCAGCGAAGCCTATCGGCAAAATGACGACAATGCAGATGGCAGGCGTGCGGGCTGGCTGATAAGCAACCGTGACGACACTATTTGCCGGCGCCGGGGAACCGGACGCCGGCGGTAGGAAAGTTATTGCGTGCCGAGATCGGTGTGCGGATCGGAGCTGGTGTCGCCAGGCAAGCGGGTTTTCAACGGCTCTGGGCCTGTGACGACCCGGCCATTCACCGTGCTTTGCAAGGGATCGTCCAGGTTTTGGTCTACCGTGGCAAAGGTTTGTATCTGGAGATCGTCCGTTAGATCATTGATGATTGCTTGTACATCGACGGCCTGGGGCTCGAGGTCGGCGGCGATTTGCTCTTCTGGGGTCGAGGCGTCGCTGGTTGTGTTCAGTGCGTCGGCTTCGAGCGTAGGCCCCACGTGGGCGACTGCGTCAACGACGTTGTTGCCGCTGTTCTGCTGCTCGGGAGTAATTTGGTTGGGCATGACGGCTCCTTCTTCTGTTGAGAGAAGGCGTGGGTGGAGCGGAGTTGCCCGGACCGGGGTTCGTGGCTAAGCTGCCAGGCTTACGGTTCACGGGACAGAATGGTTTGCTGTGGGGTGCGTGTGTGGATCCAAGCGTTCGCTTGGATGAAGGCCCACATCTCGCAAAATGCGCGAGATGTGGGGCACCCGGTTTTGCTCTTGATCCTTGATCCCGGGATTCCATGCTTGGTGGTTGAGAGGTGGCTGCTTCTTACGCTTAGGCCCTTAGCCGTCTGGCCGCCAGCAGGTGGTGACCGGGTGTTGACTAGAAGTTTAACGACCCTTGTTCCACCGGGTTCTCCCGTTTGGGGATGAGAGTAATGCCGTGCTCTTCACACCAGGCGCGCAGGATCTCTTCGAAGGCGTTCCGGCGGTAGATGTGCCAGGAGTCCATGAGATTCAGGGCAAGAACGGTGTCTTTGAAGCGGCGGAAGGCTCGCTGGCCACGCATGGCGTTCTGCAATTCTGCCCGGGCCCTGTCGGATACGACTTCGTCGCAGAAGTCTCGCATGATGCGGTACTCGTCCACGTCGAACCGGGCCGGCAGTTGCAGATAGCGATCTGTAGTGAGGATGCTCAGGGCCAATTGTGCATCTTCTTTTTGCCAACCCTGGAGGCTTTCGATTTCTGCCGGGTCTTCTTCGGCCATCGAGAGCGTTTCGTCCTGCATCAGGACGACCTCGCCCGTTTCGGTATCCAGGAAAGGGAAAAGGGTGTCGGACTGCTCTTCCAGCCCGTCGACAAGATAGGCGAGGACGGCTCTTTTGCTCATCAGACGGAATCCCTTACTGGCTGCCATTGTAACCAGAGGCAAGGGTGGAGGGCAAAGCGGGGAAATTTGTTGCGGGCAAGAGAAAGGCCCCGTCAAGCTTTCGCTTGGCGGGGCCTTGGGTTAATGCCGGCGATCACCTACGCTCCCACACACTTACGCGTGCAGTACCATCGGCCCAGCGAGGCTTAACTTCCGTG
>CAZZVD010000378.1:0-3472 GCA_964657465.1 uncultured Acetobacteraceae bacterium | reverse complement strand
GCTTGCAGGATGCGGGCGCAACTGGCGGTCGCCTCCGCCAGCATCTGCTCTTTCGCAAAGCTGCGGCCGTTGAACGTCTGCACCCCGGCGCCATAAAAGCCGGTCAGCGGCTTCTCAATGATCACGTGCTTGCCTTGCGATAAGGCCTGCACCGCAAGTTCTTCATGCGAGGAGGGCGGCGTGCACAAATCCACTACATCGACCGCGGCACAAAGCTCAGTGAATGTAACAAAAGCGCGGGTGCCGGTATCGCGGGCGAAGGCGTCGCGCGGCTCGGCAGACTTGGACGTTACACCGACGATCTCGAACGGCACGCCATATACGCGACGCATCGCTTCCCAGTGGAACCGGGCGGCGAAGCGTGCCCCAACAAAACCTACCCTTAATGGATTCGACATAGTTCTCTTTCTCGGGAATGTCACACCTGGGAGGGAAGGAGAGGGTAAAAACCCTCCCACATCTCCCGGCTGAAAAGCGCCGTGAGATATGGGGCACCCGGCGCGGTGGTGGATCCCAACAATCCCTTTCTTCGCAGTGGCCTTTTAGTGCGAGTGCCTTGGAACCACTTCACGCAGATCACGATACTTCACAGCAAACTCCAGGCAGGCGCCAGTTTCCAGCTGCCCTACATGGCCGCGATAAAACTCCTGCCACGGCGAATCATTGGTCAGCTCGGCCGGCTTGAGCTCTGCGCGGCGAGCCGCAATCTCCGCTTCCGGCAACAATACATCCACGCGCCGCTGCCTGAGATTCACCTCGATCTTGTCGCCCGTGCGCAGGATCGCGAGATTGCCGCCCACCGCCGATTCGGGAGAAATATTGAGGATCGAAGGACTATCCGAGGTGCCGCTCTGCCGCCCATCGCCCATGCACGGCAACATGCGAATGCCCTCACGAATCAGCCTGCCGGGCGGCGTCATATTCACCACCTCGGCAGAACCGGGGTAGCCCACCGGCCCCGAACCCCGCACCACCAGGATGCTGCGCTCGTCAATGGCCAGCGCCGGGTCATCGATGCGGTTTCGATAATCCTCCGGGCCTTCGAACACGATAGCCGTGGCGGTGAAGCAATCCTCGTTGCCCGGCTCCGACAGGTAACGGTCGCGGAACACATCGCTGATGACCGAAGTCTTCACCAGTGCCGAGGTGAACAGATTGCCGGAAACGACCAGCAGCCCCGCATTCTGTTTCAGCGGATCGTCGTAGGTACGAATGACCCGGGTATCCAGGCTGCGCACATCTTTGTAGTTCTCGCCGATGGTCTTGCCACTCACGGTCATGGCGCCGGTGCGGATCTTGCCCGCCTGCATCAGCTCACCGGCGATCGCACCCACGCCGCCGGCGCGGTGGTAGGCCTCCCCAAGGTACTCACCTGCCGGTTGCACATTGGCCAGTAGATGTATCTTGTGGCCCACCTGCTCCCAATCGCGGATGTTCAACTCGACCCCCACGTGGCGCGCAATCGCGATCAGATGCGGCGGACAGTTGGTAGAACCACCAATCGCCGAGTTGACCACAATGGCATTTTCAAATGCCTCGCGGGTAAGAATTTTGCGGGGTGTCAGATCTTCGCGCACCATTTCCACGATGCGGCGTCCGGTAAGGTAAGCCATCTTCGCGCGTTGCGCATAAGGCGCCGGAATGGTGCCGCATCCCGGCAACGACATGCCCAGCGCTTCGGCCAGTGAGTTCATCGACAGCGCCGTTCCCATGGAGTTGCAATGCCCAGGGCTGGGAATGCCGTCAATCACGTTATCGATCAGCTGCTCTCCGCTGATGAGGCCCTCTGCCAGTTGACGCCGCGCTTCCCAAAGCACCATGCCGGCCCCGGCCAGCTTCCCATTGACGTAGCCGTCGAGCATGGGCCCACCCGACAGCACAATGCTGGGCAGGTTGACCGTAGCGGCCGCCATGATGGCAGCCGGTGTGGTCTTGTCGCAACCGGTGGTGAGTACGGCCCCGTCGAAGAAATAACCCGCCAATATCTCGACCAGTCCGAGATACGCCAGGTTGCGATCGAGCGCCGCGGTAGGCCGCCGCCCTGACTCTTGTATCGGGTGCGTCGGGAATTCGAATGGCAATCCGCCCGCATCGCGAATGCCTGCTTTGACCCGGTCCGCCAGCGTGAGATGAATGCGATTGCAGGGTACGAGATCGCTGCCGCTTTGTGCGATGCCGATGATGGGGCGGCCAGACTGAAGCTCCGCACGGGTAAGGCCGTAGTTGGTATAACGCTCCAGGTAAACCGCAGTCTCGCCGGGCTCGCCATGGTCGCCGAACCACTGCTCACTGCGCAGCCTGGCTCTCTTTTCGTCACTCATGCAGTTCCCTCGCCGCGTGGGTTAGTAACCCAGGTGCTTATCTACTACGTTCTGTAACGGTTCGCCTTGTGTGAACCGGCGTTCCTGTTCGAGAAAAAAGCGCATCGCCTGGTTGAGCCATTGGGCAGTGTGATCGGCGCAATGCGGCGACAGCAATACGTTTTCCAGCGAATACATGGGGTCGCCCGCCGGCAATGGTTCTGTCTCAAACACGTCGAGCCCCGCTCCCTTGATCCGCCTGGCAACAAGCGCCCGCACCAATGCCGCCTGGTCGATCACTGGCCCGCGGCCAACGTTGATGACGACGGCCGTTGGCTTCATCGCGGCGATCTCTGCGTCGCTGATCATGTGGTGGGTTTCCGGCGTGAGCGGCAGCGACACGACCACGTAGTCACAACGCGCAATCATCGCCAGCAGTTCCTGGGGCGGATAGAACTGGTCAATGAGCGGATCGCCCTCCGCGGGAGCATGCCGTTTGCTGGCCAGCACGGTCATACCCATGGCATGCACGCGCCTGGCCACGGCACGGCCAATGTCCCCGTAGCCGACTATACCGACGGTCTGGCCGTCAATCTCCTCGACGTCGAACTGCTCCCAAACACCCGCCACCTGGTTGCGGATCATGCGGCGGAAGTCTTTCGCGAAATAGAGAATAGCGGCCAGTGAAAACTCGCCCAAAGATTGACTGAAGACGCCGCTGCCATTGGTCAGGGGTACCGTGCTGTTCACCAGCTCCGGGAACAGCGTGCTGTCGAGCCCGGCCGAGCGCGAGTGGACCCAGCGCACGTCCTTGCACGCGGTGAACACATCACGCAGGATCTTTTTCGAACCGGACCAGTTCAGAATGACGACGGGTTGGTTCAATGCAGCCGTGAATGCGGAGAGCTCGCGGCCCACAAGGTGCGGTACGCCTTGCAACATGGTTAACTGCGGGTCGTCTTCCTGGGTGATGACCAACACCGTATGCTCGGTACCCATCGGTTCCTGTGCGCTCCTGTGCCGCAGAGTTCAACTACTAGCACTATATTCTTCCCCGCCGCTTGTTCGTGGTTGTGGTGGTGGGCCGCTGCGCCCACCCGCATTGCTCACCGCCTGTTCCGCCACCCATCTCCACCGCAGTGACAAAGCCATAACCCCTGGACGGGTGCCCC
>CAZZVD010000377.1:0-3483 GCA_964657465.1 uncultured Acetobacteraceae bacterium | reverse complement strand
CTCGGGTGCCCCATATCTCACGACGTTTTCCAGTCGGGAGATGTGGGAATTCACTGCTCTCGACCGGCAACTCTCCGAGAAACAACCAGACAGACTACAATTATGGTCAGATTGTGGCTAGAGGCGACTTATGGCAGTTTGGCAGGTACAAGAGGCCAAGACACGTCTGAGTGAGGTAATTGAGGAAGCCAACAGCAAAGGCCCGCAATTCATAACTCGGCATGGAGCAGAAAGAGCGGTCGTTCTTTCCATAAAAGACTATCGAGCCCTGACCGCACACAAACCCGATTTCAAGGCGTATTTGCTAGGTGGCCCGAAGGTCGACCGCTTTGAAGCGCCTCGCAGTCCTGATAAAGGACGTAAGGTCACGCTATGAGCGGGCCTGCTGGATTCTTGCTGGATACCAATATCCTATCGGAGACGCGCATGGTGCGCGCGAATGAACGAGTTGATCCATGGCGGGAGTAGCTGGAGTCAACGCGCAGAGTTCCCCCTACTGCCGGTTGCTCAGTATCTCTTTGCCGCCGCTGCGAGCAATTGTAAAAACCGCCCCTGGCAGTGTTGGTACGTGATCCTGCTCGGTCCACAAGAAGATCCGCTGCGGCCCAAGCCAACGCTGCCCGAACGAAGCATCGTTATCAAACAGCTGCGGCGCATCGCTGAAGAAGGACCCATACCAAAGATTCGAAGAACGACCATTGAGAATGCGAATCTGCCGGCGTAGATAGAAGCCCAGTGTCGATCCAGCTTCGTATTCACCGTTGATCTCAACCACGTCACTGTCGTGCAACCGCGGGCGTATGGCATCCGCCAGGGCCCGGGAAGAAAGCACCGGAGAAAAGGTGACCAATGCCATGTGAGTCGCCAGCAAAAAGAGAACCATCATGGTGACTAATGCATAGTTGCCTAAACGAATCAGGTTGATCGAACGGCACACCAGGTTGACAAACGTACCGCCGGCCAGCGCGAAGGCAGTCAGCCACAGTGGCCAGCGAAACGCACCCATCGCGCGGCCACTCAAGTCGAGAAAATGGCCAAGCGACAGGGCGTACTCCCCAGGATTCTGGCTGAGCAAATCAGAAATGTCGGTCCCGGGCGCCGTAGGCCGGGCGTGGATCGCGAAGTAAGCCGCCACCCCCGCCAACGATATGCCCAACACAAAGAGTGTCACCGCAATGCGCCGCCCGGCAATGCGTCCTGGCGCGCGGGCGTGGTAGGTCTCTTCCCGTGCCAGCCAGCCACCGATCATGATCGCGATCGGCGGCAGCGCGGGTAACGCGTAGTATTCCTGCCGTGTAGAGAAGCTGAAGAACACCATCACAAACCCGGCCCACAGAGCCAGCAGGTTCCATGCCTGTGCATGACGCGGCAGCCGCACCCGTCGAGCAGAGGAACGCATACGCACCGGCCCCAGAGCGTGAAATACGAACGCGATCCAGGGCATCAACCACAGCACCAGCAATCCCCAGAACAGCGCCAGCGGCACCGTATCGTAATCGCGTGGCACGCGTCGGTTTAAATAGCGCAGTGCCTGTTCGTTAATAAAGTAGAACCAGAAGAAGCCATGCACATTGCCAGGCGATGGCATGCTGCCGCTGGGCAAACCCTGCCCGGGATTGGCGATCCCCGCCGCCACATGCCAGGGAACCGCAATCATCAAAAAGATCGCCAGGCTCGACAAGGGATGCCACCGGCGCAAGTGCCCCAGGTTGTGATTGAGCCAGAGAAAAATCACCACGATCCCAAGCGGGAAAACAATGCCAATCAGCCCCTTGGTGAGCACATTCAAGGCACAAGCGGCAGCAAATCCCCATGCAGTCGCTCGCGACGGGTGCTCTTGCTCGAGCGAGATCCAGAACAGCAGCATGGCCAGGCTCAGCCAAAGGCAGACAATCACATCGGGGATCAGGATACGGGTGTAAATAAACACACCAAACGAAGTCAGCATGATCAGCGCCGCGTAGAACCCCGCGATCCCGGAATTAAAGAAGCGCGGTCCCGACGCGTCCACCACCAGGAGCAACGCCAGCACAGCCAGCGCCAGCGGCAAACGAGCCGCCCAGTCTTCCGGGCCAAACACCGCGAAGCTCCCGGCCATGGCCCAATACATCAGCGGAGCCTTCTCGAGATACCGTATGCCGTTGGCATGCAGCGTAATCCAGTCGTGCCGCTCCACCATTTCGCGGGCGACCTCGGCGTGGACTGAGTCGGCATCATCCAGCAAGGGAGGCTGCAACAGCGTAAAGCTGCCGTACAGCAACAGCCATAATCCTGCCAGGGCAAGCAGGACTTTCCGCGATCGGCGGGCAAAATAAGCAGTGATGAGCGACTCCGGACTCTACAAGGGTGGGAGCAGTGTACCGGCACTCCGGGCGCTATAGTAAGGGAAGGGTTTGCCATGGCGAGTGACAAAGCAGCGGGCCGGGGCCCGGCCTTGATCCCGGCAGGTGATTTGCTGGGGCCGGACACCGCCCTCATCTACAACGACTGGTACCCGGCCATACGCAGCAGCGCACTGCGCGGGCGGAAAATGGTCACCACCATGCTGCTCGGCATGCCCCTGGTACTCGGGCGCAAAGATGGTGGAACCCTCTTCGCCATGCGCGATAGCTGTCCGCACCGCGGCATCCCGCTTTCGTGCGGGTGGTTCGACGGCAGCGCCGTCACCTGCAAATATCACGGCTGGGTCTTTGAGCCGGAGTCGGGCCAGTGCATGGAGATTCCTTCGCTCACCAGCCAGAACACCTACCCGCGCCGCATCTACGCGAACGCGTTTCCTTGCCAGGAGCGCGATGGCTACGCCTGGGTCTACCTGCCCAAGCCGGGAACCGGCCGGCTCCGCATGGAAGCGCGAGAAGCTCTGCCGCCTGTGCCGCAGATCCCCACCTTCGGCGAGCGCAGCCGCCATGCGCACATCACCGCCGACCTGCCCTGCAATGTGGACCACGGCATTATCGGACTGATGGATCCGGCACACGGACCTTTTGTGCACCAGGCCTGGTGGTGGCGTTCCCGCCACAGCATCCACGAAAAAGAAAAGCACTTCGAGCCAATTCCGCAGGGCTTTCGCATGTTAGCGCATACACCATCCGCCAACAGCGCGCCCTATAAACTGCTTGGCGTCTACGGCCAGCCGATTGAGACCACCATCGACTTTGTGCTGCCCAACCGGCGTTACGAAACGCTGCGTTGCGGAGACAAGTGGTTTTCCAGCCTGACGACGGTAACGCCCACAACTCCGGGTAACTCGCGCATCGACGTGTATGCCGCCTGGAATATCTTCCATGGCGTTCCCTTTGTGACCGCGATCGCCAAATTTTTCGGCAAGCGTTTCGTCGCGCAGGACCAGGTCACCATGGTGCAGCAGGCCGAGGGACTAAAATTCAACCCGGGACTCATGCTGATTGACGATGCAGACCGGCCGGCCAAGTGGTACTTCGCCCTGAAGCGAGCGCGGCTGGAGTCGGAAGAGGATGGCCGCCC
>CAZZVD010000376.1:2647-3526 GCA_964657465.1 uncultured Acetobacteraceae bacterium | reverse complement strand
ACCAGCCTAGCGGGAAGAAAACCGGGGATCCAGCCAATCGCGCAAACCATCTCCCAATAAATTCAACCCGAGGGCCGTCAGCGTAATCGCCGCTCCCACATACAACGTCAGATACGTGGCCACTCCAAGAAAATTCCGGCCCTCTGCCATCATGGCGCCCCATTCCGCCAGCGGTGGTTGCGCGCCCAAACCAAGAAAACTCAGCCCAGACGCAGTGAGCACCACATCGGCCGCTGTCAGGCTCGCCTGCACCAAAATGGGCACGGCTATGTTCGGCAAGACATGCCTGAACACAACCCGCCACGAACCAGCGCCAAGCGCCCGGGCGGCGTCGATATACTCCATGCGCTTGAGTGACAGAGTTAGATTCCGCGCCAGCCGGGTGTACACCGGGATAGCAAAAATCGAAATAGCCAGCAGGCTATTGAACAAGCCCGGACCCAGTATCGCCACAATCAAGATCGCCAGCACAATCCCCGGAAACGCATACAGCAGGTCGATAACCCACAACACCACCTGGTCCGTCGCGCCGCCGACATAACCTGCCAGCATCCCCAGCGGCACGCCTACCGTGAGTGCGATCCCAACGCTCACCATGATCTCGAGCTGCGATAAACGTGCGCCGTACAGCACGCGAGAAAACATATCGCGCCCGTACGCATCGGTGCCGAACCAGTGGTGCAGGCCGGGCGACTGGAAAGTCTGCGAAAGATCCTGCGCATACGGATCATACGGCGCCAGCAACGGAGCCAGCACCCCGGCAAGAAACAGCACCAGCACGACGGACCCGCCGAACGCGAGGTTCCGATACTGCAGCAACCCAGCGAGGCGCGCTCGGGTTGCGCGCCCCGGCGAAGCGACAGGAACGGCGGCAACTTC
>CAZZVD010000376.1:0-2637 GCA_964657465.1 uncultured Acetobacteraceae bacterium | reverse complement strand
CATTACTCAAAACGAATTCCATCACTCAAAACGAATCCTTGGATCGATCAGGCCCAGCAGAACATCCACGGCAAAATTAACAGCAATCACGAGAGTGACCGTCAACAACGTAATCCCCTGGATAGTCGCGTAATCGCGATAACGCACCGCGTCGACCATCAATCGCCCAAGCCCCGGCCAGTTGAACACCGTTTCGGTGATGACAGCGCCGCCCAGCAACGAAGCAAAATTCATGCCCACGATCGTGATAATTGGGATAAGTGCATTGCGTAATGCGTGGTTCACGTACACGCGGGTGTTGCTCAGCCCCTTGGCGCGCGCTGTGCGGATGTAATCCTGGTGAATGATATCCAGCATGCTGCCGCGGCACATGCGCGCAATCACCGCACCCGGCAGAAGCGCCAGGGTAATAGCCGGCAGCACGTAACTTCTCCACTGGTGCGCTCCGAGCAGCGGCACCCACGCGAGTCGCACCGCGAACAAATCCATCGCCATCAACGCCAGCCAGAAGTTCGCAATGGAGGCACCTAGAATCGCCGTCACCATCACCAGGTGGTCCAGGGTACGACCGCTGTAAATCGCTGCCAGCACGCCGGCTGTGATGCCCAGGCTGACGGCGAACGCATAACTGATAGAAGCTAAAGCGAACGTATAAGGAGCACTCTCGGCGATCTCTTGCGCCACCGGCTTATGCGAACGAATGGAAATGCCGAGATCTCCATGCACCGCATGCCGCAGGAACAGCGCAAACTGAACTGGAAAAGGCTTATCCAGGCCTAACCGGCTGCGCGCCGCACTCACCACTTTCGCGTCTGCCTGCATGCCTGCCATCAGCCGTGCCGGATCGCCCGGCAGGAGCCTTACCGCCCAGAAAATGAGGAATGCAGCGAGCAGCAGGATCGCGGGCAAGGCCAATACTTTCCGCAGCCAATAATTCCTCATGCCGGCGACACCTCACAGAACCGCTCAATCAAAAGCAACCCGGCCTCCAGGCAAGAGCCGCACGGGGCCAGGCACCGTGCCAACATGCTGCGCCGCCAAATCGCGTGCGTAGTAGAGCAGCACGTGAGGAGCATCATCCGAGATGATCTGCTGCGCTTCGCGGTACAGCCCTTTGCGTTTGTCCGTGTCGAGTTCGGCCGCAGCCTTCTCGAGCAAAATGTCGACGTGGGGGTTGGCATAAAACCCGAGATTCGCGCCGCCCGGAGACCATGCATTGCTGCGGTAAAGCAGGGCAAGCTGATAATCCGGATCCGTGTTATCCGCAGCCCAGGAAGCAAACACGCAATCGATCCCCTGCCGCGCTTTCTCACCAGGAGAGCCGAAAATCGCTTGCGAGAACACACCGTTTTCCATCTTTACAATTTCGAGCTTCACGTGCACGTTGGCCCACATGCCCTGCAGGGCCTCGACCAACTGTGCATCCGGTTCCTGCACCGCAATCCTGAGCGTAAGGCCCCCGCTATACCCAGCCTGAGCCAATAATGCCCTGGCCCGGTCGGGATTGTAAGCATAGCCCCGTATCGCGCCGTCATAAGCAAAGTCAGCAGGGGCAAGAGGGGAGTTGGCGGGGGTCCCAAATCCGCGCAACTGCGTGCGCACCAACGCCGCGCGGTCGGTCGCGTAGTTCAGCGCCTGCCGGACTCTCACATCGCCCAGCGCTTTGCTCTTCATATTCAGCGCCACCCAAAAGACCCGCACTTCGGCTCCCTGTATCACCTTGACCTTGCGGTTGCGCGTAAGCGCCTCGGCAAAGATGGGCGGCAAAGGATTGACGATGTCCGCCGCACCCGCAAGCACGGCCATGTTCATCAACACCGGTTCACTGGTCCAGATCCACTTCAGTTCCTTCACCGCGGGGTGTGGGCCCCAGTATTGCTCGTTCCGTACCTCCAGTACGTACTCGCCGGTCTTCCACTCCTTGAATTTGTAGGGACCGGTGCCCACCGCAGTCCGCGAGAGCCGGCCCTCCTTCTCCGCCAGAGGGCTCACGATCGGCGTAACGGCCAGCACGCGCGGAAAGGCAGCGTAGGAGTTGTTCAGTGTAAAGACGATGGTATATGGCGTCGTGGCAGTGACGTTTTTAATGATGGTGCGCACTCTCCCAGCGGCCGCCAATCCTCGATCTGGGTCAAGCAGCCGATCGAACGAGGCCACCACCGCCTGCGCGTCAAAGGGTACTCCGTCATGGAAGAAGACGCCCTGGCGCAATTCCAGCGTCCACCTGGTGCCGGAAGGGTCAACACTCCAGCGGGTGGCAAGGCTGGGCGCGATCTCAAGGTGGTCATCGAATCGCAGAAGACATTCGTACATAGGATCGAGTACATCCATGGTGAAGCTCGCCGTGTGATCCGAGGGATCCATGGTCAGCGGCGCTTCCAGTTGCATGACGGTAACCTGGTTTTCGGGATGGGGCAAAGGCGCGCAGCCGATAACAGCACACGTCACAGTGACGGTAGCTAGAGCGGCGTACCGCGCCAAGCTCGAAGTAGAAATGGTCCACCCTCCTCGCGAAGCGGCTATGTATATGGCCAGGAGACACTGCTGGTCAAGTCCGGTGAATTCCCACATCTCCCGACTGAAAAACGTCGTGAGATATGGGGCACGGCGGATTTAGGGAAGAAGTGCAACATTCTC
>CAZZVD010000375.1:0-3664 GCA_964657465.1 uncultured Acetobacteraceae bacterium | reverse complement strand
GCCAGGGCATTGTCACTTCGGTGGAAGGTGGTGGTAGGAGTCACCCGTCCACGGATTAGGGCATCGTGACAAACCCCGGCATCTTACAATCAAACCAGAGGAGAAACCCCATCCCCGCCATCACCCTGGAATCGGTCCTGGAAACCACCACGCTCCGCCTGGACGACGTCGCTACCCACGCCCCCGGCCCGCGCGGCCTGCTGCCCATTACGCCCGAGATGCTGCTGACCGCGCCCTCCGGCAATCTCTTCGGCCTGAGCCAGAACGCGGGCATGGGGTGGGAACCACAAAATCTCCTGGGCGAAGAAGTCCTCATCCTCAGCACCCACGGCGGCCTGCGCGCCGCCGATGGCACGCCCATCGCACTCGGCTTCCATACCGGCCATTGGGAACTCGGCGCCCTGGTCGCCGAAGCGGCCATCACCCTCAAGGCCCACCGCGCCGTCCCCTTCGCCGGCGCGTGCACCGACCCCTGCGACGGACGCACCCAGGGCACCACCGGCATGCTCGACTCACTACCCTTTCGCAATGACGCCGCCATCGTGCTGCGCCGGTTGATGCGCTCCCTGCCGACCCGCAAAGGCGTGATCGGCATCGCCACCTGCGACAAAGGCCTCCCCGCCATGATGATGGCCCTGGCCTCCGCCGGGGAGTTCCCCACCATCCTCATCCCGGGCGGCGTCACCCTGCTCCCCGAAAACGGGGAAGACGCCGGCAAGGTACAAACCATCGGCGCCCGCTACGCACAAAACCAGATCACCCTGGAAACCGCGGCCGAAATGGGCTGCCGCGCCTGCGCCACCCCCGGCGGCGGCTGCCAGTTCCTCGGCACGGCGGCCACCGCCCAGGTGATCGGCGAAGCCCTGGGACTGGCCCTGCCCCACACCGCGCTCGCCCCCTCCGGCGCACCCATCTGGCTCGACGCCGCCAGCCGCTCGGCCATCGCCCTGCTGCGCCTCCACCAAAAGAAAATCGGCACCCGGGACGTGCTCACCCAGGCCTCGATCGACAATGCGATGGTGGCCCACGCAGCCTTCGGCGGTTCGACCAACCTGCTGCTGCACCTGCCGGCCATCGCCTACGCCGCCGGCCTGAAGCGCCCGATCGCCGACGACTGGGCCCACGTCAACCGGATGGTGCCCCGGCTGGTCGACGCCCTGCCCAACGGCCCCCGCAATTTCGCCACCGTACAGGTCTTTCTGGCCGGCGGATTACCTGAAGTAATGCTTCACCTAAGACGTGCTGGCTTGCTCAATACAAAAGCGTTAACCGTAACGGGAGAAACCCTGGACCACAACCTGGACTGGTGGGAGCAAAGCCCCCGCCGCCACGCCCTGCGCAAAAATCTGCAGCAGCGTGACGGCATCGATCCCGACGACGTCATGATGGCGCCCGACCGAGCGCGCTCCCGGGGACTGACCGCCACCGTCTGCTTCCCCTCCGGCAACCTCGCTCCCGAGGGCTCGGTAGTCAAGAGCACCGCCATCGACCCGTCGCTCATCGGGGAAGACGGCGTGTTCCACCACATCGGCCCGGCCCGCGTGTTTGTGTCGGAAGAAGCGGCCATCCACGCCATCAAGCAGGGCGCGATCCGCGAGCACGACGTGATGGTGCTGGTGTGTGGCGGCCCCGCCGGCGCCGGCATGGAAGAGATCTACCAGGTCACCTCCGCCCTCAAGTGGCTCCCCGCCGGCAAGCACGTGGCCCTGCTCACCGACGCCCGCTTCAGCGGCGTTTCGACCGGCGCCTGCATCGGCCACATCTCGCCAGAAGCCCTGGCCGGTGGGCCTATCGGGAAGTTGCTCGATGGCGACCAAATAGAGATCCGCATCGACCGCACACAGTTGACCGGCACGGTGAACCTGATCGGCGAGGGAACAGAAACCTTCGACGCGGAAGAGGGTGCCCGCCGGCTGGCCGCCCGCCGCTCGCGCAGCGACCTCAAGCCCCACCCGGCGTTGCCGGATGACACCCGGCTATGGGCGGCGCTGGTGCAAGCCAGTGGCGGTGTCTGGGGCGGATGCGTCTACGATGTTGACGCCATCGTCAGCCGGCTGCAGGCGAC
Source organism: uncultured Acetobacteraceae bacterium (assembly GCA_964657465.1). Lineage (GTDB taxonomy): Bacteria > Acidobacteriota > Terriglobia > Terriglobales > Acidobacteriaceae > PALSA-350. The sequence goes on along the minus strand of CAZZVD010000375.1, from coordinate 1,599 downwards.
TGTCTCAGGGCGGACAAATTAAATTTCATGGGCGGTTGCGCCGATAGCAGTTAACGAGAGCCACCCCGATGACCTATCTTGCCACCCGCATCCCTGCCGGCGATTATGCCGCCATTCTCAAACCCAAACTGTCGCGCACCGAAGTGCGTGCCCGCACCGGCGTGACCCTGGTATTGAAGCCACCGCTCGCGGAGGACTCGCTCCAGACCTACTACTTCAGCTCATGGGCTTTTCTGCGCGAGCGCTTGCTGGTGTTTGGCCTGGCCACGCCCGATGAGCTCGACAGTGCGGACGTGCGTCTCTCGACCGGCCGGCAGCCGTACATGTTTTCTGTACGGCGGTGGGAAGCTCCGCTGATCGAGGCGCTGGATCTGAACTACTCCGACTTTTAAGCGCCCTCGGTCACCTGAATGCTGGTCTTCATGGTGTGCTGCTGGCCGGCCGCCAGGTCGATTCCGCACGCCCGCATGTTGCTGGCTTCAATGCAGGCCATGCTGCGCCACTCATCGGCCACCAGGTCGGGTAAGGTAACGGCCACGGTGCTCCAGGGGTTCCACACCACGGTGCTGCGTGAGTTCTCTTTGCTGACGCGGATGCGCCGCCGCAGCACCGGGTCGAACAGCTCGACTGGCTGCGTGGTGTTGAGATACGCGCGATCGGTCTGTTGGGTGAAGGTGATATCGCCGTGCTGTACCTTGGACTTATCGCCGTCGGTATTGTCGAGATAAGTGATGCCATCAAGCCCGCGGATGACCACTTTCTCGGCATCGCCGACCCTGTAGTAGGTATGCAGCGCCTCTTCAAACCGCAGCGGCACACTGCCGCTGTTACGCATGACCAATTCCTGTACCAGTGTTTTGCCGATGGTGAGCTTATGGGTGAGGTGGAAGTCATACGGCCACCAGGCGCGGGTGCTTGCGTCGCTCGCGGTGGAGAAGCTTACTGTGGTCAAGTGGTCGTGATAGGCGATCTCGTCCAGCGTCCACGCTTTGGTACGGACCACGCCGTGTGAAGGCGCCTTTGGGTCATCCAGCTTGTTGCGAAACCAGGGAAAGCACACCGGGATACCGCCGCGGATCGCTTTCCCTTCCGCCCAGGAGGAGTGTGCGCTCACGAAGAGCACTTCCTCACTGCCGGCCGGCTTCCAGGAAGTGAGGTGCGCCCCGTGCAGGTAGATCTCCGCGGAGGCCGAGGGGGTGTTGATGACCACGCGGGGCAAGCCGCCATTGCCTTCGTTCACCTCGGCGACGCCCGCCACACCGAACCGTTGCTGTAGTTCTGTCACTTTCATTGGGTTACTCTCCCGTTGGATTTTGTTGAGGGATAGAGAGGGTAAGAGCCCTCCCACATCTCCCGGCTGGAAAACGCCGTGAGATATGGGGCACCCGCCTCAGTGGTAGTGTTTAGACCCGCCATAGTGGTGAAGTTCAGACCCGTCATAGTGGGTAGTGTTCAGACCCCGCCTCGGTGGTGAGGTTGAGACCCCGTCTCGGTGGGTAGTGTTGAGACCCGTCTCAGTGGTAAAGGTGAAGTTCAGACCCGCCATAGTGGTGAAGTTCCGACCCGTCTCGGTTGCCTCACAGTGGTGATGTTCAGACC
>CAZZVD010000374.1:0-3706 GCA_964657465.1 uncultured Acetobacteraceae bacterium | reverse complement strand
CGTGGACAGCCGTGGAATCCCACATCTCGCGAAAAACGAGCGAGATGTGGGGCACCCATCCTTCGTTAGGAACGTTAGGAAGAGAGATCTCGCTGCCGAACTAACTGCGCATCAGCAAGTGGGTGAAGGAGAGGAGAACCAGGGCCAATACAGCGAGATCCACCAGAGCGAGCATGGGCTACTCCCTTTCGGCCTATTCCAGGGCAAGGCCGCCGATCATGGCTGCGAGCAGGGCTGTCCTGGGAACAAGCGCTTCGAGCAGAATGGATTCGTTTTTGGCATGGGCTCCTTCGCCCACTGCTCCCATCCCGTCCAGCGTTGGTATGCCCAGGGCTGAAGTGAAGTTTCCATCAGACCCTCCGCCTGTCGCTGCTTCCTGCAGGGCGAAACCCAGACCGGCCGCCATAGTTGCGGCCTGGCGGAAAAGCGCGACCGTCCCCGCGGTCCGTTCCATGGGTGGCCGGTTCAAGCCGCCCGTGACTGCAAGCGTGCAATGGCGATCCACCGGTCGCAGTCCGCGAAAGCGCCTGTCTATGCGCGGAGCATCGAGCGCTCGCGCTATGCGGACATCGAACTCGGCCCAGGCTTCCGCCGGCACCACGTTCGATCGCGTGCCGCCGGCGATCACCCCGGCGTTCACCGTGATCCCGCGGTCCAGTTGGGTAAACGCGCTCGCCCGCTCGATCTGCCGGCCGAGTTCCAGCACGGCACTGTGCCCGTTGCCAAAATCGACCCCGCTATGCGCCGCGACTCCCTGCACCAGCAGGCGATAGTGGCCCACCCCCTTGCGGGCCGTCTTATAGGCGCCCCCCAAACCCTGGGCCGGTTCCAGCACAAAGACGGCCTCGCTGTTGCGAGCCAGTGACTCGGTCAGCGGCCGGGAGCATTCGCTGCCCGTCTCCTCGTCGCTGTTCAGCAAAAACACTACCGGACGGCGCAATGAACCGGTTTCCACCAGCAGCCCCAGCGCGCTCAGCGCCATGACCACGCCGGCTTTCATATCCAGCACGCCCGGACCCCAGGCGCGGCCCTGACTCAGCTTGAAAGGCATTTTCGTCAGTGTGCCTTCCGGCCACACCGTGTCCAGATGCCCAAGCAGCATGAGCGGTTTAGCAGCGCTCCGTGCCGGGCCAAAGCGCGCGATGAGCAAATCCCCGGCTGCGGTCTGGCGCTCCCGCCTGCTTTTGCCGCCCAGCGCCCTGACCCAACCTTCCACCAGGCCGACGCAGCGATTCACCGCCGCCCGGCTTTCGGTGGGGGACTCCACTTCCACCAATTCACGCAACATCTCCAGCGTGCGCGGCCTGCGTTTCGCGACCGCGTGGGTCAACTCCTTGTAGGTCTTCACGTATTCACCCCTTCCAAGTCTTTAGTAATTAAGAGTTAGACCATCTAAGTTCATTCACCGGCTTCGATCAATTTGTGGCTATTTGGACACAGTGAAACTTTTTTCTCCGTAGGTAGTCTATGATTTCGTGGCTAATCGCAACCAGGGAATACTATTTGGTGGATCAGGAACATTTAGAAAAAACGATCGCTTCGGTGATCGAATTCACCGGAATTGGTCTCCATAGCGGAGCGCCGGTACACATGCGCCTATTGCCGGCTCCGGCTGGCTCTGGGGTAGTTTTTCGCCGCACTGATCTGGATAACTACGAGATTGCGGCCATTGGCAGAAACGTCGCCAAGGTGAGCTATGCGACCAGCATCATGCGCCAGGGTGTGCTCATTTCGACGACCGAGCACCTGCTTTCGGCCTTGATCGGGATGGGCGTCGACAACGTCATCATCGAACTCGACAATCTGGAACTGCCCATCCTCGACGGGAGCGCCTTGCCGTACGTGGAGGCGTTTACCCGGGTGGGCATCCGCAGCCAGCGGCGCCGGCGGCAGTACCTGCGCATTCTCAAGAGCGTCGAGGTGCGCGAGAACGGCAAATTCATCGCTGTCTATCCGGGCGAAGGCTACAGCATCACGTATGACATCAACTTTGCGGAACCGATCGGTCGCCAGGCTTTTACCGTCGATCTGGCAGAAGGGTCCTACGGGGCAGAGATCGCCGCAGCACGCACCTTTGGTTTCCGCGAGGATGAAAAGATGCTGCGGGATATGGGGTTGATCCGCGGCGCGTCCGACGAAAATGCCATTATTCTTTGCCGCGGGGCGGTGCAGAATGGTCCGCTCCGCTTCGACGACGAATTTGTGCGTCATAAGGTATTGGACCTGATCGGGGATCTTGCGTTGGCGGGGCACCGCATTTTGGGACGGGTGGTCGCGCAACGCGCAGGTCATGCCATGCACACTGCCCTGGTATCGCGCCTGCTGCGCGATCGATCCGCATGGGAACTGGTGCAGATGCCGGCCGCCAAACGCAGCTTGACCGGCCTCGCGAGTGCTCGTTTGGCTACCGCCTGAGCCACTCTTCTTAAATTAGTACTGAGCCAGGATGGAGGGCGCCGTCACCGGGGCGCTCTCGGTTAACCGCGAAGCCCGCACCCGATCTCCCACTGCATATTTCAGTTCCTGGATGCCGGCCCCGGTCACTGCGGAAATCTGGTAGAAGGGCAGCTTGCGCCGTTTCGCCATCGCCTTCAGCTTTTTGAGTTTTTCCGGGTTGCCCACATCGACCTTCGAAGCCACCACCAGCATCGGCTTTTCTTCCAACCCATGGCCGAAGCTCTTCAACTCCGCCGTGATCACGCGGAAGTCCTCCACCGGATCGGGCCGTCCGCTCGCATCGGAAACATCCACCAGGTGAACCAGCACGCGGGTCCGCTCAATGTGGCGGAGAAACTGCAACCCCAGCCCAGCGCCCAGGTGGGCTCCCTCAATCAGGCCCGGCATGTCTGCCACCACATAGCTGTCTTCATGCGGAGGCTCGCCCACCGAGACCACGCCAAGGTTCGGCTCCAGTGTGGTGAACGGGTAGTCGGCGATTTTGGGTTTTGCGGCCGAGAGTCGCGAGATCAAGGTTGACTTGCCGGCGTTGGGATAGCCGACCAGCCCTACATCGGCCAGGAGTTTCAGCTCGAGGCGATAGCTGCGTTCCTCGCCCTCACGGCCGGCTTCCGACTCGCGTGGAGCCTGGTGCACCGCGGTCGCAAAGTGCTGGTTGCCTCGGCCGCCCCGGCCACCTTTAGCGGCGATGATGCGCTCATCGGGACGCGAGAAGTCATGGACCAGTGCGCCTGTTTCTTCGTCATAGAGAACGGTGCCCACCGGCACTTTAAGGATGATGTCTTCACCCTCTTTGCCGCTGCAGTTCGATCCTTCTCCGTGGCGTCCGCGCTGCGCTTTGTGCTCAGGGTTGAAGCGGAAGTGAACCAGGGTATTGTGGCGCTCGCTCGACTCCATGATGACGTCGCCGCCCCGGCCACCGTCGCCGCCAGACGGGCCCCCGCGGGGCACAAACTTCTCCCGCCGGAAGGCTACGCAGCCGTTGCCGCCGTCGCCGGCTTTTACCCGAATTCGTGCCTCATCGATAAACATAGCGTCTTTGCTCAGTGTAGCGGATACCGGCGGCCCGCTGTGCTGGGGCGGCGATAGTTGCTATCTGGCAAGCAATGCACCCGTCTTGCGTCCGATTGCAAGACCCCCGCTCCCTGGCGCATGTCTCACCACCCACATCCGCTGTGACCACAATGCCCTAACCCCTGGACGGGTGCCCCATGCTCGCGGAGTTCCGCGTGCGTGGGTTGAACAAGCC
>CAZZVD010000373.1:0-3756 GCA_964657465.1 uncultured Acetobacteraceae bacterium | reverse complement strand
CAGCCGTGGAATCCCACATCTCGCGAAAAACCAGCGAGATGTGGGGCACCCGTCAATCGTTAGGAACAGAGATCTAGCTGGTGCGAACATGGGGCACCCGTCCAGGGGTGCGGGCATTGTGGTTGTCTCCGGACAGTCGTGGTGAGAAATGTGGGTTAGCCCAAGGCTAGTGACATTGGCCGGCATTGCCTGCGGCGTGAAGCAAACACCGGCCGGAAGCCGGCATACGCTGGTCGCTCAAACGTCACATGCGGCTGTCGGCCAACGCGGCTTAGCGAGCGATCTCTCCGGAATGATTCCACGCCACTCTACTCGAACCATCTCCAAACGAGCTTCTTCCCAATCAGTCGGGAGATGTGGGATTAAGCCGCGCCCGGCCAGCAACCCTGAACCTGTAGCCCCACTTCATCGAAGTCACAGGCCGCGCAAGACAGCCTCGGGCATCTGCCACTGCCACGGTCTATTCGTAAGCACATCAGTTGCGATTCCTGCTACCTAGGTCCACATGGAATCCAAATGGCGCAACTTGTTGGTCAGGAAAATAACGTCGCGCGTGCTTACATCCTCTGCCTCGGCACGGGCCATTTCGTGTTGCAGAAAAGTGAAGCCAGGTTGCAGTTCAGCGGGAAAGTCGTCCGCGCGCAGCCCGCGCAGAAACTCCCACGCTTGCAGCAGAAGGGTACGATCGCCTTCCTGCGCGCTTTCATTTTCCAGCAGCGAAGCTGCTCGCCGCAGTCTCTCATGAGGATTTGGTTTGGTCATGCGTACAGAAAGTGTGACATGAAATCCACCAAATCATCTACCACCTCCGATGAGGAATGTGGCACTGTGTTCCTTGTGAACACAATACAATGAACTTGGGAGAACGGTTCGCCCCAGAGTGCCCTGTTATTTGTTCAGGATTCGTTGTCGATCGCGCACCTATGGAAGAAAAATTGTCTTCATCGTCGACAGAAAATCAAACGACAGAGAATGAAACGTTCCGTTCCGCATTGGCCGCGTACGTAACCAGCCAGGCGCGACCGCTCGATAAGTGGGGTCACCAGCCAAGGCTCTACGCGTTAACCCAGTTGGTGGGCGAAGGGCTGCACTACGACGATGACATCGTGTTCGCAGCCGCATGGCTGCACGACCTCGGCGTCTTCATCGGTCACCGCCCTGAAGACCCGGTAGCGCTTTCCGGATGGGACAATGTGAGTTACGCGATGCAACAAGCACCCGCCGCCTTGCGGAATGCCGGCTTTCCTCCCACAAAAGTTGTACAAGTGGTGGAAGCGATACGAACGCATCAGCCACACCTGCAACCGTCCACAACCGAGGGAATCATTCTGCGGGATGCAGATATTCTTGAACAGTTGGGCGCAGTCGGCATCCTACGCATAGCGGCTAAAATAGGCAGAGACACGCGCTACCCCACGTTCAGCGCGGCTACGCTTACATTGCGCAAGAGTCTGGCAGAGTTACCTGCGCAACTGCGTCTCGATCGGGCCAAAAAACTTGCAGAACCGAGGATCGAGTTGCTTCGTGCATTCCTCCTCCAACTGGAACAGGAAGCGCTCGGCTTCCTCGGCTAGAAGTATTTGTGTCTGATAACCGATGATGTTCAGTAAGCACGTTCGCCGCATCGAGGTATGAGAAACTAATTTTTGCTGCGGATGTAACTTTCATGTCATTTGAAAATCTGCCGTGCAGCGGCAATCTCTAATCGGGGGCCTGTTTATGAAGGTAAAAAACGCGAAAGTTGTGGTGTGTGGTGCGGGCGGTTTCATCGGGGGACACCTGGTTAAAAGCCTGCTGGATAACGGAGCCAAAGTCATCAAGGCCGTCGACGTAAAGCCGCTCGACGAGTGGTACCAGACCTCGCCTGGGGTCAGCAATCTGTCTCTCGACCTTAAGGACAAAGACAGTTGCATGCAGGCAGCTGAAGGCGCTGAGGTGGTCTTTCAGTTGGCTGCGGATATGGGCGGCATGGGCTTCATCGAAAACAACAAAGCGCTTTGCATGTTAAGCGTGTTGACCAATACGCACATGCTGATGGCGGCTCGCGAAAAGGGCGTTGAGCGCTTCTTCTACGCCTCCTCTGCCTGTGTCTATAACGGCGACAAGCAAACCTCCCCCGACGTGGTTGCGCTAAAAGAAGAGGATGCCTACCCCGCACTGCCGGAAGATGGGTACGGATGGGAAAAGTTGTTCAGCGAGCGCATGTGCCGCCACTTCGAAGAGGATTTCGGTCTGCAATGCCGCGTTGCCCGCTATCACAACGTGTACGGTCCTCTGGGCACCTGGACTGGTGGGCGTGAAAAGGCTCCAGCCGCCATCTGTCGCAAGGTTCTTGAAGCCAAAGCCTCCGGCAAGCACGAGATTGAAATCTGGGGTGATGGCAAGCAAACCCGCAGCTTCATGTACGTGGACGATTGCACCCGCGGCACGCAAGCCATTCTCGAGAGTGAGATTCACGAGCCGATCAATCTCGGCAGCAGCGAACTCGTAACCATCAATCAGCTGGTCGATATCGTCGAAGAGATTGCAGGTGTCAAGCTGCACCGCAAGTACAACTTGAGTGCGCCTAAAGGTGTCAACGGACGCAACAGCGACAACACCAAAATCCTGCAATACCTCGGCTGGGAGCCTTCGATTCGTCTCAAAGCGGGTTTAGCGAAAACATATGAGTGGATCGAAAGCGAGATGATGGCCGTATCTAAAGCGTAACCCCAGCTGGTCCGAATTGGTGATATCCGTTTGATACGCAACTCTGATACTGATCTAGTCGGAGTGCCCTCAGACTTGTGGGAGTGACAGCGGTGGCGACAGCAGCGGCTCAGTTCCGGCAAATCCTGGGCGTTAGATTTTTCGTGGGTAACGCTGACGAGGCGATCGCACGCATGAGCGGCGGTGGCCTGCTGGTCGTACCAGCAGCCCCGGCGCTTAAGAATCTCGCCCATGATCTGGACTACCGCGAAGCACTCCAGGGCGCCGACCTGGTCATCACCGACAGCGCCTTCATGGTGCTGATTTGGAATCGCCTTAAACGCGATACCATCCGCCGCGTCTCCGGCCTCAAGTACCTCTCCTCCTTATTGAAACAACCTGATTTCGCTGAGCCGGGCGGAAGCTTTTGGATCATGGCCAGTGAAGAAAGTGCCCACCGCAATTGCGCGTGGCTGCGCCGGCAGGGCATTCACCTCGCGGAAGAAGACTGTTACATCGCTCCCCTCTACGGGCGAACCATGCAGGATCCCGCACTCTTGCAGCGACTGAACCGCAAACGCCCTCGCCACATCGTCGTCTGCATCGGCGGCGGCACCCAGGAACGGCTCGGACTGTATCTCCGCAGTGAGTTGAAAGGAAAACCATCGATCCACTGCATCGGCGCGGCGATTGCGTTCCTCAGTGGCGATCAGGTGCAGATTCCCAGCTGGGCAGACCGCATGTACCTGGGCTGGTTGTTCCGCTGCGTATCGAATCCGCTACGCTACATGCCCCGCTATTGGGACGCTCGCAAGCTATATTCGCTGATGGCTCAATACGGTAGTAGTCTGCCGGACCTGCTCAAGAGCACCGCAACCAACGCCCCGGAACGAGCCACCGCCCTGGGCTCCGGCGGAAGCGCAGGCGACTACATTCCCGCCACCAGTAAGACCGCTCTTGCAAACGAATGACGGGTGCCTCCTGCCCACGATCCGCGTGAACGGTCGTGCCTGCGCCTTGATCCGACCTGCCAAGCCTGCACTTTCTCAAGGGCTTGCAAGCGAATGA
>CAZZVD010000372.1:0-3759 GCA_964657465.1 uncultured Acetobacteraceae bacterium | reverse complement strand
CCGGATGGGGTTTTGTCGGTGTTGGCGGTGACTGTTCCAGCGAAAATAAAAACTTTCAGGCTCAGACCAGGCACTTTCAGTCTCCACCCCGGTGACAAATGCTTACCCGTGCAGATGAGTTTCACCCACCACTGTTTGCCGGCCCCGGCGTACGTGGGTTGAATAAGAAAACGAAGCCCAGTCAAGCTATCTTACCCACTCGTGTGCGGTGTTCATTGAGGAAAATCTCATGAATCTCATGCACCGATATCCTCAATAACTCCGGGAGGATGTGGGGACTTACCTTACTAACCTGTAACCCTCCCGGTGTCAGATATGCTTCCCTCTCACTCCACCCCACCGCAATCCCTAACCGAAGCCCAGCTCAACACTTTCTAAAAACGCCAAATGACTCACCGACAAAACTGACAAAACTCCCGCGCCCGGTGGGGAACCGACAGTTTCACGGCTCCGAGCTTTAAGGTTTGCCGCGCTTCGCGGAAGCAGCGCGCGGCTTGCTCTTCTTCGCCGGGCTGCCGGCGCCAGTGGCGGTTACCTTTGCGGCCCGGTTGTCGTGCCACCACTTAAGCGCATGGGCGCGCTGCTTCTCTGCCTTGCAGATCTCCGCGTCGCACACCAGTTGGTCCTTGCGCCTGGCGATGAAGTAGGGGCTGGCACAATCGGTGTTGGCGCAAATGTGGAAGTGGTGCCAGTTCTCAAGAACGCCCTGGATCAGCATGGCACGCAGGTCCGCGCGGTCCGGCACCAGCCGCCCTGCGCCGATGGAGCAGGTAAACGCCAGCGTGGGCTTGTCCCCGCCGGGATGCGCGCTGAGCCACGCATCCAGCACCTGCTCAGCACGCTGGATCGCCGGCTTTGCCCACACAGCGCGCAACTGCTCTCGCAGCGTCCATACGTCTGCCGCCGCCTCCGCCCGCAAGGTAGCGCCCCACCGGCCCTGGAACCACCGCAGTCCCGCCGCATCCGGCTTGCAGTTGCTCAACTCGTACAAGAGCCGTCGCCGCGTGCCCACGTGACCCGCGAGCTGGTCCTTTTCGGCATCGCCGGCGCGCTCTTCCACGTACTGGTTAAGGTAGGGAACCATCGCGGTGGCGTTCTCCAGCAACGCCCGTAGCTCTGCCACCGTCTTTTCTTGCAATGCTGCGAGCGCACTAGAGTGTTTGGGAGCCTTCGCTTGCGCCATCATCCATCTTTCTGTCCTGGGGCCTTTCACGATTCTAGCGCCAACGCTAGACTCCAGGCAGTTGAAATCAAATGAGCGAAAGCAGGAACAAATATGCACGGTGAAGCAAGCGTAAGAACGGCAAAGCAGAAGGGAGTCACCAGCGCACCGGTGTTGCTCTCGATCAGCGAATTCGCGGCCCGGATGGGTATATCGGTCTCGACCGCAAGGCGGCTGTGTTATGCGCGCGGCGTGACCTCAGTCAAGTTCAACCGGTCGCTCCTGGTGCCCGCAACCGAGGTCCAGCGTCTGATTGAGGCGCACCTGCGACAAGCACTGCCGGTGGCGGCGCCCGTGCTGCGGGAAGACGATGCCCGGGACTAACATGATCACGAGCAACATGGCCGCGACTAAAAAGGCCGCGCTGGCGGAGGAGAGCGCAGCGCGCGTGGCAGCGCACCTGCAGGCCCGCCGCACGGGCCCGGGCCGCTGGGTGGCGAAGTGCCCGGCGCATGCAGACGGCTCTCCCTCTCTCTCGGTCGCCGCCGGCCGCGATGGCAGGGTGCTCGTCCGTTGCTTTGCGGGCTGCGCCCTGGTGGACGTGCTGGCCGCCGCCGGTCTCTCGATGAGTTCGCTCTTCTCTGGGCCGCCGCGCACGTCGCAGCAGATTTCCGCAACCTTAGCTGAGCGGGAACAACGGCGCGCCCTGGATCGAGCGCAGCGCCAGGAAGAGCGCTCGGCGGTAGAGTGGCTTCGGCTGCACTGGCTGGCGCTGGAACACGATGTGCCCAGGCTGGCCCGCAGGCTGGCGCTTATGGAAGAGAACGCCCCCGGCGCCCCCGCGCTGACCAACCATTTTCACCACTTGCTGGCGGCGCAGCGATGCATCGATCGCGCCCTTATCGGAGAAACAGAATGAGCTTGTTACGAATAAGCAAAAGGGAAGTACCGTGCTAACGCCCTCTCAGGTACATGCGAGCCCGCAAACGGTGGCAGAGAGCCGTGCCCGGCATGCGGCTGGCAACGCAGTGGCGGCTGAAACGGGCCCCGGATGGAACCTCGGGAACACTTTCCCTGCCGTGCCAGGAGTGTTATCAAACACGCTCTCGAGCATGTGCTGGGGCGAGCCGGAGGAAATCGCGACGGCGCAGCTCACACCGGTGCCCCGCTTCAATCTGCAGCTCATGCCACAGTCATTATTACCGATTGTCGAAGACACGGCGATGCGGATGCAGGTGCCGGTTGACTTTACCGCCGTCACCGCGGTGATGTGCCTGGCCGGCGTAGTGAACCGCCGCGCCGTGATCCAACCCAAGCGTGCCGACCAGTCATGGGTGGTGGTGCCCAACCTGTGGGGTGGCATCGTGGCATCGCCGGGCCAGAAGAAGAGCCCCGCCATTTCTGCCATCACCGCGCCCCTGCACGCGATCGAGAACGGCTGGCGGCAGGAGCAGGAGGTGGCGCTGGCAGGCTACGAACTGCTGGTCGAAGAGGCGGACCTGGTCAAGTCCGCCTGGCGCGACAACCTGAAGCGCGCGGTCAAGAGCAATCGCCCGCGGCCCGAGCGGCCGGCCTTCGATCTGCAACCACCCGCGGCCCGGCGGCTGCTCACCTCTGATGGCACGTTTGAAGCCCTGCATGCGTTGCTGGCCGGCAACCCGGCCGGGCTGTTCGTGCTGCGCGATGAGCTGACCGGTTGGCTGGCCTCGCTCGATCGCAGTGGCCGCGAAGATCAACGAGCCTTCTACCTGGAAGCGTGGAACGGCGACTCCGGCTTCACCCTCGATCGTATTGGCCGCGGCTCCGTGCACGTGGACCATTGCTGCATCTCGCTCTTCGGCGGCATTCAGCCATCGCGGCTGCGTGCTTACCTGGCGGACGCCCTGGCCGATGGCCCCTCCAACGATGGCCTGATTCAGCGCTTCCAGCTCCTGGTATGGCCTGACCCGCAGCCCTCGTGGGAGTACCAGGACAAGGCTCCTTCGCAGGTCGCGCGCCAACAGGCGAATGCTGTCTACGAACGATTGGCGGCCCTCGACGTGAACCAACCAAAACGTTACCGCTTCAGTGACGAAGCGCAGGAGCTTTTTGTTGCGTGGCTGACCGAGCTCGAAGTCACGTTAGCCTCGGAGTCTCTTGCCCCGGTGATGCTGGCGCACCTCGCGAAGTATCGATCGTTGATGCCCTCGCTGGCGCTCCTGTTCGCCATGGCGGATGGGTGCGAGGACGAAGTACCGCTGCGCCATGCGGGCCAGGCGGCCGCCTGGTGCGAGTACCTGAAGGCACACGCGCGGCGCGTGTACGCGGCTAAGTTGTCGCCGGAGCGAAGCGCGGCCGCGCTGCTGGCCCGGCGCCTGAGGGAGGGATGGAAGTCACGCGAAACCTGCTTCAGCCTGCGCGAGCTGTACCGCCATGAGTGGGCTTACCTGACCACTCCGGAAGAGTGCCGCGCAGCCTTACGCATCCTGGAAGAAGCGTGCTGGGTGAGGAGGGAAATTCGTACCGGCGATGCTGCTTCCGGGCGTCCGACCGACCGGTGGTCGATCAACCCCCGCATTTACGCGAGTGCCCATGAGACCAGTGCCTACGAGACCAGT
>CAZZVD010000371.1:0-3765 GCA_964657465.1 uncultured Acetobacteraceae bacterium | reverse complement strand
GAATCCCACATCTCGCGAAAAACGAGCGAGATGTGGGGCACCCGTCATCGGTTACTCAACAGACGGTTAGAATTGCGGGCTAGTGGAGGGTTAGTCGTTCTTGAGGCCCAGGTCCCGGCGCGCGAAGATGGCGTTGCCGGCGGCAAACAATGCCGCCGCTCCCAGCACGATCAATAGCAAGCCGGCAGGCTGCTGCAGGCTGTTTGCCGCTGCCTCCAGGTCACCCTGCGTGAGCGTAAACAGCAGCCTCGCAGCGACAAAGGCCGGCCACTGATAACCTGCGAATCCTAACAACGCAAGCAAAGCCAACGACGCGGTAGACGCCAGCATCGCTGGCAGCCAGGTAGCAAAAAAGAGCGCCGCAGCAGCCGTCCACAGCCCCAGCACCAGCAGCGCCAAAGCCAGCGCGAACAACAGCGCTGGCGGCCGATGGATCGATTGCAACAACGCAGCACCGCTCACCACGAAGCTGACCACGTACAGCATGAGCGGCAACCACGCCGCGAATACCATGGCAAAAAAGTACTGCCGCCGGCTCACCGCCCGCGAAAGCACACTCGCAATCCGCCGTGAGCGTTGCTCATTACCCAACAAGGCGCTGCCGGTGAACGCTACCAGGCCGAGGCCGTAAAAACATTCCTGGTGCAGGATCGAAAGTACGTCGTCCACGTCGGGTGTAGCGGCGGGCACCAGCAGGATCGCCGCCATCCCAAATGGCCACAACATGAGCACCAGGTAAATCCAGCGATTCTGATAGAGCAGGCGGCGGGCGATCTGCCATATCTTCATGGTGTATCCCCACTGTTCTGAGCTACCGGAGCACTCCACTCGAGGAACAGGTCTTCCAAACGGCGGCGCACGGGGACAAGGCTTACCACTTCACCGCCGGCAGCCCACACCCCTTCAATCACCCGCCGCTGCTCATGGGCCGGGATGGTAACCCGCGACCGGGAGATAGTCGCCGCGGGATAGATCCGGCGCACCTCTGCCTCCGAAAGACCCCGCAACTCAATCTCAACCTGGTCAGAAGCGCGCTGATATTCCTTGAGCGATCCACAATGCACCAGGCGGCCCTGATGCAGAAACGCGATGCGATCGCAAATCTGCTCCACCTCACTCAATTGATGAGAGCTGAAGAAGATGCTCTTGCCTGCCTGCCGCGCATGGCGCAGCAACTCTCGCACCTGCTGTACTCCTGCCGGATCAAGCGCGGCTGCCGGCTCATCCAGGATTAAGACTTCGGGATCGTTGATGAAGGCCTGGGCCAGTGCCAGCCGCTGTTGCATTCCTCGGGAAAACTGCCGTGCATCCTTGCGCTGCCTGGCATCTTCCCCCTGCAATCCGGTCGCATCGAGAAGGTCGCGTATGCTGCGGGCCAGGTGCGGGTCGTTGACTCCGTTCAACTGTGCGGCAAACTCTACGCTGCGCGCGGCGCTCTCGGAAAAAAACACCGGCACGTCCGGAACAAAGCCCAACCGCGAGCGCGCCTGCGCATCGCCAAAGGGCTTGCCCAACAGTGTGCCGCTGCCGGAGGAAGCATGCAGAAAGCCAAGCGCCAGGTGAATCGCCGTGGTTTTGCCGGCACCGTTCGGGCCCAGAAAGCCAAGGATCTCACCATCCTCAAGGCTGAGCGACAGCGGGTGCAAGGCGACCTGCTTACCGAATTGTTTTGCGATCGCCGAGAACGTAAGGCGGTGTGCCATGAAGAAGACCGGCCTAAAAAGAGAAAGCGATCAGGGCCCTTAAGAGACCTGATCGCTTCAGTGACTGACCGTATCGCGTTAGCGGACCTTGAGGAAGATGATGACGAAGGTGAACAGGGAGAGTGACTCCATAAACGCCAGACCCAGTACCAGCAACAGGAGAATGCCGGCACGTGCTCCAGGGTTGCGCGCCACAGCCTCAGTGGCCGATGCAGTCGCCCGGCCCTGTCCGAGTCCGCAAAGACCGGCGGCCAGGCCCATGCCGACGCCGGCGGCGATAGCGACCAGGCCAGCGCCTGTCGATTGTTGGCCCGCAGCCTGGGCAAATGCTGGAACCGCCATAAACAGCACGGACAGCGTCATGAAGAGATATTGCAATTTACGCATTGGTAGCTCCTTGCTTCTTAGGATTTTGCCGCCAGTGGGTGGTTGAGGCTCACCGTGCTGGCCCCCTCACACTTGCGGCGAACGAACCAGGGCGGAAGCATAGCGCCCAGGCTCGCAAAACACTCTAGTGTTCGTGCGCGACTGCCTGCGAAACATAAATCAGCGTCAGCAGCATAAAAATATATGCCTGGATGACCGCAACCCCAAGGTGCAGTGCCATAAACACCAGCGGGATGCCGATCGGAATCAGCGAGAAGAAGACGAGCGTCACCATTTCGCCGGCGAACATATTGGCGAACAAACGGACAGTCAGCGAAAGGATGCGCGCCAGGTGGGAAATGATTTCGATGGGTAGCATCATGGGCGAAATCCACCAAACCGGCCCGAGGAAGTGCTTGAAGTAGTTCACCGGGCCCTGCTCCCGCAGCCCATGGTAGTGGTAGTAGAACCAGCACAACAGCGCGACTCCAAGCGGCACAGTCGCGACCGAACTCGGCGCAAGAAAGCCGGGCACCATGCCGAGCAGATTCGATACCAGAACGAACAAGAGAACCGTGGTCGCGAACATCACATATCGCTGCGATCCGTGGCCAACAATTGATTCAGCCTGATCGCTCACAAAGCCGTGGATCATTTCGGCGACCTGCTGAATCGTCCCTGGGTTCTCGACATTCAGTGAAAAACGGATGAGCAGGAAAAACACCAGCAGGAGCGCCAGCACCAGCAGTTCCATGGCGAACGTGACCGTGATCGGCGCCTGCGGGTTGTAGGGCTGCACATGGAACAGGTGCAGCACCTGCGTAGCCAGGGGGGCAAACAACTTGTTCAAAGTAGCCGTAATTGGGTCGAGTTCATGCATACGGGTAGATCAAAGCCTCATGCGGCCCAGCCGCGAAGTAGTCGTAACGCCTCTATTGTGAGGGCGACAAGCGCCAAACCGATGCCCAGCAACGGCGCTGCCACCTTCCCATCCAAACTTCTCAGGCTAACATAAAGCAGGCCGGCGACCGCGATCAGCCGGAGAAAAAACCAGAACAGCACCGGTCCGAGTGGCCTCGCCCTGGTACCAGGGTTCGGATTCGCAACGTCGAGCCGCGCCAGCACCTGGGTCATCAATTGACGCCACTCACAGATACCCGTGGCCGCAATGGCGCCACCCACCACAAACATCAACATGGATTGCCAACCCCAGGCAAGCCAGATCACGGGAATCCCCACGGCCATCGCGACAAGAACGAACCGGAGCGCCCGGTTCAGCACCATGCGCAGGTCCTGATCTTTGAATTCCATCTATTCCTTCATGTGGGAAAGTGCCACGCGGACCGTCTGCGCAAAGCCGACGATGGCCCCGGCAATCAGGCCCGCCACATTCATCCAGTGTTTGTCCAGCCAATGGTCGAGAGCCAGGCCAATGGCCCACCCAATGACCATGCAAGCCGGCAGCAAGAGCCCCAGCTGTAGCAGATTCTCCAACTTCGCCAGGGAACGCAGCCCCCCGTCTTGCGAAGAGTTTTCTGGCGAATCCCCGGAAACACGGTCTTTCGGATCGGATGGCATAAGAACGGTCCCTGTCCCCGGCATTTATACACCATTCGATCAGGACTTCCTTTCCCCGCGCCGGCGCCCGTAACAAATGATGGGTGCCCCACATCTCGCTCGTTTTTCGCGAGATGTG
>CAZZVD010000370.1:0-3791 GCA_964657465.1 uncultured Acetobacteraceae bacterium | reverse complement strand
TTTTTGGCGAGATGTGGGATTCCACCGCTGTCCACCGGCCACTCTCTCCTGGCAACAGGTCTTCAATGGGGGTCATGCCCACGTTCCACACTCAGGGACCGAGGTTCGTGGAATCCCACATCTCGCCAAAAACGAGCGAGATGTGGGGCACCCATCACTCGTTACGGAACAGGACCTGAGAAATGCGCGCTAGCTGGAGATGGAGAGTTGCCGATCGCGTGCAGTGAATCCCCAGCCCAGGTTGTTCCGGATTGGGCATAACGCAGGCTTAGCTGCGCTTTTTGCCCGGGCGCTTGTTTTTTGCCTTTGCTTTGCTCTTGCGCAGGGTCTTGTTGCGCGGAGGAATATAGGGATGAGCTTTGCCGCTGCCCGCAGTCTTGCCCTTGGCCTTCGCAGGGCGATTGAGGCGGCGCGGCGCCACCTCTTCCACTATAGAAAATTGCAACCGTCTCTGCACGGCATCGACACGATCGAGAATGACCCGCACACGATCCCCCATCGAGTAACGCCTTCCAGAATGCTCTCCCATAATCTGGCGCGTGTTTTCACGGAAGGTGTAGTGATCATCACGCAGGCTCAGAATCGGAACCAGCCCTTCGATGAAGAGGCTGTCCAACTCCACAAAGCAACCGTACTTGGTAATGCTGAGGATCATCGCGTCGAACTCGTCGCCGAGGCGATCCTGCATGAATTTCACTTTCTTCCACTCGATGAGCTCGCGCTCGGCATCGGCGGCGCGGCGTTCCGCGTGGCTCGATTCCTGGGCGATCGCAGTCAGTTCATATTCGCCAAGGGGATCCGCCAACTGCGCGGTTTCTGCTTCGTCCGGCTTGGCGCGCCGGCTGTTCTTGCTTCGGTTAACGCCGATCTCCTGCGCCAAAACGCCCACGCCGCTCACGCCGGCAGCCAGGATCGCTTTAGCAATCCGGTGCACGATGAGGTCGGGGTAGCGGCGAATCGGCGAGGTGAAGTGGGTATAGCAAGGCGCCGCGAGCGCGAAGTGGCCCTCGTTCTTTTCGCTGTAGCGGGCCTGGCGTAACGAACGCAGCATCAGGTGCGCAAGGATGCGCTCTTCCGGCTTGCCGGCAATCTTTAACGCCAGTTGCTGATACATGCGCGGCGTAACCGGGATGTCTTCCGGAACCTCGTGGACACGCGGCTGCCGTCCATGACTCGCACCGCGCGCTTTGTGCTCGCGCCGATCGGATTTCATGGTCATGCGCTTGACAGGCAAGGGGCCCAGGCCGAGGGAGTAGCCAAACCCTGCGGCCACGCTCTCAAACTCCACCACACGGCGAGGTTCCGGCTTCTCGTGAATACGATACAGTGACGGTACTTCCAGATTTTGCAGCCATGAGGCAACACACTCATTCGCGGAGAGCATGAATTCTTCGATCAGCCGGTTGGCCCAGCTGCGTTCGGAGCGAACGATGTTTTGCATGTCGCCCTGATCGTCGAACTGAATCACCGGCTCGGGCAAATCAAAATCGATGGATCCGCGGCGCTTGCGTTTGTTGTTCAGCACCTGAGCGAGCTCGTACATGCGCTCGAATTCTTCCACCAGCGGCGCGAATTCCCCGCGCACTGCCGCATCACCGCTGATGATGGCGTGCACCTGGGTGTAGGTCATGCGGCGAGCGGAGCGGATTACCCCCTGCGTAACTTCGTAGCTGAGGATCTCGCCTTCCGCGTCGATGAGCATGAGGCAGGAAAGCACCAGCCGGTCTTCGCCGGGCCGCAAACTGCAGATATCGCTGGATAGCTCCTGCGGCAACATAGGGACGGCGCGATCGGGGAAGTACACCGAGGTGCCGCGCAGGCGGGCTTCAAGATCAAGCGCCGTGCCGGGCGTTACGTACTGGGCCACGTCGGCGATGTGCACCTGCAGTTCCCAGGTGCCGCCTTCCTGCCGGACCAGCACGGCATCGTCAAAATCCTTCGCGGTTTCACCATCGATGGTCACGATGGGCAGATCGCGAAAGTCGCGGCGTTGTGTTACTTCCTCGGCATCGAGGCGGGCTGCGGCACTTGCTTCTTGCAGGACGTTGGGAGCAAAGACATGGGGCAGATGGTGCTTGCGGATGATGATTTCGACATCAACGCCGAAGTCGCCTTCCCTGCCCAGGATCTCGATCACGCGGCCGCGCGCACCTCGTATGGGAGAAGGCCAGTCGGTGATTTCCACGTCAACGACCAAACCTTCCAGGTCGATTTCTGTCCCAGGGGCGCCTGGGCCAGGTAAGGAGGCGGGTGTCTGGGCGCGTTTGGACGCTTCTTCGCCCATCACGCGATGGGGCGTTGCCTTACCGGCCGCGGGTGGCCGCTCCAGTCCGAACGGGATCAGGATGGGTTGGGTCACCCGCTCATCGAGAGGGCGCACGAAATTGCCGGGCGACTGCTCGTCACCGGCATAGTGGAATATCCCCACCACGGTGGGGTTGAGGCGAGTGAGTACCCGCGCGATCCGTCCGCTGCGCCGGCCGTCCGCCCTGGGAGGATCGACCTGTACCAGGACCTGGTCGCCCTGCATGGCGCCATTCATCTCACTGGGAGGAATGAAGATATCGTCGTCGTTGTTTGCCTGACGAGCTTCGGGACGCACAAAGCCGAAGCCTTCGCGGTGCACATCCAGACGGCCGGTGACCAGGTTTTCGCGGCTGGCTGCCTGGGGAAGCGCCCAATGGTCCCGGTCTGATTTGATCAGTTCGCCACGGGCGGCCAGGCGATCGAGCTGCTCGACCAGCATGCGGCGCTCGCGTCCCCCGCCCAGGCCCAGCTCGTGTACCAATTGCTTGTAGCCGGCACGCTGGCCGGCAGAACGTTCGATTCGGCGAAGAAGTTCGCGGTCAGTCATCCCAGGTAAACACGCAACGATCGAGGCTTTCCGGAGTCATTATCTTTGTTGATACTAATGGGTCAGGCTCTCCGGAACGCGGAAAGTTTCGGAATGGGGGATTTCAATTTTGCGCCCTGCGTGGTTAAGATGCAGAGAAGAGCAAGCCATACGCGACCTGCACGGCTTCAGACGGCAGGTAAATGAGATTGACCAACAGCTCCACCTGATTTGCCCTAAGCGCGGATTCGATCCGCAGGGTTGTTCGGGGGCCTGTATCCCGAAGTAAACGAAAGGAAGTACAAGAGAGATGTGGAAACCGAACCAACCTGGAAGTCCCTCAATGCCGCCTAGCACGGAGCCAACACGTCCGTCAGTTCCCGCGGCATCCGGCCACGAAACCACCAGCACCATGCGCACTTCCAGCACATCGCCTGCATCCCCGGCAGCCGCCGATCAGGCCACCATTGGCAAGAGCCTGGTGGTGAAGGGTGAAGTGACCGGTTCTGAGTCGTTGTACATCGACGGCAAAGTAGAAGGCGCGATCAACCTGCCGGGCAACCGCGTGACGGTTGGCCGCAATGGACAGGTGTCTGCCAACATTTCTGCCCGCGAAGTGGTTGTTCTGGGTAAGGTGCGTGGCAACATCAACGCCAGCGATCGCGTGGATATTCGTAGCGAGGGTTCATTGACCGGCGATGTGATTGCGCAGCGCATCAGCATCGAAGATGGCGCCTTCTTCAAGGGCGGCATCGATATCCGGAAGCCCGGCCAGGGCAAGGATGTGCCGGCCACCAGCATGACCAACTCTGCGGAAAAGGCTGTCGCCGTCCAGGCGTAAGCGAACGCGAGACAAACCCGCGGGTCATGCAGGCGCCCTGCTTTGCGTGGCCCGCGTTTTATTTGCAGCGATTCCCGAAATGGACTTTGACCCGATACCATTAGAATTTAGCCGCGT
>CAZZVD010000369.1:0-3799 GCA_964657465.1 uncultured Acetobacteraceae bacterium | reverse complement strand
ATCTTCAACCCACGTACGCCGGAGTCGGCGAACATGGGGCACCCGTCCAGGGGTGGGGGCATTGTGGTTGTCTCCGGACAGTCGTGGTGAGAGATCCGGGCTAGTCTTGTCCCGGGCCTCGGTGGGAGAGGCCCGTCGCTGCGCCCGGGCTTGACGAGACTTCGGTATGCGGCCCAGACGGGCGTCGTGCGCAAGTAGCAGATCGCAGGCGTGCATTGCCTCTGATTCGAAGTGAGGGCTGTCGGCTGGCAGGATAAGCCAGTGCTTGATCTTGCCGTGCAAAACGTGGATCGGTCTTAAGGAAGGGAACTCGGTGCGCATCGCCTGCAAGCCACTTCCTTCATCGAAGGCTTCGCCAAAAACCATCCACATGCCGTTATCCTGCGGAAATTGCGCGCGATCGCGCAACATGCAGACGATCTTGTCGCCGATGTACACCGCGTGGCCACTGAACATGGGCCGGACCACTGGCTCGAGAGGCGCCAGTGCGTCGAGGATGAAAGGAAACGGCAGGGCCTTCTTCTGCGGCCTGGGAATCTGCGGCACGGGTTTGGATGAGCGCGGCATCCCCAACAGCATAATGCCAAATGGCCTTATTCATGCTCCAACAGGCCTTATTTATGCTGGGGAGGATGAGAATGCGCAGACTCTCGCCCTCCGTTCTGGTTTTGTTCTTTTTTTTTCGCTTCATGGCCTACGCCGCGGATCCAGGGCCGGCACCAGCCGCCTCAAAGACCGCGCCAGACCTTCTCTTGTTCAACAATGGCGATCAATTGACCGGCAAGCTGATGCACTCCACCGGCAGTAGCGTCACCTTTCAGAGCGACATGGCGGGCGAGGTGACCGTGAGCTGGTCAAAGGTAAAGGAGCTTCGCTCGCAGCGCCAGTTCGTGGTGTTGAGCAAAGATAAGCACTTCAGTTGGCGCACAGCAGCAGACGTGCCCACCGGCAGCATTACGGTTGAGCAGGACAAGATATCGCTGAAGACTTTGCAAGAGACGCAGGTCATTCCGATCAAAAACACTGCAGACGTTCTTGATCGAGACACATTCGATCGCGAGGCACTCTTTGAAGGGAGCCTTCTGCGCCGTTGGAAGGGTGCGGTCAATCTGGGCACGACGCTGGTCGAAGCGACCCAGCATACTACGAGCGTGAACGGCAGCGTGGCCCTGGTGCGCGCTATTCCCTCGCTCAACTATCTTCCCCCGCGTAATCGTTCGACCATCGATTTCAATGGTTCTTATGGCCGTATCACTCAACCACAAGCGGCGGGAGCGCCGCTGCAGCCAGATGTTAAAACTGCGATTTATCACGGGGACGCAGAGCGCGATCTTTATCTTTCCACCCGGGTTTACCTGCTGGCGCAAACGGCTTTTGATCACAATTTTTCGCAGGGTCTTGATTTGCAGCAAATCTACGGCGCCGGCGCGGGCTGGACGGTAGTCAAGCGGCAGAACGAAACGCTGGATTTGAAGGCGACGCTGCAATATGAAAGGCAGGCGTTTCTCGCGACCACCTCGCAGCAAAACACTAACCTGGTTGGATCTACGTTCAGCATTACCTATCTGCGCAAGCTGCCACACGATATTGTGCTGCAGCAGCAACTACAGTATTTGCCGGCCTACAATCGCACTCAAGCCTACTCGGCATTTGAGAGCAACAGTTTCAGCTTTCCATTGCACAAGCGCTTTAGCTTCGTGATCGGAACCCAAGACAGTTACCTGAACAATCCACCGGTGCAGCAGTTTCCCGATCCGCTGGCAAAGCAGAATTCATTTCAATTCACCACCGGCATCAGCTATACGCTTAGATGAGGAAACGTGCATGCGGCAGATTGCGCAAGGAGACAAGGGGTTGCAAACATCGGGACTTAGTCCGGTGGCGCGGTGAAATCCCGAGCACACCAGCGACCCAAAGCAGCGCCCCCACTTTCCATTGGTAAAGATTTATGGAGGGAGAAGGGCGCACAGCAGATCCCTCGACTACGCTCGGGATGACCAAGCAAAATGGGTGGAACAAGAAACCCGCACGACAACCCCTCGACCCACGGGAACACTGGAGATAAGCACGATGAAACGCATTGCCTGCACACTGTTGAGTTGGTATTCCCTAAGCGTCTTCGCGCAAGCCAAACCCCCAGCGCTGGAACCGGTGGAGCACACATTTATCCTGCACAACTTTCATACGGAGAGTGGGGTGACGCTGCCGGAAGCCAGGATTGTTTATGGCACCTATGGCCATCTGAACGCCGCAGGCGATAATGCCGTGCTGCTGCCCTCGCACTACATGGCTGATATGCGAGGCTATGCCTGGCTGGTTGGGCCGGGGAAGGCGCTCGACCCTGATCGCCAGTTCCTGATTACCTCGGAGCTGTTTGGCAACGGCCGCTCCTCTTCGCCCAGCAATACGGCGGAACCGTTCCATGGTCCACGCTTTCCTGTCACCACCATCCGCGACAACGTGGAAGCAGTGCATGAGCTGCTGACGGCGGAGCTTAAGGTAAAGCATTTGCAGGCGGTGATTGGGTTTTCCATGGGCGCGCAACAGGCCTTTCAGTGGGCTGTTTCGTATCCGACGTACATGGATCGCATCGTCGCCACGTCGGGGACAGCGAAAACCTACGGGCACGGCATTGTGCGGCTGGAGAGCGAGATCACCGCGCTGACGACGGATGAGGCTTTCCAGGGCGGCGATTATAAAGAGGAGCCGGTCAAGGGTATCCAGGCGTTTTCCCTGGTGTGGACCGCGTGGCTTTTTTCTCAGGAGTGGTGGCGGCAAGAGCTATGGAAAACTGAGGAGCCTGCCGGCACGACCTTTGCGCAGGTGGTGGACCACTACAAGAAGAATTTCATTCCCGGTGCAGACGCGAACAATCTGATTCTGCAAATGCACACCTGGGAACAACACGACGTGAGCACGACTCGCGACTTCGATGGAGATTTAGCGAAGGCGCTCGGCTCAATCAAGGCGCAGGTGCTCTATATGCCCTCAGCGACGGATCTCTATTTTCCTGTGAGCGATGCGCAGTATGAAGCGCCGATGATCCCGCACTGCACGCTGCTGCCCATCCCTTCCTTGTGGGGCCATCCCGCGGGTGCCGGCGCCAGCCCGGCGGACGAGAAATTTCTGAATGAGCATATTAGCGGGTTCTTGCAAGGGCAACCGCAGAAGTAGTCAGCCACCACGAGAATTCTTCTGCGGATGAATCGAAGCTGCTGCTGAGTTCATCTATAGCGGCATACCATTGGTAGGAGTCGTCGAATGGCCGCTTTTTGTGCATGCTGTGGTGCAGAGATCAAGCTGAAAGCTGAGGCCTGCGTTGTCTGTGGAACTCCGCGCCATGGCATGTTGCCGCAGGAGCGTAAACCTGCGGTCGATGTGGGCGACGTTCCGGCTCAGGATGAGCACACGCAGAAGCAGCGCCGCCCCCGGCTGTAATGCAACACGCGGCGGTGCTGGACTTCTAGCCCGGATTTGTCACCAGTACTGATTGGTGCGACAGGTTGTAGGGAGCGGTGAGCTTGTTGCTGTGTTTTGGCTTGTGGTCTTGCGCGTTAGGTTAATTTTTGGTGTGCGGCGACATGTTTTGCGGGTCAGCCAGCCCTTTTCTAGCCCGTATTTCTCACCGCCTATCCGTAACCAATGACGGGTACCCCACATCTCGCTCGTTTTTAGCCGAGATGTGGGATTCCCAGAACCTCTGCCGTCGGAGCGTGGAGGGTGTATGTGACTATCGATCGAGAACTGTTGGCACCAGAGAGTGGTTCGTGGATAGCTGTGGAATCCCACATCTCGCGAA
>CAZZVD010000368.1:0-3832 GCA_964657465.1 uncultured Acetobacteraceae bacterium | reverse complement strand
CACATCTCGCGAAATACGAGCGAGATGTGGGGCACCCGTCATTGGTTACGGAATAGGCGCCCCAAAATTTTTTAGGGAGAAGAAGAACAAAGGAAAGGGAAATGGTGGGCAGCGAGGGACTCGAACCCCCGACATCCTGCTTGTAAGGCAGGCGCTCTAACCAACTGAGCTAGCCGCCCGTGGCTACGTCGAGTGTGTCACGTTCATTTCTGGGATTCCCCGGAAAAAACTTCGACACAACCAAGTCACAGAAGGGCCACACAAAACTTTCCCCGTGTGCCTTCCCACAATATTAACCCAGTTGGTCTTTAGTGCCAAACGACCGGAAACGACAAAAAACATCACACCGGATGATCGCTGCTTCATCTTCTGATCTGTAAACAGATGTAGACCTGTCACCCTCTATGCGATAGCTACTTGCCGCTCTATCGTCTGTACCCTCGTTTCGATCCCCAGTCTGTCTGCATAGCGAACGAGTTTGTCGATACTGAATTTGGCGATTTTCCCGTTCATCAAATCGCTCATATTCGGCTGATGATCATCCAGGATCACCGCCAACTGCTTTTGCGTTAATTTACGTCGATCAACCACTCGGAGAATTGCGTCTAAAAGATCCGCACGCATCCGAAGGTCGGACGCTTCTGAACGGCTTACCCCAAGATTGTCGAATATATCGCCTTTGATGACCGCCATCCTATGTTCCTTTCTTTAACTGTGCCTTTTTCTGTCTGATCTCGGCGTGTACTTCCTTTAATCGGGTCTTTGCGTTATCGACATCCTGCCGGCTCGTCCTGTTCGTGTCCTTCTCAAAGCAGTGAAGAACATAAATCACGCCCAGAACCTCAGTCAGATAGAGCATGCGGTACCACGTACGATCGTCCTGGTCCTTGAGTTCGAAAACGCCTTGGCCAACAGAAGACATCGGACGAAATGAGCAGCGCACTCTCTCCCCATTCTGAAGGCGTCTAAGATTGAACCCGAACGTGGCCTTCACATCATTTGGAAACGAAGAAAGAACTTCTTTGCTGTCACCTCGGAAGTCCAGGTCCGCGGGCTTTCCTGTCTTGCTCATCCGTGTTTTATAATAAATCTATTATGGCAAGTAGGCAAAGACTTCCTGGATCTGAAACGAAGCCGCCGCTCTGGCATCGATTCAAAGTCTTCAGATGTCAATGGGCGACTTTCCAGGCCACTACGACCTCCCAACCGCAAGGTCAAGCCCGCCCCTTTTGTGTAGGATCCCATCAGTGATGAGCGAACCCGCGACCGCAACCGCAACCGAAAACCGCATCAGTATCGGTATCGACATGGGCGGCACCAACCTGCGCGTGGCTGCCTTCAACGCCACCTGGGAACGGTTAACCTACGCCAACCTGCCCACCCGCGTAAGCCAGGGCCCGGAGGCGGTGGTGAGTGACATGGCCGCGGCCATCGAACAAGCCCTCAGTCAATGCGGCCCCAACCCGCAGCTGTTTGGTGTCGGCATCGGTGCGCCGGGCCCGCTCGAACTGCCGTCAGGGAAATTCCACCGCCCGCCCAACCTTCCCGGCTTCGACCAATTCCGCCTGAAAGACGCGCTGGAAGCAAAGCTGCAAACCCCCATCGTGGTCGACAAAGACGCCAACGCAGCCGCGCTGGCTGAATGGAAAAGCGGCGTCGGCCTGCAAATGCCGGTCGACTCCATGTGCATGCTGACCCTGGGCACTGGTGTCGGCGCCGGGATCATCCTGCAACGAAAGATCTGGCACGGCATGAGCGGTATGGGCGGCGAAGGCGGTCACGTACCCGTGGTGGAGGACGGCCTGCCCTGCGGCTGCGGCGGCCGCGGCTGCATCGAGCAATACGCCTCTGCCACTGCCATCCGCCGTGCGGCCCATGAGGCCGCCACCCGCGGCACCGCGCCCGGCATCGCCAAACTCATCGCCAGGCGCATCCAGGAGCAGGGAGACTTCACCGCCCGCGATCTGGCCGGCTTGGCACGCGAAGGCGACCAACCCGCCCGCGCCCTCTTTGCCGAAGCCGGCAAATACCTTGGCATGACCCTGGCCGTCCTGGTAAACGTACTCAACCTGCCGCTCTATGTCATCGGCGGGGGCGTCGTGAGCGGCTGGGACCTGTTCGCCCCAACCATGTTCGAGGAACTGCGCCGCCTGAGCTACATCTACGGCCTGACTGAACCCGAGGCGGACCAGCCATTCACCGCAGGCAAGACATACGTTGTACCCGCAGCCACCGGCCCCGATGCCGGTCTACTGGGAGCGGCCATGCTGCCCTGCCTGGAAGCCGGCCTGCTCTGAGGACCCGCTAAGCAGCGACCGTTGCGGCGACCGGGTGCACCGATCCGCGATACCCGTAGTAGGCGATGTACACATAGCAGAGTGCCGGCAGAATGAACGCCCGGTGGATACCAATGCGATCCGCCAGCGCTCCTTCTAACACCGGCACAATCGCTCCGCCCACAATCGCCATCACCAGCAACCCGGAACCCTTGCCCGTCAACGGGCCCAGACCCTCAATGCCCAGCGAGAAAATGCTGGGAAACATCACTGAGTTAAATAGACCCACCGCGATGATGGTCCCCATCGCCAGCCAGCCAGTGCTCAACATCGACGTCACCACCAGCAGGCAGGCCACAATTGCAACCGTGCCCAGCACGCCGCGCGTCGGTAGCTTCTGCAATACCGCGGCGCCGATGAACCGGCCCACCATGGCGCCGAACCAATACAGCGATACCAGGCCTGCCGCTGTCTTCACACTCAAGTTGCCCGTATCCGGCTGCGTGAAGTAGTTGATGAGAAAACTGCCGATCGCCACCTCGGCGCCCACATATAAGAAGATACCCAGCGCGCCCAGCACCAGTTGCCGCTGCTTCCACAGGTCCCGCGCCGCCTGGTCAGTCTCACCCATCGGTCGAAACTCGCGCGTGGCTTCAATTTTCGGCAAGTTGAAAATAGCGATGGCCAAAGCCAACGCAGCCAGGGCGATGGCAATGCCGATATATGGCATCTTCACGGAAGAGGCTTCCTGCTGCCGGTAGGCCAACTGCGCCGGCACCGAAAGCTTTCCCAGCGCGACCGCCGACAAGGGCGCCGCAGCCAAAATCAACATGCCCCCAAGATAGGGAGCGATGGTGGTGCCCAGCGAATTGAACGCCTGCGTCAGATTTAAACGGCTGGAAGCAGTGCGCGCAGGCCCCAGCACCGTGACGTACGGGTTCGCCGCCACTTGCAGGGTGGTCACGCCGGCCGCCAGCACGATCAACGCGCAAAGAAACAAGTTGAACGAAGGCACGTTGGCCGCGGGCACAAACAGCAACGCACCCACCGCCATAATCCCCAGACCCACCACCATGGTGCGCTTGTAACCAATCCACTCAATCAGCTTGCCGGCCGGAATGCCAAAGACGAAATACGAACCAAAAAACGCTGAGTTGATGAACATCGCCCTGGTGTAATTAAGGTCGAAGATCGACTTCAGATGGGGCACCAGGATGTCGTTCAGCGAGGTCAGAAAGCCCCAGGTGAAGAACAGGGTGGTGACCATCGCCATCGCGCGGTAATTGCTGGGATGATCGCTGTTGATGGATGTCTTCGTGACTGCCGCTTGCACCATGAAAGAGCTCCGCTGGTCCCTGTGGTCCGTCTCGACGGGGGCGGATCAGCACGCCCAAAGTTAACACAGCGTCGCGGTTCTACGAATGGTCCGGTAAGGGCGGGGACATCCGCCTGACGTGCGAGCCTGGGCCGGTAGTCAGGGAAACACTTCCGATGGAGGGGAGTGAATTCCCACATCTCCCGACTGGAAAACGTCGTGAGATATGGGGCACCCCAGC
>CAZZVD010000367.1:0-3848 GCA_964657465.1 uncultured Acetobacteraceae bacterium | reverse complement strand
TGAGCGACCGCGGCGTTTGGCGTTTGAGCGACAAGCGTATGCCGGCTTTCCGCCGGTGTTTGCTTTGCTCCGCAGGCAATGCCGGCCGACGCCACTCGCCCCCAACTTGTCATCCCGAGCGCAGTCGAGGGATCTGCTGTGCGCCCTTCTTCCTCCCCGATTTCGACACGAGCTCCAGCATCGGACAAGCAGAGGAACCATCCCTGCGCTGCTATCAAACGGGAGTAAATTCGTTGGAGGGCCAGGATTGGCAGTCACGCCTGCTACACATCCAGGCCTTCGCTCTCGTGACATTGGGTGGAGGGACAAATTGCGGACACCAGATCCCTCGACTACGCTGACAAAAAAGGGGGAAGGCAATGGTCTCGATGGCAAGCTTACCTGGGCACTGCTGGATCCTTCTGCTGACGATCGCGTGCCTGACCGGCGAGTCTCTCGCGCAGAAAACAGTACTCTGCCCGCTGCAAACGCAAGCGGGCGCAATTGAGGCCGACGGTAAGGCACACGCTCAGTTCTTGTTTGATACCGATCAGGGACCACGCGCCCTGGCAGGTAGCCCCCAATGAGCATGTGTGAGAACGTTTCGACGCCGGTTGCTCCCGCTACCAAAATCGCGTAACCGTCTCAAGCAAGCACTGGAAGTGTCGATAGTCACGGTAATGAATGGACTTGACGTGACCGGCTCCGAAGTGAAAATCCGCTTGTTGCTGGTGGACGATGACAGCGTGGTGCGCACCGTCGTGAGCAGCGTGCTGACGTTGAGCGGATTCCAGGTAACCACGGCGGCAAACGTAGCCGACGCGCTCGGCCTGATTTGCTCTGACAGCTTCGACGTATTGCTGAGTGATCTGCATATGCCCGGAGCCGGAGATGGCCTGACCGTGGTGAGTGCAATGCGGCACGCAAATCCGGAGGCGGTCACCCTCCTGCTCAGCGCGTTCCCACAAATGGCCGCCGCCAGCCAGGCCATCGTCTTGCAGGCAGACGAGATCCTCACCAAACCCATGGACATGACAGCGTTGATCGAAGTGATCAAGCAGCGGGTGGCGGCTGGGCCGGTACGCAGCCACGAAACCCTCCGCCTGGATGAGATTGTTGCTCGCAATGTGGAACCCTCTATTCACACCTGGATGGAATACGTCGAGCGAGAAGAATGGGCTGCCGCCGTCAGTATGAGCACAGAGCAGCGTGTGGCTCACTTACCTCAGCTATTTCGCGAGTTGGTGACACGGCTTCGGTCCTCACCCACGGTGGGAAGCAAACAAAGACACTCCGCATCGGCAAACATGTATGGCGTCCGAAGACGTCAGCAAGGGTACAGCGCCGCCATGCTGGTGGAAGAATCGCGCTTGCTGCGAGTGAGCATCTTCCAAACGCTCCAGACCAACCTGGCGAACGTGGATGTGCGTACCCTGTTGACCAGCGTGATGGTGATTGCCGACGAAATCGATGCACAACTCAGCCAGGCTCTGACCAGCTTCCTGGAGAGCACTGGAGACCGAATCTACCCCCGAGATGCCGCCGCCATGGACACCGCACAACCAGTCGGAATTCTTTAACCAAACATCGGATCGCCACCTGGCAATTCCCGGGGAAACCTCTCCTTCGCACCTGGCGAGCCCTTCAGGAAAACTGGCCTTGCCATGCCGCCAACCCAGGGGCGATGCTGTCTATAGACAGCCATGAACAAACCAGTAAGCCAAAGCGAACCGCTGGCCAGCGCAGAGGTTGCGTCCACTCCTATTCCCCTCGCCGCGGCTCCCGTTCCCCCTCCTGTTCCCCCTCCTGAAGATCTGAGCGCTTTACCCGTCGATGAGCCCCCCGCCCTCGATACCCCAATCAACCACGAAGCGACCGCGCGCATTCGGCTAGACCGCAAGCATCCCCTGGCCATCCGCTGGATGCACTGGATCAACTTTCCCGTGCTGTTCACCATGATCTGGAGCGGCCTTCTCATCTATTGGAATGATTCCGACAATGCGTACAAACACCCTCATGCCGTCTATCGGGTCGGCCTGGGTCCCATCACGCTGGTGCGGTTCTTTCCCGAATGGTTCTATAAGGTGCTGAACGTGCCTTATCACGTGACGCAAGGGCTGGGCTACCACTTCTTCTTTTTTTGGATCTTCGCGCTGAACGGCATCGCGTACGTGATGTATACCGCGTTTTCCGGCGAGTGGCGTTTCATCGTTCCCGATCGAAAGAGCTTGAAAGAAGGAATCCAGGTCACGCTCAAGGATCTTCATTTGACCAACTACCTGCCGCCACAGAAGAAGTACAACGGCGCACAAAAGATTGCCTACACCTCGGTGATCCTGATGGGGGCGGGCAGTTTGTTGACGGGTCTGGCGATTTACAAGCCGACCCAGTTGCATTGGATCACCACGTCCCTGGGTGGCTATGAAATGGCGCGTTGGGAGCATTTCTGGCTCACCATCGGGTTCTGCGGGTTCTTTGTGGTCCACGTCGTGCAGGTCATGCTCGCCGGATGGAACAATTTCCGCAGCATGATCAGCGGGCTCGAGGTGCAGCCGGTAGAGCAGCCATCGCTCGAGGCAGAAAGAAAGAGTTGGTCATGAGCGATTTGGACGAAAAGCCCACGACAGCAGACGCCACCGACGCTGGGGAACAGGACGCAGCCGATGCCGTGGTCCTCAATGAAAGCCGCCGGCATACGCGCCGCGCGTTCGCCATCGCTGCCGTTGGCGCTGCCGCCGGCTACGGCGCTTACCGCTGGATGGGTGACAGCCCCGGTACCGGCATGCAGCTTGCGCCGTTTCGTAAGGCCTTCAACGTAAACGCAAAACTCTCGCGTGCGGTGTTTGGCGATCGCGCCATGGCCCCCACCTACCCGCTCAAACGCGCTGAGGACCTGCGGGTGAACGGAGTCTACGGACTGAAGCAGACGCTCATCCCCGAGAGCTGGCGCTTGCAGATGACCGGTGTTGAAAACGCGCAGAACTTGCCACGGTATGTCGCCGACGTCACTGCATGGGAATATCGTTACGCAGACACGCAGACCCAAGAAGATCAGGGGCATGATACCAAAGTAGCTCCGGTCGCTCCCGGCGCGGACACGGCCGAGAAGATGGCGCCCGCCTCCATGGTAGCCACGGAAAAGGTCCGCCAGGTTCGTGCCGGCCGCATGCCGCGCGGCCTCGAAGAAGCCGGACGCAGCCACTCGACGCTGAACCCGGGAACTCCCGGCCTGCTGCTGACCATGGAGGACATTCTCAAGCTGCCGAAACATGAGATGGTGACGCAGTTCAAATGCATCGAGGGTTGGAGCCAGATTGTCCATTGGGGCGGCGTGCGCTTAGCGGACCTTATCGAAGCATATCCCCCGCAGACGGGACGCGATGGCCGTCTGCCTCGCTATGTTTACATGGAGACCCCCAACGGCGACTACTACGTTGGTTACGATATAAACGTTTGCCTGCACCCGCAAACCTTGCTGGTTACGGAAATGGGCGGTCAGCCGCTCACCCAGTTTCATGGGGCGCCGCTTCGTCTGCACACTCCCAGTAAATACGGCTACAAGCAAATCAAGCGCATCGGCCTGATCGCTTACACCGATCAACAGCCCGACGATTACTGGACCAAGCTGGGCTACGACTGGTACGCCGGACTATGACGTTGGCCGGGGCGCCCGATGAGCACTCTTTCCGGCTCTGCTGTAAGCGCTACTAGCGCGCATTTCTCACCACGACTGTCCGGAGACAACCACAATGCCCCCACCCCTGGACGGGTGCCCCATGTTCCCCGGATTTCCTGTTGAGTCTGGTGGCGTTGACAAGCTCCATGCGGTTTTCCTCAATGAAAACCGCACACGCGGGTGTGTCCGGTGT
>CAZZVD010000366.1:0-4010 GCA_964657465.1 uncultured Acetobacteraceae bacterium | reverse complement strand
GTGGGGCACCCGTCATTCGTCACGGGACAGACTGTGAGAAGTGCGGGCTAGCTAGCGGACTGAGGCGGGCACTTGCCTTGGGTTTGAGGCGAACTGCAGATCCCTCCGCTGCGCTGCGCTTCGGTCGGGATGACAAAGTTGGGGCCAGAAAACATCCTGGACAGAGCCACCGCGTTCCACCCTTGCCCGATGGGCAAGGGTGGAAACACAGTGTCTGTCACCATCTCAGGCTTCCACCGTGCGGCCGGCTACTTCAAACAGCAGCCGGTTCTTCAACGGATCAGCATCCACCCGTACATGATCCCCGTGCAGCACCTCACCATCGAGGATCTTGATGGCCAGCGGATCCTGAATCAGCCTCTGGATCGCCCGCTTCAACGGGCGAGCCCCATACTGCCGATCGTATCCCGTCAACAACAACTGATGCTGTGCTCCCGGTGTAAACTCCAGCGTGATCTTGCGTGGCTCGAGCAGCTTGCGCAGATCAGCCAACCGTAGATCGACGATGTGCACCAGTTGTTCTTCTCCCAGCGGACGGAAGATCACAATATCGTCCACCCGGTTCAGGAACTCCGGCCGGAAGCTTTGCCGCAGCAACTGCATCACCTGTTCCCGCGCCGAATCAAACGCCGACTCGCTTTCCAGATTTTCCGCCTGCAGCAAATGCGCTCCCAGGTTCGAAGTCATGATCAGCACAGTGTTCTTGAAGTCCACCGTGCGCCCTTTCGAATCGGTGAGACGGCCATCATCCAGCACTTGTAACAGCACATTGAACACGTCCGGATGCGCCTTCTCGATCTCGTCGAACAGGATTACGGAATACGGCCTGCGGCGCACAGCCTCAGTCAGCTGCCCACCTTCGTCGTACCCAACGTAACCAGGAGGAGCGCCGATCAGGCGAGCCACTGCGTGCTTCTCCATATACTCCGACATATCGATCCGCACCATGGCCTGCTCGTCGTCGAACAGGAACTCGGCCAGCGCCCGCGCCGTTTCGGTCTTGCCTACGCCCGTGGGTCCGAGGAAGAGGAACGATCCAATCGGCCGCTTGGGATCGCTCAACCCCGCGCGCGAACGACGGATAGCATTGGCGACTGTCTCCAGTGCCTCCTCCTGCCCGATCACCCGCTCGCGTAAGCGCCCTTCCATCTCGACCAGCTTGCGCACTTCGCCTTCGAGCATTTTGTCGACCGGAATGCCGGTCCACTTGCTCACAATCCTGGCGATATCTTCCTCATCCACTTCTTCTTTCAGCAATCGTCCGGTGCCTGTGCCGGCGCCATCCTGCTTGGCGTTCAGCGTCTTCAACTCTGCTTCGAGTTGCGGCAGCTCGCCGTACTGAATAGCCGCCGAGCGCTCCAGGTTGCCGCGCCGCGTCTGCTCTTCCATCTCGAAGCGCAGCGCTTCAATCTTCTTCTTCACATCGCTCAGCCGGGTGATGGCGTCCCGTTCCGTCTGCCAACGCGCCCGCAGCCCTGTCGCTGCTTCCTTCAAAGCAGCGAGCTCACGCACCACTGCCTCAAGACGCTCTTGCGAGTTCTTGTCCGTCTCGCGCTTTAACGCCGTCCGCTCAATTTCGAGCGAGATCATCTGCCGTTCCAGCTGATCGATTTCGACTGGCACGGAGCCAATCTGGATAGCGAGGGAAGCTGCCGCTTCGTCTACCAGGTCAATCGCCTTATCCGGCAGGAACCGGTCAGAGATGTAGCGGTGCGAGAGCGTTGCTGCCGCGACGATGGCCGAATCTTTGATACGCACGTTATGGTGCGCTTCATAGCGCTCCTTGAGTCCGCGCAGAATTGCCACCGTGTCTTCTACATTTGGTTCGCCCACAAACACAATCTGGAACCGGCGCTCGAGTGCTGCGTCCTTCTCGATGTATTTGCGGTATTCGTTCAGCGTGGTGGCGCCAATCGCGCGCAGCTCGCCGCGCGCCAGTGGCGGCTTCAACATATTCGAAGCATCGATCGCGCCTTCGGCCGCGCCGGCACCCACCAGCGTATGCAGCTCATCGATGAACAGGATGATCTGCCCGTTGGCTTCCTCAATGTCCTTGAGCACTGCCTTGAGGCGATCTTCAAATTCGCCCCGATACTTCGCGCCTGCCAGCATGGCGCCAAGGTCAAGCGAGATGACGCGCTTATCCCGCAGCAGCTCCGGCACATCGCCAGACACAATGCGGCGTGCCAGCCCTTCGACGATGGCCGTCTTGCCGACACCCGGCTCACCGATCAGGACCGGGTTGTTCTTGGTCCTGCGTGAGAGCACCTGGATCACGCGGCGAATCTCTTCATCCCGGCCGATCACCGGATCGAGCTTGCCCCGCCGCGCCAGTTCCGTCAGATCCTTGGCATAGCGGTCCAATGCCTGGTACTTGCCTTCCGGGCTCTGATCGGTCACGCGCTGATTGCCGCGCACCGAGGTAAGCCCCTTGAGAATCGCGTCCCGGGTGGCGCCAAGCGATGCCAACAGTAACTGTGCCGGATCGTTCTTCAACTGTGCCAACGCCAGCAGCAAGTGCTCGGTCGACACGTATTCATCTTTGAAATCCTGTGCCTCTTTCGAGGCGTCCTGCAAAACCTTCTGCATCGCCGAAGAGAGCCCGGGCTCTGACGCGGCGCCACTCACCTTGGGCAATCCAGCGATCGCCTTGTTTGCGCCGGCCTGCAACTGCTCCGTCGGCATGCCCACCTTCTGCAGCAAGGGCACGATGATGCCTTCCCGGTCCTCGAGCAGGGCGGTAAGCAAATGCAATGGCAGCACTTCAGGCTGACCATTGTCATGGGCCAGCGAACTGGCCGTCTGAATCGCTTCCTGCGATTTCAATGTGAACTTATCCCAGCGTATTGCCATAAAACATTGTCCTGACTGACCTGGACCATCCTCCGCTCACTTGCGGGATGAATGCAACAGCAGCATCTCCCTCAAAGCGCTTGGCCCGGTCACTGAATTCTCTTTTGGAACTGGTACGATTTTCGCAACTTGGTGTTGCCACCTAAGCAGAGCCCCCTGCAAACCTGCCTCAGGCGTACAGGGGGCACTTTTCACACAGATCCGTTCCCATGCGGAACGAACCTTTTCTCCAGGACTTATGCGGTCCTGGCGGTCTCACCCACGGTCTGCGGACCCTGGCTCTGAACACCCGAATTCTGCGCAGCCTGGTTCAGCTGTTTTCCAGAGCCAATATTTACCTTGATCTGCTTAGGCCTGCTTTCCGGCTTCTTGTGCAGTTCCAGCCGCAGGACGCCGGCGTCGTAATCCGCCTTGATGCCTTCCGGGTCGATTGTGGTGGGCACCGTGAACGCACGGTAGAAGCTACCGTAGCGGCGCTCTACCCGATGGAAATTCTCTTCCTTGCCTTCACTCTGGAAGCTGCGCTCGCCTTTGACCGAAAGCGTATTGTTTTCCATCCGCACGTCCAGATCTTCCTGCCGAATGCCAGGGATTTCGAGCTTAAGCACCAGCTTGTGCTCATCTTCGTAAATGTCCACTGGCGGCACGAAGCTGGCAGCAGTGGTCTGCTCATTCTCACCGTTTCTCGAGAAGTCCTGAAAAAGGCTATTCATCCGGTTCTGCAAAGCGACAACATCGCGATAGGTTTCCCAGCGGGTCAATGACATCTGAATCTCCTCCATAGTTGGCTGGATCTCCAGCCACTCACTAGCTTTGATGCAAAGCATAGCACAAAGGAATCACAAAATGTGAGTGTATAAGCATCACATTTGTTAAAACTATTGATGGGGGAGCTCTGGTGTTGATTGCAAAAGAGTTCGGGTGTAGGCCGCCACAGGAAAGTGGCAAATCTGGTCACAGGCGCCCATTTCTACGATCCTGCCCGCCTGCAGCACCACAACATTGGTCGAAAGGTAACGTACCAGCGGCATGGAATGGGAGATGAACAGGTAAGTCAATTGGAATGTGTGCTGTAGATGCCGCAGCAGGTTCATGATCTGGGCTCCCACGCTGACGTCGAGCGCCGAAACGGGCTCATCCAGCAGCAGCAGCTCGGG
>CAZZVD010000365.1:0-4022 GCA_964657465.1 uncultured Acetobacteraceae bacterium | reverse complement strand
GAAAAGCCCTCCCACATCTCCCGACTGGAAAACGTCGTGAGATATGGGGCACCCGCATTGGTGGTCAAGGGGAAAACCCGCAGTGGTGGAGGAGCCAGATGGGGCGGTGGCGCATTGCTTTCCCGGCTCACCCATCCCTATCTTCAGGGGAGTACCAGGTACTGCTCCAGTTTGCCGTCTGGCATCACGTAGGTAGTCACCCTGAGATCGCGATCAGGGAACGTGACTTTGTAGACGTGGAGGGTCATGCCGCCACGGCCTTCGGACGCGGTCTGCTTGAAGCTTGTGGGTGAACCTAACGGCTTCAGGCTCGCAGCAAAATCGGCGACTACCTGCGGGGTGAAGTAGGCATTGCAAAAGGGCGTTAGCTGGTCACGATCGAGGTGGCCCTCTGCAAGACCCTTGAAGATGGCCAGTGCCTGCGCTTCCTCTTTGGCCTGCCCCTCAGCTTGCGCCCCGTTTCCTGGTTGCAGAATCAGCGGCTCGATGCTCTTCGCAATCTGACCAGCAGCCGGGGTGGCCATCTCATTGGTCAACACCACCACCGCGGCGTGGTCGTCGGGATAGACGACATTCTCGGCGACAAAGCCGGAGACTTCCCCACTGTGCTCCAGAGAAGCATGGCCATCGCGCTTGCCTACGAACACGCCGAGACCATAGCCGGTGTTGGTTCCGTTCTTCAACAAAACTGGCGTGAACATCTGGTCGTACGAAGCTGGGCTCAGCAGGGAGCGCTGCATCAGGCTGATGTCCCACAGCGCTAGATCGTGCGGAGGCATGGCGAGTTCGCCGGCGGCAAACATCCAGCCCGCTCCTTCCTGCGGTGAGGGACGCGGCGGACCCAGGGCATACCGCTCGTAACCCGTGGGGTCGGTGTCCGGCAGTCGGCTCGCATCTGCGTTGTAAACACCAGTCATGCCTAGCGGTACGAAGACACGCTTCTGCAGCAAATCGATCAGCGCCATGCCGCTAACCTGCTCCACCACCCGGCCTGCGATCACGTAATTGGTGTTGGAGTATTGCCATTGCGTGCCGGGATCGAAGTCCAGGGGCTTTCTGGCCCAGACATCGAGGATGTGCTGGGCGGTGGTCGGCACCATCATCGACGTCATCACGTAGTCTTCGGGCCAGTAATCCTGATAGCCAGAGGTGTGCGACAGGAGCATGCGCAGGGTTACGTCGTGCGCGCGGGTGAGCTCCGGTAAGAATTTGGAGACCGGATCGTCGAGGGTGAGCTTGCCATCCTGCGCCAGCAGCAGTACGGCCGCGGCCGTGAACTGCTTGCTGATGGAGCCGACGGAGTACTGCATCTGCGGCGTGGCCTCCAGCGGCGGCGACAGGCGGGCCTTGCCGTAGGCTTGCAGATAAGCGATGTGGCCATCTTTGACCACGGCGATGGACGCACTGGGTACTTGCGTGGCCTGCAGAATCTGATTTGCAACGGCATCGATGTGCGCTTTCACCTCTGCCGGTAGAGCCGCCGCAGAAGCCTCACTTCCCTGCGCGTGGGCGCTCAGCGAGGCAACTGGGGAGAAACACAACAGCGCAGAAAGGATACGTACAGGGTGTACGGCGAACACTGGTTTGAACATGCTGGCTTTGATTGTAATGAGAATCTTTTGCCCTGGCAGGCGTCGAGGCTAGAATGGCAGCGCAGCTACATTGGAGATCTCACGATGCTTACTCGCAGAGAGTTCACTCGCCTGGCGGTTGCCGGCGCCGCAGCAACCCGCACCGGTTCCCCGTTATGGGCGCAGGCTGGTGGCGACCGCAAGATCGGCTACGCCATTATTGGCCTTGGGCGCATTTCCATGGACCACTTCATGCCGGGCGTTCTGGCCAGCAAGAACTCGCGCATTACCGGCATTGTGAGTGGGCATCCCGAGAAGGCCAAGGCGCAGGCCGCGAAGTATGGCGTACCGGAGAGCTCCATCTACTCCTACGAGAACATGGATCAGTTCAAGAACAATCCGGCGATCGATGCCGTGTACGTCGCATTGCCCAACAGCATGCACGCGGAGTACACGATTCGTTCTGCCCGGGCGGGCAAGCACGTGCTATGCGAAAAGCCGATGGCCACGACGGTGGCAGATTCACAGGCGATGATCAAGGCATGCAAAGACGCGAACAAGAAGCTGATGATCGCCTATCGCTGCCACTATGAGCCGACGAATCTGCGGGCCATGCAATTGCTTCGCGAAGGCAAGCTAGGCAAGATTCAGGCGATCGAGAGTGCCAACGGATTCAAGGCAAAAGCCGGTGAATGGCGGCTGGATCGCAAGCTGGCAGGCGGCGGACCGTTAATGGATATGGGCGTTTACTCGCTCAATGCTTGCCGGTATCTTACGGGCGAAGAGCCCATCGATATCAGAGCTTTTTCTTCTGAGATTGATCATGACGGGCGCTTCGACACCGTGGAAGAGAATGTGTCGTGGACGATGAAGTTTCCTTCTGGCGCAGTGGCTAGCTGCAACACCAGCTACGGCGCTCCCATGAACGGGTTCTACCGGGTGCACGGATCGATGGGCTATCTGTATGCAGAGCCGGCGTTCCCTTACCAGGGGCTGCACCTCACAGCACAATACTCTGACCCGGCGGGCGGCAAGCCAATTGTGATCGACGAGCCGAACCCGGCGCTTGATCCGTCACAGTTTGCAATCCAGGCTGATTATTTTTCGAACTGCGTCCTGGACGATAAGACGCCGAAGACTGCGGGAGAAGAAGGCTTGCTCGATATGCAGTACATGTCGAAGATCTACGAGTCTGCTGGCCTGCCTACGTTATAGCGAGGTCAAGCTCGGACGCGGCAAGCCACCGTTGTCGGAGCGCTTCGCCGTGCCGGGCGAACCATAGCAGTGCCAATTGCGCCACGATGTTGGCCACCTTGCCGGTGTCGGCCAGCGCCATCGCCTCCTCCACGGTGAACACCCAGGTGCGGATGTCTTCACCCTCCTCGGCAAGGCCGTGTTCGCCGCCAACGATCGAGGCATCCACCGAGCCGATGTAAAGGGTGACCAGCTCATCGCTGATGCCGGGGCTGCTGAGGTAGGAACCGGCTTCTTCCATTCTGCCTACCGGGTGGCCAACTTCTTCTTCCACTTCTCTGCGGGCGGCTTGCTCAGGGTCTTCCCCTTCGTCGATCATGCCCGCGACGCACTCCAATATGCGCGGCGAGTGGAAGCCGTTGAGGTAAGCACCGATACGGAACTGCTCGATGAGAACAAGCCGGTGCGCGTTGAAGTCGTAAAGCAGCACAGCCACGGCGCGGCCTGAGCGCACGATTTCTCTTGTCTGAGGACCCGACATTTGGCCCGCGAAGGTTTCCACACGGAGCGTTCGCTCTTCG
This sequence comes from uncultured Acetobacteraceae bacterium, assembly GCA_964657465.1. Classification (GTDB taxonomy): domain Bacteria; phylum Acidobacteriota; class Terriglobia; order Terriglobales; family Acidobacteriaceae; genus PALSA-350. The sequence goes on along the minus strand of CAZZVD010000365.1, from coordinate 676 downwards.
TAACGGAAGTGGCCCTGGGCAAGTAATTTGGTTTCCTGTTCTTCGACAGCGATGGGCTTACACAAACTATCTGACAACGATTCGCTCCGATCACGTGCTTCGTTACGGCGGCTTTGGGGGCGTAGCACCGCCGCTTACCTGCAGGGGCGTCCAGGCCCTGAGTTCGTCTCAATTCCGCAGTGCGGCCATCTGCCGCACGAAGAGAAGCTGGAAGTTGTGAACCAGGCGCTACTTAGTTTCCTGACCAGGTAGCGCCTGCGTTGTTTGATCCTGCTCCCCGATGCGAGACGGGCGAGGATGGGATTCCACGAACTAAAGGATAGCCCCGGTGACGAACTTTCTAGCGAGAGCCGCCGGCAATCGAAGGAATGACCAGAACTTCATCGCCATCCTTGAATGCGTAGTCGTCGTTGCCAAGGAAGCGTATGTCTTCTTCGTTCACATAAAAGTTGATGAAGCGTCGCACCTTGCCATCGCCATCCCGCAGATGGGGCTTGAGTGCGGGAAAGCTGGTTTCGATTTCCGCGATGAGCTGCGGCAGATTCTGGGCCGCGGACTGCAGTTCGCGGGTCCCATTCGTGTGTTTTTGAAATGCATTCGGCAGCACTACTTTAACGGACATACACTTCCTCCACCGCGTGCGCGGCCTCGTGATGCTTTGCCTGGTGCTGCGCTG
>CAZZVD010000364.1:0-4025 GCA_964657465.1 uncultured Acetobacteraceae bacterium | reverse complement strand
ATCACGGGAAGCGCCATGAGATCGTCACCGGCGAGGACCGTGAACCCCTCCGGCACGCTGTAAATCAATTCCGCAATCTGCTGAAGATTACCGCTCGACTCCTTCACACCCTGGATGTTGGGCACATCCTCCGCCAGGCGCTGCACCGTAGCCGGTTCAAGATTGGCGCCTGTACGACCGGGAATGTTGTAGAGCACCACCGGGCACGGCACCGCTTCCGCGATGGCACGAAAGTGACGGTACTGCCCTTCCTGTCCCGGCTTGTTGTAGAACGGGTTTGCCGTGAGCAGTGCACTCACGCCAGGCACTGACGCCGCTTCCCCAGCGCGGGCTACCGCTTCCTGGGTTGCGTTGTGCGTGGAGCCAGCCAGGACCGGAACCCGCCCAGCAGCGGTTTCCGCCACGAGGGAAATCACGCGCAGCCATTCCTCATGGCTCAGCGTTGGGGTTTCCCCGGTAGTGCCGCAAGCTACCAGGAAGTCAATGCCGCTCTCGATTTGCCAATCGACCAGTTGCGTGAGCGTCTCTTCGTCGAGGCTGCCATCGCTGCGAAAAGGAGTGACCAGTGCTGTACCGCAGCCGCCAAGATTCATAACAAGTGGAGTCTACTAGGAAATCCGCCAGGCGTGACGGTATCGGCGCCAGGGAGTGCCGAGCCATTTACTGCAGGCGAGCTACTGCAGGCGAGGATAAATCTCGCTGAAGTCGTAGCAGCCGGTCTTGCCGCTGAGCCACTCCGCGGCGCGCACCGCTCCCTCAGCAAAACTACGGCGTGACAACGCCTCGTGCTCGATCCTGAGCACATCGTCACCGTGCCTGGCGATGATGGTGTGTGTGCCGACTGCCTCACCCGTCCGATGGGACTCAATCTTCACGTTCAGAGCAGGATCCACTTGCAGCAGGACCTGCTGAATAGCAAGCGCCGTTCCCGAAGGAGCGTCCTTCTTCCCTTCGTGATGCGTTTCCGTGATGCTCACGTCGAAACCACGCACCAGGGGAACCAGTTGGCGCGCCAATTGGTACATCGCCTGGATGCCTACAGAGAAATTCGCGCCATACAACAAGCCGGCGTTGCGGCGTTCACAAATGGCGCGCATCTCGTTCAGCTTGTCATACCATCCCGTCGTGCCGACCACCACGCGTGCGCCATTGGCAAAGCAGGCTCGCATATTGGAAATCACCGCCTGGGGAGTGGTGAAATCAATCACCGCATCGTATTGCGCCAGCATGGGGCCGGTGAGGGCAGAAGCGTTGGTGTTCTCTTCTTCCCCAATGACGCGGACACTGTGTCCGTGCTCGTGAGCCACATCGGCCACCACCTGGCCCGTCTTACCGCGTCCCAACACTAAAAAGATCATGGTTACGAATGCACGCTTTCTACTTTCGTTTTGCCGCCGTGTAGGGCGGCTTCCGCTCTTGCGGTTACATCGAAAATCTGCGGATCAGGATCGGCGAAGAACGCTGCATGCAGCGAACGCACCGCCTCATCTACATCATCCTCGTCGATCATAAAGCTCATGTTGATTTCCGACGCACCCTGCGAGATCATGCGCACGTTGATGTGCCGCACCGCATTGAACACCTGGGCGGCAATGCCGTTCTGGCCGCGAATATTGCTACCTACCAGGCAGATGAGCGCCTTGCGTCCTTCGTAGGTCACATCCGCCAGCTTGCTCAGTTCGGCCGCCAACGCAGGCAACTGATCGTTGGAATCCACCGTCAGCGATACGCTCACCTCAGAAGTTGAGACCATATCGACGGCGCACTTGTGGCGATCGAACACCTCGAACACATCCCGCAGGTAGCCGTGCGACATCAGCATACGGCTGGCAACCAGGTCGATGATGGTCAGGCGCTTTTTCGCAGCAATCGACTTGAACGGGCTGCGGCCATGGACCGCGAGCGCAGTGATGCGCGTGCCTTCATTCTCAGCATTGCGCGAGTTCAGCACCAGCACCGGGATATTCTTCTGCACGGCCGGCAGTATCGTTGCGGGGTGCAGCACCTTAGCGCCGAAGTACGCCAACTCGGCGGCTTCTTCGAAGCTGATGGTCTTGACACGAAGCGCGTCGGGACAAACCCGAGGGTCCGCGGACATGATGCCATTCACGTCGGTCCAGATCTCGATGGCCGAGGCATCCAGGCCACCACCGATGAGAGCAGCGGTGTAATCGGAGCCGCCGCGCCCCAGGGTGGTCGTGGCCCCCTCGAGCGTCGAGCCGATAAAGCCGCCCATCACCGGCACCTGCCCCGCATCGACCAGGGGACGCAGGTGTTCGGCACACCGCGCCTCGATCATGGCGTTGTTGGGAACCGCCTTGCCATGCTGGCCATCGGTGATGATGCAGGTACGCGCATCCACGTGTACGGACCGCACCCCCAGATGTTGAAAGGCCTCGGCGATCAACCGGCTGGAAAGCCGCTCACCATAACTGACCACCAGGTCATTGGTGCGTGGGGTCAACTCACCTACTGCGGAGAGCCCGCGCAGGATCTCATCGATTGCTTCGAATTCCTGCTGGATCCAGTTCTGGATCTCTGCTTTCTTTTGGTCAGGCAGCAGAAGAGCGGATGTGTCACAGTGGCGGTTACGCAGCCGCGCACTGATCGCAAGCGCCCCATTTCGATCGCCGCGCCCGGCCGCCCTGGCGGCGGCAAGCAGCTGATCGGTCACCTTGGCCATGGCGCTGACCACGACCACCGGCCGCTGCCCCGCCGTCTGCCGTCCCAAAACAATCCCGGCAGTGCGGCCGATCGCCACGGCATCTTCTACCGAAGTGCCGCCGAACTTCATCACCACCGGCTTCATGCGGAGGCAGCCACGGGATCGTGCGCGCCCCCTGGCAATCCAGCCTGCTGTTCCGAAAGAGGATCCAACTTACCCTGCACTGCCAGGTACTCGCCGTTCAGCACCGCTGCCCCGGCACCCCCACGAATGGTGTTGTGCGACAGCACGGTGAACTTCCAATCGAGCAATGAGCACGGCCGCAAGCGGCCTACCGTGGCTGACATGCCATTACCGCGCATGCGGTCAAGCCGCGGCTGCGGGCGATCAACGGCCGCATTGAACTCCACCGGCTGCAACGGCGCGATCGGCAATGCGTGCGCCGCCAGGGGCGCAAACTCACTCCATGCCGCCAGGATCTCTTCCCGTGTCGCCTTTGACCCTAACTGGATGCTGACATTTTCGGTGTGCCCATCTTCCACGGCAACCCGGTTGCAATGCGCGGTCACTTTGGCGTCCAACGCTTCCACGCGGCCGCCACTCAGCTTACCCAGCAGCTTGAGCGTTTCCGCTTCCAGTTTCTCTTCTTCCCCACCAATGTAAGGCACAACATTGCCCAGAATATCGAGCGATGGCACGCCGGGGTAACCGGCGCCGCTCACGGCCTGCATGGTGCTGACAAACACGCTCTTCAAGCCGAACCGGTCCGCCAACGGCTTCAGCGCAAGCACCAGGCCGATCGCGCTGCAGTTGGGATTGGTCACGATGTAGCCGCCGGATTGCTTGCGCCAGCTCTGGGTTTCGAGCAGATCCAGATGAGCAGCATTCACCTCGGGGATGACCAGGGGAACATCTGCCTGCATGCGAAACGCGCTGGAGTTCGAGATAACCGCACAGCCCGCCGCGGCAAACTTCGGTTCCAAATCACGAGCGATGTCGGTATCGAGCGCCGCAAAGATTACTTTGGGCGCGCCCTCGGGCGATGCGGGGGAAACCATCATCGAAGCAATGCGCCGGGGAAGAGGTGTTTCCAATTTCCAGCGGGTCGCCTCACCGTAGGTTTTGCCGCTCGACTTATCGCTGGCGGCCAGCCAGGTGATCTCAAACCAGGGGTGGCCTTCCAGCAATTGGATGAAGCGCTGACCAATGACTCCGGTGGCGCCAAGAATGCCGATCTTATGTCGTGTCTGCATGTGGGGATCGCTACGAATGTATTAGGTTATTTTAGACCATGCACGCAGGCCGGAGGAGGATTCCGGCCCTCGCAACAGAGCGGGGTGCCCCAGATCTCACCGCGTTC
>CAZZVD010000363.1:0-4038 GCA_964657465.1 uncultured Acetobacteraceae bacterium | reverse complement strand
ATATCTCACGACGTTTTCCAGTCGGGAGATGTGGGAATTCACAGGACCCAACCCGTAACCCTCCACCTACGCCAGAGATCACCCGCAGTATCCACTCAGGAACCTTCTTGGCCGCTCGCAACTCAGCGCCCTATAATCGGGTTAGCTTAACCACGGGAGACTCTCCCGACGGCCTAAGCAACTATGCTCCTTGCTGCGCGTTTGCTCCGTGCGTTCTGCTCTCGAAGCCGCATGACGCCGGCATGGCCGGCTCATGCCGCGGCGAACCTCGCCTGCAGCGTGCTTCTACTGAGCATCGGCCCATCCGCTTCCGCCCAAACACAACGGCCAGCCCCCTCCTACGAGCGGGCAGAGCATCTGCGAGAAGCGCTCCACGCGCGCACTCCTTCCTCACGAACGCGCCTTGACTACAACCGCGTGATCCGCGCCTTTCGAACCATCTATCAAACCAACCCCGGCACGGCGAAAGCCGATGCCAGCGTGCTCGCCGCAGCCACATTGCTGGCCGAAGAAGGCCACCTGTTTGCCGACCAATCCCTCCTGCGCAGCGCCATCACGCAATACGAACTGCTGCGGGTGCAATACCCAAATAGCAACTATCGCTTTTCGGCGTTGCTCTCGGAAGGAGAGATCTATCGCCGCGATCTGGACGATCGTGACGAGGCAAAGCAGAAATTCCAGCTGTTCCTCACCAGCTATCCGGATAATCCACTAGCCGAGCAAGCCCGCATCCAGCTCAATGACATCCTCGCGGAAGAACATCCCCGCCAGGGAACAGCGCACTACGCCATGACCCCGCCTGCCATCCGGCCCCAGGCTATCCCAGCACCATCACGTCCCCCGCCGGCCATGACGCCGGCAGCCATTGAGCCGAGCGCCGTGCGCGAGCCGCAACCAACGCCCCTGCCCGAGGCCAGCCCGGCCAACCTGGCGATTGCCGGCTCTCCCGGAAGGGTTGCGGCCGTGAGTGGCATTCGCCACTGGTCCACGCCGGTCTACACCAGGATTGCGATCGACCTGCAAAATCAGGTAGCGTTTCAGGCGGCCCGGGTCCCCGACCCGGACCGCATCTACTTCGACCTCTACGGTGCGCACCTGGACGCCGGCTTGAACGGCAAATCTGTGGAGGTGATAGACGACGGGTTCCTGAAACGCATCCGCGCGGCCCAGTTCTCCAACAACGTCACCCGCATCGTGCTCGATGTGAGCTCAGTGGCCGACTACTCCGCCTTTCTGCTGCCGAATCCGTGGCGGCTCATCATCGACATACACGGCCTGAAGCCCGGCACGGCAGCCACCACCAACCTGGCCAGTGTGGCCGCCCCGGCTCATGCTCCCGAAGCAAAAGCCGAATCCCCGGCAAGCCAGCCTCCTGCTCCCGTGCAGCCGCCGCCCAGCAAGACACTGCAGGCCAGGACAGACCCGGCGATCACACGCCCGGTCAGCCGTGCCACGCAGGAAATTGCCTCCCTCGGTCAGCAACCCGGTCGCATCAAGGCCACGGAACACCCAACGACTCAGCCGATTGCCACCTCGGTGGCCGGCACGGTCCCGGCGCCGCAGCCACACGATGGCTCTCTCGCATCGACAACGCCTCCTCCCGTTCCAGCCGGCAAAGCTTCCGGCCGGCGGCACAAGAAAAAAGCAGTGGACGCGGACTCGACACCGACCGGCCCCACCGCCCACCCGGACGGGGAGGAGAGCGACGCTGCACCCATGCGTGCGGCTGAACCAACGGCCGCTGGTGAGCGATCGCTGGTGCGTACTCTGGGCCTGAAAATTGGCCGCATCGTGATCGATGCCGGCCATGGCGGCCATGACTCCGGCACCACTGGCCCCGGGGGCATTGAAGAAAAACAGATCGTGCTGGACGTTGCGCTCCGGGTCGGCAAGCTGCTCAAGCAACGCCTGGGTGCGGATGTGATCTTCACCCGCGACAATGACACGTTCATCCCGCTCGAAACCCGCACGGCCATCGCCAACAAGGCGCAGGCTGACCTCTTCCTTTCGATCCACGCCAACTCGAGCCCGGACGCCTCCGCCCGCGGTGTCGAGACCTACTATCTCAACTTCACCACCTCGCCCGATGCGCTGGAGGTGGCGGCTCGGGAGAACGCCGTCTCCAATGAATCCATTCACGAACTGTCTGACCTGGTAAAGAAGATCACCCTCAAGGACAAAATCGACGAATCGCGCGAGTTCGCCGCCGATGTGCAGAAATCGCTCTACGACGATCTGGAAGAGGGCAATCCCGGGCTGCGCGACCGCGGCGTCAAAAAAGCGCCGTTCGTGGTGCTGATCGGCGCCAATATGCCATCGATCCTGGCCGAGATTTCCTTCCTCACCAACGGTGACGACGCCCGCGAATTGCGCCAGGGAGCCTATCGGGAGCGCATTGCAGAATCGCTCTACCGCGGCGTTGCGCGCTACATCAGCGGCCTCAGCGGGGTGCGTATAGCGCAGACAACCCTCCCGCTCAAGCGCTAGTCACCTAATTCGACACCGGTTACGGAAATGCTCTAGTCTCGTCTCAAAGGTAGTGCTATGCTCTTTGATTTTCGGAATCCGTTCTCCTCTCCCGTCCTGCGTAATCTCCCGGTTTCAATCCTTTTTCTCTCAGTGCTCGTATCTCCCGCCTTGGGCAAAACAGCGCCTCCGCCAGCGCCCGCCGCTCCAGCTTTGCTGCCCACAGATTTCGCCGGATGGAGCGTGAGCGGCCCGGTCGAAGGCAGCGCCGCCCCCGAAAAGGCGGATGCGGCCAACGCCTCAATCCTCAAGGAATACGGGTTCCAGCAGTTCGCAACCGCCCACTACGTCAATGGCGACAACAAACTCCTGATTCGGGCGATCCGCTTTCAGGATGCAAGTGGCGCCTTCGGCGCCTTCACCTTCTTCCGCCGGCCCGGCAGCCTGGCCGAGCAGATTGGGCGCACGGCCGCGTGGGATGGCAGCCACGTCCTGTTCTGGGGCGGCGCCACGCTGGTCGAGGGCACTTTCGACAAAGTGACCCCGATGTCCCCCTCGGAGCTCCGCGAACTGGCAAAGGCGCTGCCGGAACCTCCAGGGTCCGCCAACGTGGCGCCACCGCTCCCCGGATACCTGCCCCGGCAATACCTCCAGACCGGGATGAGCCACTATGCGCTCGGGCCGGAGGCCTATGTCCGCAGTGGAGGGGTGCTTCCTGCGGCGCTAGTGGACTTTGCAGGCAGCAGCGCAGAGGCGATCACGGCTAACTACTCTGCCCGCGAAGGCAATGGCCAGTTGACCCTGCTGATGTATCCGACCCCGCAACTGGCCGGGGCACGGCTGCATGCGATCGAGACCTTTCTGAAAGCCGGGAATACTCAATCGACCTGGCCCCAGCCGCTGGCTGAAAGCCGGCCTGGGTCGTTGCTCACCCGGCGCAGCGGCCCCATCGTCGCCGTGATCACCGGAGAGCTCCCACCCGGCACCGCCCAAAAGCTCCTAAACCAGGTGAACTACCAGGCCGACGTGGTGTGGAACAACCCGAACGGTTACATCAGCGACGGCTCCAAGGTGGCCCGCCTTCTGGTCGGTATCATCACCCTGGCCGGCATCCTGTGTGGCGCCGCCCTGCTGCTCGGACTATTTCTGGGCGGCGGCAGAGCCCTCTACCGGATCGCCCGCGGTAAGCCTGCCTCCGCCTTTGAGGAACAGAATGAAATCATCCGCCTGAACCTTGAAGACTAGGACCCGAGCTGGGAGGCTGAGGAGGCCTCCCGGCGCAAAGGGGGTTACTGATTCGGGCCGGATAAATTTCACCGTTCGCACAAATCACAAGTGAACCATCCGTTGTGCAGTCTCGGCGCTAAGTGCTCCGGCAACAGCACCTTGAGCTTTTTCGTACCCCTCCCCAGCCAGCTGGTGGAGCTTCGCGCAATAAAACGATATGGCCGTAAGTGATTGCATAGAAGCGACTTACGGAGCGCCTGATTTTGCCTTGACACCCTCGGGAGGCAAACATAAGATTTCGCCAGAAAGTTCTGATGGCTTTGCCTCCGTTGGAACTATTCTCCC
>CAZZVD010000362.1:0-4040 GCA_964657465.1 uncultured Acetobacteraceae bacterium | reverse complement strand
AGGCTAGGCGATGAAATCTTCACCGCTGATCAGAGAATCGGCCTCGAAGGGTTCATCCTCTTCCTTCCCGACGTAGCGCTCGGCCGTGAAGGAAAAGGTACTGCCAGTCCCCGGGTTGCTCTTCGCCCAGATGCGCCCGCCGTGCTGATTGACGATCCCGCGGCAAAGGGCGAGTCCCAGCCCGGTTCCACCTTGCAGGCGTGAATCGGAAGCATCCGCCTGCTGGAAGCGGTCAAAAATCAAATCCAGCTTCTCCGCGGGTATGCCCTGCCCCTGGTCCTGCACCTCGAAGGTTACTTCGTTTTCACTGGTTGCTCGCGCACCCAAACGGATCTCGCCACCCTTTTCAGAAAACTTGATTGCATTGCGAATCAGGTTCCCCAGTACCTGCAGGATGCGATCGCCGTCCACCCAAACATCGACTGGCTGCACGTCCAGCCGGAAGGTGAGGCCGGCCCGCAGCGCGGTGGTGCGCTCCTGATCCATGGCGCGACGCAACAGGTCGATCGCATTCCATTCGCTCGGATGCAGCGGCAGTGTTCCGCTGCCAATGCGTTCAAAATCGACAATGTCATTCACCAGCCGCACCAGCCGATCGCAATTACCCAAAGCCATCTCCAGCATCTGCGGAATCTTTTCAGGCCGCTTATCCAGCGCACCGCTGGTGATCAGGCCCAGCGCAGCGCGCAACGAGGTCAGCGGCGTCCGCAGTTCGTGGCTCACCGTCGAGATGAATTCATCTTTCATCCGGTCCAGGCGGCGCCGCTCCGTGATATCGGAAAAGGCAACGACAATCCCGTGGACATGGCCATTCTCAATCAGCGGGCAAGCCACATACTCCACTGGCATCGGTTGGCCACCCTTGCGCCAAAACACATCCTCGTCCACATGCAAGGGCGTGTCTCGTTGCAGACTGCCGAATATGGGGCATTCCTCAGGCGGGTACGGCGTTCCATCGGCACGCGAGTGATGGATGAGCGCATGCATTTCCTGCCCTTGCAGTTCCTGCGGCGTATAGCCGAGCATGTTCGCTGCGCTGCGGTTCACAAAGGTGAGATGCCCTTCTAGATCCATGCCCCAGATACCGTCGGCAACTGACTCCAAAATCGACTCGTGCTGCCGCGTGAGCGCGTTTAACTCTTCTTCGGCTTGCGTCTGCTCTGTGATGTCGATGCCATGGCTCAACACCAGCGGCGCCGCGCCCTCGTGTCGCAGCAGCTTGTTGCGATAGGCGACGATGCAGAGTTGACCGGCTTTTCCGCGCAGATAAAAACGTCCCTCGTGATCCCCTGACGGATCTTTCTGCAAACCGGCAAGATACTGGTCGTAACTTTCCAGGTGAGCCTGGTCGATGTACGCGCGCAACGGCGTGCCGACCAGCTCTTCAGAGGAGTAGCCAAGGATCGCGGACGCATGCGCATTGACCGAAAGCAATAGGCCATCCAGATCGTGTGTCACGATCAGGCCGAGACTGCTTTCCACCAGTTGCCGGTAACGATCCTCACTGGTGCGCAATGCTGTTTCAGCTTCGCGCTGCTCCGTCACATCCACGCCGCTCATGATTACGAAGCTCACTTCGTCCCGGGTATTCGTCAATGCGGTCGCGGTGCACGCGATGCGACGGATGCGGCCTGACTTGGTTTGCCAGTCGATTTCAAACGATTCGCTTGCATTGCCTGCGCGGACGTGCTCGAAATTTCGGATCGCTACTTCACGTGCCTGCGCGGCGAAGAGTTCTTCCGGAAAGGAACGTCCCGCGAGATCGGCAAAGGTGTATCCCGACGTGATCTCGCAAGCGCGATTGAAGCGAACGATGCGGCCAGCCGTGTCGAACACCAGCACCAGGGCGCCGACGGTGTTAAGCACGGCAGCAACAAAGTTTCTTTCCACCGTGAGCGCCTGATCAGACCGCTGCCGCGAACGGAGCACATTCTCCTGCAGATGGCCGGTAGCGTACAGCTCGAGGCGTGTCGTCACCTGGCGGCCCAACACCTGCAGGGTGTCAAGATCGCTGCGGCTGAAAGCATTCGGCTCAGGCGAGCAAAGAGCGATGGTGCCCAGTATGGTTCCCGAAGATGAGAGGAGCGGCGCACCTGCATAAGAGCGGCACTGAACGCTGTCATCAACCAATATGCCCGAACTGGCAAAGCGATGATCTGCGAGGGCATCGCTGATCAGCAGAGGCCTGCCTTCGAGCAGGAGGAATTGGCAGGGTGATCCGTTGCGGCGAATCTGTCTCGCCGAAAAGCCCACCGTCGATTTGAACCACACCCTTGACCAATCGATAAAGCCGATATACGCGTACGGTGCTCTCGTGATCGACGCCGCCATGCGCGCAATCTCATCAAATGCCGGATCGGGCAGCGTGTCGAGAATGTCGTATTGCAGAAGAGACTTCAGTCGTTCCGTCTCATCGTGCTGAACGTTTGTGGAACTCGAAAGCATCTAGGTTCTCAGCATTCTTAGTTAAGCGAAGATCGACCGATCGACGTGTAAATACAGCCAAAAGCAAGGGGATCAACGCTATCGCCGGGGGGACCAACGACCAGACTGGGTACATCCTAACCTGAGATTCAGCCCGGCGTACTTTAGATCTAAACAACAACTATCCAAAGTTGCACCTTTGCGGTTACTTTCGACCGCAGCGCTCCCATTCATTTACAATTTCGCTCTACCTACCCACAAAGTAATTGCCGCTGGTAATGAGCGCGTAACCAAAGCTATCCCTGTGCCAAAGCTATCCCTGTGTTTAATGAAAGCGAATTTACCCATGCCACAAGCGCTTGTAGATTTGTTCTTTAAAGAAGGCGACTAACTAAGGAATAAAAGCGAGTAGCGACGGAAGGAAAACTTTGTGGTTTAGGTCTTCCTGGGACTACCTAAAACATTCAGTAGTCCTTACTCGCATGGGCAAGCGATCTCGGTGTGGTTCGCAACCATCCCACAGCTCTCCGCCTGGACCCGCCCTGCTAAACTGCGCGCGGGCACAATATTCTCCCTAAGGCTAAGGAACGCATGCAACCCGCAGGAACTTTCCCTCACCGGCATTCGCTCATTCTCACGGTGTGCGGCCTTGTGTTGTACGCGCTGGGTATAGTCGCGCCCCACATCACGGCGCCCCACATCAACCCGCTACACATCAGCGCGGCAAACGCCGCCCCCGTAGCTCTGCGGCTGGCTGGCTTGGTCCTGCTCGCCTGGCGAGCCGCCCGGCAACGTTCCCTGACAATGTGGATCTTCTGGGCGACGCTGGCGGGCGGGGAACTCGGTGCTGATTTGCCGGCACTCGCGGTGAGCCTGCGAGTCTTCAGCGATATCTTCCTGCGCCTGATCAAAACCATTGTGGCGCCGCTCATACTCGGCACCTTGATCACCGGCATTGCCGCGCATACGCAAATGCGCAGCCTGGGGCGTATGGGCCTCAAAGCCCTTATCTACTTTGAAGTGCTCACCGCGGTGGCGATGTTGGTCGGTCTCGCAGCCATCAACATCACGCGTGCTGGCGTAGGGCTCACGGTAACCCAGCAACATACGGAAGCGCATACGCCGCATCCCGCAATGCATTGGGATGAAGTCCTGTTACACACCTTCCCGGAGAACATCGCCAAGTCGGTGGCCGACAACCAGATCCTCCAGGTTGCCGTTTTCGCCGTTCTCTTCGGCCTGGCCATGGGCCGGCTCAGCCCGGAAAAACGAGCACCCCTGCTGCGTGTCGTGGAATCCCTGACCGAAACGATGTTCGCCTTTACCAACATCGTGATGTACTACGCGCCGGTCGGAGTCGGCGCCGCGATGGCTTACACCGTCGGACAAATGGGGCCGGGCGTATTGCTGCACCTAGGCGGTCTTCTGCTTACCCTTTATGCCGCATTGTTGGCGTTCGGGCTGCTCGGGCTGTTGCCGGCAGCGCTCATCGCCGGCGTGCCCGTGGGCCGCTTTCTGCGAGCGGTTGCCGAGCCCGCCACCATCGCTTTTGCCACCAGTACGTCCGAAGCCGCGCTCCCGCGCGCCATGGAAGCGATGGAAGCGCTGGGCGTTCC
>CAZZVD010000361.1:0-4048 GCA_964657465.1 uncultured Acetobacteraceae bacterium | reverse complement strand
CGCACGCCGGAGTCGGCGAGCATGGGGCACCCGTCCAGGGATTAGGGCATTGTCGTTGTATCCGAGTTTGGTGGTGAAACAAGCGACCGTAGAGCAGGGCCTTGCGGCCGCGGGATTGGTTTGTGGCCGAGGCGGTGCTCTGGTAGAGGAGAGGATTCCCCAACACTAGTGGGTCGATGGGATCCGGCCTCAAGTGGCGCTCTATTCTGAGGCATTGCTGCTACTTAGACACTCGGTAGCCCGTTCTGCGCACGGTATACTGCCTGCACCCCCCAACCAAGTGAATCTGCGCCAAAAGCGTGGTTGTAGGGTCGGCGACGCAACATGCGAGAACAGGGAGGCAAGCCTCCGAACCACGATGCCTCGAAGCCGCGAAATGGGGGCGTGCGCACTCCTCTCAAAGGGGAGAGTTCTTCCTCAAACGCAGGTGCTCGCCTGCCCAGCGACGCTGATACCGTCTTCGGCTTGCCCCCTACCAGCGACGATAGCCCCACAGTGATAGGTGGTTTGGTCGGCAGCAGCTTTTCCCGCGCCAATCCCGGTTACTACACGGAAAGCGGCCAGCCGGTCCTGACGGTCGGTCATATCCTCGCGCAACGCTATGAAGTGCTGAGCCTGCTTGGCGAGGGCGGCATGGGCGCCGTCTACAAAGCCAGGGATATCGAGCTTAACCGCATGGTGGCGCTCAAAGTCATCCGCCCGGAGCTGTCTGGCAATCGGGCCATTCTGGATCGCTTCAAGCAAGAGCTGATCCTGGCTACGCAGGTTACCCACAAAAATGTCGTCCGCATTTACGACCTTGGCGAAGCCGAAGGTCTGAAGTTCATCACGATGGAGTTCGTCGAAGGCGAAGACCTTCGGACGGTCATCTACCGGCGCAGTAAGCTGCCCCCTCATGAGGCGGTGGAGTACATCGAGCAGGTATGCCGTGCCCTGGAAGCAGCGCACAGCGTGGGCGTGATCCACCGCGACCTGAAGCCGCAGAACATCATGCTGGATAAGGCCGGCCGCCTGCTGGTCATGGACTTCGGCCTGGCGAAAACGCTCGAAGGCGATCGCATGACCCAGACCGGCGCCATGGTGGGCACCATGGAATATATGTCGCCCGAACAGGCGTTGGCGGGACAACTGGATCAACGATCCGACCTATTTTCGCTCGGCCTGATTTTCTATGAGCTGTTGACCGGGCAAACGCCCTTCCGTGCGGAAAGCGCCCTGGCAAGCCTGATCAAGCGCACGCAGGAAAGAGTCGTGCCCGTATCGGAGCTCGACAAGAGCGTACCGCCGGAGCTGAGCCAGATCGTCAGCCGTTGTCTGGAGCGAGACGTCGCGCTGCGCTACCAGTCCGCAATGGAACTGCTCTCGGATCTGGAACTCTGGTCCGGGACCGGCAAATCAGGCGTGATTGCGTCGCGGCTTCGTCCCGGACCCACCCGTTGGGCAAATGATCACAAGCGTTGGCTGGCCGGTGGAGCTGCCGCGGCCGTGCTGTTGATCGCTCCACTGGTCTACTACGCCAACCGCTCGAAGGCCACGCCCGGCACGGAGGTGAAACAGTCGGCGCAGGCCGTTCCCGCCCGCTCCCTTGCCATTCTTCCGTTTCGTAACTCGTCTGGCGATGCGCAGGACGAGTGGATCGGCTCCAGCGTAGCCGACTTGTTAAGCACCGACATTGGCCAATCTGCCCACCTGCATACGATCGCACCCGATCGACTGCACCAGGTGCTCTCTGACCTGCGCATCGGCTCCGAAACATCGATCGATCCGGACATGCTGCGCCGCCTCGCCCAGTTCAGCAATGCCGACGTTGTGGTTTCGGGGCAGTATGCACGCTTTGGCGACCAGATCGTCATCAACGCCACCATCCATGATCTGGTGCACGATCAGACCATCCCGGTGAAAGCACAGTCAGCGCTCAAAGACTTACCGGCTGCGATTGATAGTCTGGCCGATTCGGTGCGTAAAAATCTCTCACTTTCCTCCGACGTGGTGGACGAGTTGAAAGCGCAATCGTTCAAGCCCAATACCTCGTCGGTCGACGCTCTGCGTGAATACGACCAGGGCGCGGTGCTGATGCGGGCCGGTAAGTACACCGAAGCGCTCAAACATTTGCAGTCAGCCACCAATCTCGATCCTGAATTTGCGCTCGCCTTTTCCCGGCTGGCGGATACCCAGTCACAACTTGGGTTTCAGAGTGATGCCGAACAGTCATCGATACGTTCTACGGACCTGGCCCATAATCAGAGCCTGCCTTTGCCTGAGAAGTACCTGATCACCGCCAGCAACGCGCGCGTGATGAAAGACAACAAGAAGGCGATTGAGGCCTACGAAAATCTTTTCAGAAGCTCGCCCGGCGACGTCGAGGTCGAGTATGAGCTGGGCAACCTCTACCTGCAAAACGGGCAATATGCTCAGGCTCACACCGCGTTTGACGGGGTCCTGCAATCAGACCCAAAAAACATAAAGGCATTGTGGAGCCTGGGCGTCGTCGATAACATCACCGGCAATCCCCAGGGGGCGCTCGACGCACTCACTCGCGGAATGAGCCTGGCGATCCAGGTGGATAACCAGGAACAGCACGCGCTGATTTTGCTTTCCATGGGCATCTCGTACCGCTTGCTGAACAAGCCCGACGAAGCGTTACACAACTATGAAGATTCGATTGCCATCAATGAGAAGCTCGGGCAGAAGCGCGGCGTAGCGGCTGCGTTAAATGAGATGGCGGCCCTGCAGGCCACGAGCGGCAAAGCCGACGCTGCCCTGGCAAACTACAAGAGGGCGGTCGTCCTGCTGCGAGAAATCGGTGAGAAGGATGAGATGGCAAACACCCTCACCAACATGGGTACGGTGTACCAGGATCGCGCTGATTTCGACCAGGCGCTCAATGTCTACAAGCAGGCATTGCAGATCCAGCGGCAGACGGGTGACCAGGGGTATGAAGCGCAATGTCTGCACAACATTGCCGGCGTGTACCTGACGATGGGCGACGGCAACAACGCGTTCACCTACTACCAGCAGGCGCTGCAGTTGCGAGAGAAACTGGGTGTACCCGGAGACATTGCCGAGAGCCTCGAAGGTCTAAGCGAGGCGTACACCACCACTGGTCAATACGATCAGGCGATGACAGCGCTGATGCGCGCGCTGGAGTTAGCGCGCAAAGTCGGCGATGTCCACGGCACGGCCATCATCCTGCGCCAGACCGGCCGTGTGTTCGAATACCAGGGACGATTTGGCGCAGCGGTCAAGTCGATGCAGGATGCGGTGAAAAGCTTTCGCGAGCAGGGTGAACACGGGCTTAACATGGGCGAGTTTCTCAATGACCTGGCTGGTGCGCTCGCCCGGGTCGGCCGAGGCGATGAGGCAGCTGCTTCGCTCACCGAAGCAGACAGTATCCAGCAGACCCTCAAGAATGGCCCCTTACAGGCTTCCATCATGAACACTCGCGGAGATATCGCCTTTTACCGCGGCGATCTGAAAGGCGCGAAACAGTCCTACGAGCAGGCACTACGTCTGGCAACGCGCACCAAGGAAGGGGAAGTGACCCTTCTGTCGAAGTTGAACGTAGCCCGCGTCGCGCTTGCCGAGGGTCGCTTTGCCGAGGCGCTTCGTCAACTAAAACCATTACTCGACGGAAAGAGCGCCGTCTCCGCCAACCTTGGCATGCAAATCGACCTTGGGATTGCGGAAGCGACGATCGGCCTGAAGGACTTTACCCGGGCAGAGCACGACCTGCAGGAAGATCTAACTACCGCCAAGCGAGCCGGCATGCGGTTCGAGTTGGCGAGGACCTATTACTTGTTGGGGACCTCGTCTCGCTTGACCGGGAGTGCCCGGGCCGGAGAATACTACAGTGAGGCCGAGCAATTACTGGATGCGGTGCGCGGCGATGCCACGGCAGAAAGCATCATGCGGCGTACTGATTTCAAGGCCATGTACGAAGACGCAAAACGCTGGAAGAAGTAGATCCGGCCGCAGTTACTGTTACAAATCAACGGGAGCCGAGCTGAAGCAGCGCCTAAGCACGCCGCAGCGAATGCTCAGCAGCAAA
>CAZZVD010000360.1:0-4146 GCA_964657465.1 uncultured Acetobacteraceae bacterium | reverse complement strand
CCTGTCTTGTTCAACCCACGCACGCCGGAGTCGGCGAGCATGGGGCACCCGTCCAAGGATTCGGGCATTGTCACTGCGGTGATGAGTGGTCTTTGAAGTTCCTGACGAGGGAGTAGGGCTTTGCGGTGCGCCTCAAAGTAAATCAGCTGCTCGGGATGGCAAATTCAGGGTGGTGGCTTTCCTCTGTCGGTGCTT
The DNA here is from genome assembly GCA_964657465.1 of uncultured Acetobacteraceae bacterium. GTDB lineage: Bacteria > Acidobacteriota > Terriglobia > Terriglobales > Acidobacteriaceae > PALSA-350. Next base: position 3,951 of record CAZZVD010000360.1, on the reverse strand, counting down.
GTGGCTGAAGAAGGAAACAGCTTACCGCAAATGCTTTGCAACCCACTCTTCTCAGCCCGAGGTAGCCGCCGACAGCATCATCACGGCGACTCCGGCCATCTCGATCTGCGCACACGAATCTCCCAGCACCTCGCCGTCAGCCTGCACCGCCAGCAACGGCCGGTATACATGACCGGGAATAGGACGAATCAACACCCGCGCCACATCCTCGTACCTGGCGGCTGCTTTCGGGGCAGGCGCACGGTCCCGTGCACCTGCGCCCAGCAAAAGAGCACCACACGTCGCACGAACCAATTGATAACGTGAACCGTTTGCGACCGAAGCAAGACGGAGGTAAGGCATCGTCAGTCCGCCACCTGGTCGCCAGAGATTCAACGCCGCCACTCGCAGCGCCAGCGCTTCACTGACCGGCTCTGTGCGCTGCGAGCCATCCATCCCGGTCACCGTAGTCTCGAACAGCTGCACGGGATGGCGCCATAGCAACTTCGCCCCTGCGACAAAATAAGCAACTTTGCCGGTTACGTCTTTGCCCGAGCGTTTTGCTTCCGCCATCAGCGCAGCATGCATCCCCATACCAGCCGACATGGCGAACAACCAACTCTGCTGCCCTTGTGGCGCCGCACACGTAATTCTCCCAAGCGGCACACGCAACGGCCGCGCGCGAAGAAGAGCCTGCGCCGCTATTCCGGAGTGGGCAGGAATGTTCAGGTTCTGCGCCAGAACATTGCCCGTGCCGAGCGGCACAATGCCCAACGGCACCGTGGAACCGCTCATGCCCTGGATTACATCGAAGACCGTCCCATCCCCGCCGCAAACAACGATGGCATCGTATCCATCCGCGATGGCCTGCCGCGCACGCGGCCCTGAATCCCGGTGCTTGCCCGTCTCCGCGATGTGCACCTTGGCGCCGGCCGCGCGAAACACGTCCACCGCGTGAGCGATATCCTTGCGCCTGGATCCCGCTCGATGCAGCAGCGGATTAACAAACAGCAGGATCTTCCTCATGGACGAAGCACGAGCCGCAAAATCTTCAGAGTTGAGCCGGTTTCTCCCACTCAGAAAACACAAACTCTTCGAGTGGTTTACGCTGGCGTGGCGCCACTTCCGTCTTCAGCATGTAATCGGGCAAACTCTCCGGATCGCCGAAGTAGCCCACCGCAGTCACCGCACCGATGTCGTAGTCCGAAGGGATGCCGAACGACGCACGGACCTGCTCGGTATCGAAGCCTGCCATGGAATGCGCGTGCATGCCGCTGGCGGTTGCCTGCAGCGCAAGCATTGCCGTCGCCGCGCCAGTATCGTGCAGGTTGTAGTTGTTCGCGTTCCCTTTTTCCGTAAAGGTCTTTTTGGCCACCGAGAGAATCAGCAGCGGAGCGCTCTTCGCCCAGGTCTGGTTGAACGGCACCAGCGCGTCGAAGATCTTGCGATAAGTCTCATCGCCCTTGCGGCCAACAAAAAACCGCCACGGTTGCTCATTCGAGGAGGAGGCCGCCCATCGGGCCGCTTCAAACAGCTTCCTGATGTCTGCCGGGGAGACTGCCTTCTCGGCAAACGCGCGCGGACTCCAGCGGCGCAGGATCAGGTCGTGCACACCGGCAACATCCGGCGCGTGCTTCAATTTCTCGGTCATCTCGGGGCTTGCGGGCACAGAAGGGCTCCTGAATTGGTCTTGGGTACATCCGTAGCTTAGAGATGCCGGGGAGTCATGAAGAGACGCGAAACAAAAAGGCCTGCTCGGTGAGGAGCAGGCCTTTGATTACTCTCGTACGCCTTCGACAAACGCCTTTAGCTTACGCGAACGCGAAGGATGCCGCAGCTTGCGCAGCGCCTTCGCTTCTATCTGGCGAATGCGCTCACGCGTAACCTGGAAGCTCTGGCCGACCTCTTCCAGCGTATGCTCCGAACCATCTTCCAGCCCAAACCGCATTTTGATCACGCGCTCTTCCCGCGGGGTCAACGTACGCAGCACCTGCGAAGTGTACTCCTTCAAGTTGACGCTGATCACAGCTTCAGAAGGCGAGACCGCCTGGCGATCTTCAATGAAATCACCCAGGTGCGAATCTTCTTCTTCGCCAATCGGCGTTTCAAGCGAGATCGGTTCCTGCGCGATCTTGAGTACCTTACGCACTTTGGCGACAGGGATATCCATACGCCGCGCAATCTCTTCCGAAGTAGGTTCCCGTCCCAGTTCCTGTACCAGCTGCCGCGACGTGCGGATCAGCTTGTTGATGGTCTCGATCATGTGCACCGGAATACGAATGGTGCGGGCCTGATCGGCAATCGCGCGCGTAATCGCCTGGCGAATCCACCAGGTGGCATAGGTCGAGAATTTGTAGCCACGACGGTATTCGAATTTATCGACTGCCTTCATCAAGCCGATGTTGCCTTCCTGGATCAGATCCAGGAACTGCAGACCGCGGTTGGTGTACTTCTTGGCAATCGATACCACCAGGCGCAGGTTAGCCTCGATCAATTCGCGCTTGGCCTGCTCGGCGTCCATGTCCCCCTGGATCATTTCCCGCTGGGTGCGCTTTAGCTCCCCCAACGGAACGCCGGACTCAAGCTCCAGTTTCTCCAGGTCGGTCTTGCAATTTTTCTGCTGCCGGCGATACTCCTTGCGCAGTTCTTCGCTCTTCGACTGGTCATGCTTGGTTTCGAGCGACTTGACCTGCCGTTCGAGCATGCGCATGGCGTCAACGGTCTTGTTGACTTTGTCCAGCAGGCGCTTGCGTTCCGCATTGGTGTACTTCAGTTCCCGCACAATGCGCGATACTTCCACGCGTTCGCGGTTCATCATCCAGCGCGTTTTGCGATGCTCTTTGCCCTTCGCCTTGACGTTGATGGTCTCCAGCTTTTCAAAGAGCAGCTGGGCCTTCTTCTGGTGCTTGATCAGTGTGTCTACACGGGCGATCGTTTGCCGGATGCGCGCCTGCAGAACTTCTTCCGTGATCTCTTCTTCGTCGAAGATCACCACTTCCTTGATGTTCCGCACGCCGCGCTTGAGGTCTTCTCCCAGGGCAACGATTTCGCGGATCACAATGGGTGAGCGAGAAATTGCTTTCAGTACCCGTAACTGTCCGCGCTCAATGCGCTTGGCAATTTCTACTTCGCCTTCACGGGTGAGCAGCGGTACGGTGCCCATTTCGCGCAGGTACATGCGAACGGGGTCATTGGTTTTTTCGAGTGTGCCCGGAGTGAGGTCGAGTTCAACATCCTCGCCCTCTTCGCCCTCGCTCTCGAACTTGTCTCCGCCAAACTTCGGACCACCTTCGAGCACGTCAATGCCCTGGGTTCCGATGGTGGTCAGCAGATCGTCGAGATCGTCCGGAGAATGCAGGTCACCTGGAATCAGGTCGTTGACCTCGTTGTAGGTCAAATAGCCTTTTTCCTTACCTGCTTCAATCAGTTTCTGAATATCGTCTTCGTACTTGTCTTCAATAGCCAAGCAAATCCTGTCCCGTACTCAATTTTCGGATCGGTCCGTGCTCAGAAAGGACAGGGTGCTATGCGAGCCGCTCAGGGCATATTCCGCACGGTGGAAACACCGATTGGGCAAGTAGACGCACGTCCTTCAAAGAGTTATAGAATATCATGGTTCACAGTGGCTTTTCGCGCTCTTTGCGCACCTACCGGCGTGATCCGAAGCTACTTAGTTAGATGTAAGATCCGCCGATCGGTTTCGCCAATCCAGGCCGGTATTCAAGCTTTCTGGTTTGAGTGGGAGACATGTCGTAAGGTCATGGCGGTTCCTCGAACGTTAGCGCTTGCTTGCCGTCCCGAACCCGAGGATTGAGGCTTTTCTCGTCGGAGACGTTGCGCTTTAAATGGAACACAATCGAAACCACTTTTCGGCCAAATTCATCTGTTTGGGTGCGCCGCAGGCCTTAGCCCGCATCTCTCACCGCCTATTCCGTAACCAATGACGGGTGCCCCACATCTCGCTCGTTTTTC
>CAZZVD010000359.1:0-4171 GCA_964657465.1 uncultured Acetobacteraceae bacterium | reverse complement strand
GATAGCTGTGGAATCCCACATCTCGCGAAAAACGAGCGAGATGTGGGGCACCCGTGATTGGTGACCTAACAGACGGTGAGAAGTCCGGGTTAGGTCTTATAGCCGTTAACAGGGGTCTAGATTGGGCTGGCTGACATGTCCCCACTCAAGCCAAAAACGGCTTGAATGGGCCACCCTCGGGTCGCACCCGGAGGTTGGCCGAGCTTTCCGTCAAGCGATTCCCTTTAAAGATCCGCCTCGCGCATTTCGCGGTCCACGCGCGATTTCTCGGCCAGAAAAACCGCCAACTGGGCCAAATCCCCTCGCCGTTCCGCTTCGGCGATACTGGCGCGTACTCGCCGCTGCAAACCCTGCAGCCGGTGGTACTTAAGGGCGTGCAGGGCGGCTTCCACCTGCTCTATCTCCACTTCCGCCGTTTCCCGCAGCAAGGCCTGTGCCAGCAGCGTCCGCTGAGCAGGATCAGGCAAAGCCGCCAGGGGTTCCACCGCCCCCCGGGCGCACAGCAAGGTCAGCATAGGGGTAACGGCAAGGCCCTCGAAGGACTGGGGGTGCTGATGCAGGGCTTCAGCTACCCGGAGCCCAATCCGGCTGCTCATGGGGCTCGCAGCCGCCCGCAACAACACCCGCTCAGCTTCCTTGAACAGGTCCACCGAGGGCGCGTGTACCTGGTCGCGCCGCTTGCGCACCGCCTGCCGTAATTCCTCTCTTACCAGGGCCGAGTCGATCCCCAGCTTCTGCGCGGCGTCGGAGGCAAACTCATCGCGCACGATGTTATCGGGCATGCGCCGAATGTGGGGCAGAAGGTAATTGAGCGCCTTGCTCTTGCCTTCGGCAGTTTTGGGGGGAAATAGCTGTATCGCCCGGTCGATCAGATACTCCGAGTGGCGCCTTGCCGACTCAACCGCGCTCACGTACGCCTTGATCCCGCGTTCCCGAATGAACCGGTCCGGGTCGAGCCCACCCTCGAGCGTCACCACCAACACCGCAAAATCCTCCTCGGTGAGCATGGCAATCGACTTCTCGGCAGCATTCGCGCCGGCCGTATCCGGATCGAAGTTGACGAAGATCTTCTTGGTATAGCGGCCCAACAGCCGCACCTGCATTTCAGTAAACGCGGTCCCGCTGGTCGCCAGCACATTCTCAAAGCCCGCCATATACGCCGTAATGCAGTCCATCTGGCCTTCCACCAGCAGGGCGAAATCCCGCTTACGGATGGCCTGCCGGGCCTTATCCAGGTTAAACAGCACCTGTCCTTTGGAATAAAGCGGCGTTTCGGGGGAGTTCATATACTTCGGCCCGGACTTCTCCTCGCTATCCAGTGCACGCGCGGTGAACGCGATGACGCGGCCCGACTCGTTGTGGATGGGAAACGTAATCCGCTTGCGGAAGCGGCTATAGAGCGGGCCCGCCGAGCCGTCCGGCTGCTCCTTGGCGGAAAACAGTCCTGACAACCGCAGCAGATCTCCTGAGGCGATGCCCTGCAGCCGGTCTCGCAGCGAGTTGAACGAATCGGGAGCGTAACCGATGCGAAACTTCGTGATCGCATCTGCCGTTAGACCGCGTCCGCTCAGGTATTCGCGTGCCCGGGCGCCCTCAGCCGATCGCAGCTGCTCCTCAAACCAGGCGGTGGCGGCTTCATGCAGTTCCAGCAGCTTGCCGCGCTGACGGTTTTCGGCTGCCTCTTCCGGTGACGAAAATTCCCGCTTGGGCAGAGCGATGCCGCATTTCTGAGCGACGATCTTGACCGCCTCGCTAAAGCTGGCGTTGTCGATCTTCTGCACGAACGTAAACACATCCCCGGACTGGCCACACCCAAAACAGTGAAAGAACTGGCGCCCGGCATGCACGGAGAACGAAGCAGTCTTTTCACCGTGAAACGGGCACAGCCCGGCATAGCGTTCCGCCCCCGATTTTTTCAGCGTGATGTATTCGCCGATGACGCGGACGATGTCTGCCTGTTGCTTTACGAGTTGGGCAAAGTCTGTGGACACGGCGGTGCTTCCATTGTCTTACACACGTCCCTCGCGGAAAACCCGGCGCTGGTGTGGATCGCAGGAGCTCTCAAAACAGGTCAGGGATGCTGGAAAAGGCGATCCGTGTGGGCGCTGCCGCCCCTGCCAGTAGCATGCTGGCAAAGCAGACCGTGTGCGTCCCGTATTTGTAATTCACGCGATCCATGGTGGTCGCGAGCCGGGTGCGCTTGCCCTCTTCTTCCAGACCGGAAAACAGGCTCAGCGTGTGCAGGTGATCGGGCACCAGGTTGCCGAGCGTCACTCCGACAAAGAAGGGTTTCTGCTGCGTGCGCCCGGTTGGGCTCTCTGCCCAAAGGCGCTGCAGTCCCTCAAGCAGCGTCTGATTATCCTGACATTCCAGCAGCGAAATGCTTTGCACCCAGGGTTTCTGCGGAATCCCGGAGGAGTGTTGGGAGGACGCACTGGCGCTGCTTACGGCGAAACGGATGGTCAACGTCAGATGGGCTGCCCAGAGGCGCGCTTTGCGCAGCCGCATCGCCGCCTTGTGCAAGAGCTTATTGGCCACCGCATACGCGCCCTCTGGCGTCCGCAACTCGGGCGACAGCACGTGCGAGTGTCCGATGGATTTCTGGTGTTCCAGCTCAGCATCGCCGAAGTCCTCGCCGCGCAACCAATGCCACAGTTTCTCGCCACCGATGCCGCCCCACGCAGTGTGCAACTGTTCGCGGTTGAGCGCCAGCAGTTGAGGCATCGTAGTAATGCCTGCGGTTTGCAGGCGTTTCTCCATGCGCGCGCCGACGCCGGGCAAATCGCGCGGCGTCAGGCCAGACAGGGCTGCGTGAAGCACGTCAGGGGTCAGGGCTACCAGCCCATCCGGCTTTTCCATGTCAGACGCGATCTTTGCCAGGTAGCGGTTCGTCGCCAGTCCCACCGAGCAGCGAAGCGTAGCGCCGGCTTTCCGGCGAACCGCGGCTTTCACCTCACGGGCCAACGCCAGCGCTGCCAGCAACGGCTGTTCCCGCCCCATCAACCGGCAGGCCATCTCGTCGATCGACATCACGGAAGTAACCGGTAAGCAGGACTCCACCGCTTCGACTACGCGATGGTGGTAATCGACATACACCTCATGGCGAGCTTCCACCAGCACCAGGCCGGGACACATGCGTTTGGCCTCGCCAACCTGCGTTCCGGTCCGCACGCCAAATCGTTTGGCTTCATAACTGGCAGCTATACAGCAGGTCGTGTCTGCCAATACCGGCACGACGGCAATCGGACGGTCGCGCAGCTCTGGCCGCAACTCCTGCTCGACGGAAGCGAAGTAGGAATTCAGATCCAGAAACAGCCACTCGAGCCGCGGATCACCCATTCGGAACCTACTGCTGGTCACTTCTGTCACGTCGGCCTATTTTCGTCATTCCAGATTCCTGCTACCGGTGCTAAGCTCTGTGCCATTGACGCTTTCGGAAAGTGGGATGACCCTATTCCCAGAAGCGGATCATAAGCGATATATTTTTTGCATCCCGGAAAACCAACCCCCTTGGTTCGGGTTTCATAAACAGGTGGAGCAGCAAGATGCATCCGGTACATTTTCACACCTTCGCGCGTTGGTTCTTCGAGTTTGAAGCGTACGGTCCCGCTATCCTCGTCACCGTCGGGGCAGCCCTGTTGTTGGCCTGCGGAATCGGCGCAGTCTGTTCCCCGTGCGAAGAAAAAGACGAAGTCTTCCACCGCCAGGTTTTTTAAGTCCGCCGAAACCCGGCAGTGACCCCTCGCTTGCGTTCGCCGCGAGTTAGTCAAGTCCATTGCGACCGCGGTTAACCTGGTTGCCGTTTGCGCAAGCCCGCATTTCTCACGGCTAGATCTCTCTTCCTAACGAATGACGGGTGCCCCACATCTCGCTCGTTTTTCGCGAGATGTGGGATTCCACGGCTGTCCACTGGCCACTTTCTACCGCAACAGGTCTCAATGGCGGTCATATACAGCCTCCACACTCAGAGGCTGAGGTCTGTGGAATCCCACATCTCGCGAAAAACAGCGAGATGTGGGGCACCCATCATTTGTTACGGAACGACACCAAAAATTAACCTAATGCGCAAGGCCACAAGCCAAAACACAGCAGCAGCTCACCGCCCCCTTAACCTGTACAGCAGATCCCTTGTATCTAGAAGGAGGCGGCATTTTCGTTGAGAATGTCGCTG
>CAZZVD010000358.1:0-4193 GCA_964657465.1 uncultured Acetobacteraceae bacterium | reverse complement strand
AAATGCGGGCTAACCGCAGTGGGCTAGCATGGAAGGATGTTTAGTGGCGCCCCCATCTCCTATTGGATCGGCTTTCACGTCATTGTTTTTTTGCTGATCGTGATCGATCTGGCAGTGCTTGGCCGCAGTAAGCCCTCCGCTCAAACACGACTGAACCTGATCTTTGTTATTTTTTTGTTTGCTCTCGCGGGTGCCTTCGGCATCTGGATCGGTCATGTGCAGGGGCACCAGATTGCGCTTGAGTTTGCTTCTGGCTATCTGATCGAGCTTTCGCTGAGCATCGATAATCTGTTCGTGTTCCTGCTGATGTTCCGGTCGTTCGGCCTGGGTACGAAGGATCAGCACAAGGCGCTGTTGCTGGGCATATTGGGCGCGATCGCCATGCGCGGTATTTTTATTTTTGCCGGCATTCAGCTGCTGGCGCGGTTCGCGTGGATCCAGTACATCTTTGGCGCGTTGCTGGTGGTCGCCGCGGTGCGGTTGTTGCGCGGCAAGAAGGCCGAGAGCGCTCCCGGGCCAGTCAAACACCTTAGCCGGTGGACCAAGCGGTTTGGTGATAGTCCAAAGGCAACATTTTTGCTGGCAGTGCTTACCATTGAGGTGGTCGACCTGGTGTTCGCGCTGGATTCGGTTCCTGCGGTGCTTGCCATTTCCCATCATCCCTTTGTGGTTTACACGTCGAACATCTTCGCGATTCTTGGTCTGCGGTCGCTTTACTTTCTGCTGGCCGGGCTGTTGGAGCGGCTGCGCTTTCTGCATATTGGTCTGGCGGCGATCCTGGGGTTTGTTGGCGCCAAGATGCTGCTGGAGAGATGGGTGCATGTGCCGGTGGGTATTTCGTTAGGCGTGATTGTGGTGGTGGTACTAGTGGCCACGGTGGCTTCGCTTATGTCCACGCGCAATGCGGCTCCCGTGGCGCACTGATGGCTGCGATAGGATGGAGGCAACGTGCGTAAGATTCTTGTTTCCACCAAATCTGGCCCCTACACGGTTTCTGTTGGGAGCGGCATTCTCAAGAATTTAGCTAAGCAGGTGGCCAGCGTGGCGGCGAGTCCACGCAGCCTGGTGTTTGTGTTGACTGCGCCGGAGATCTGGGCGCTTTGGGGACCGCAACTACAGGCATCGCTCGCTCCGCGGGAGCCGCTGGTGCTTTTTCTGCCTGCCGGTGAGCGGCATAAGCGGATGACGCAGGTGGAGCGGCTGGCTGCGGAAATGAGCAGCGCGGGTGCGGATCGCTCTTCTGTGCTGATCGCGTTTGGCGGCGGTGTTACGGGCGATGTGGGCGGATTCCTCAGTGCGATCTACATGCGTGGGATCAGCTACATCCAGGTGCCGACTACCCTACTGTCGCAGGTTGATTCCTCGGTGGGCGGCAAGACGGGCGTGAATTTGCAAACCGGCAAGAACCTGGTGGGCTGCTTTTATCCTCCACAAGCGGTGATTGTTGATATCGGCCTGCTGCGCACGCTGCCGCCGCGGGAGTTGCGCGCCGGGGTGTACGAAAGCATCAAGGCGGGGTTGATTCAGGATGCGGCGCTGTTCCGTTTCATTGAGAGCCATCGCGAGCAGATCGACAAGGGCGACCCGGCGGCGCTGGAAAAGATGGTTGCTGCGTCGATACGGATCAAGGCCGAGGTCGCGAGCCAGGATGAGCGGGAGCACGGGGTACGCATGTTCCTGAATTTTGGCCATACGCTGGGGCACGCGATTGAGGCGGTCACGCAGTACCGTGTGCTGCTGCATGGCGAGGCGATCGCGTGGGGGATGATTGCGGCGCTGCACATCAGCCGGGAGCGGGGGATGATTACGGCGAAAGCCGCGGAGCGGATAGAGGCGATGATTCGCTACTTCGATCCGCCGCCGCTGCCCCGGTTGGATCCGAGCCGGTTGATGCAGGCCGCGTCGGGTGACAAAAAGAACCGGGCCGGCGTGCGCCGCTTTGTGCTGCTGAAGGAGCTTGGCCAGGCAATTGTCGCCGATGATGTTACGGATGCCGAGGTGCTGGCGGGCATCGCGGCGATGCGGCGGGTGGCTGTTTGACGATGGCCGCGTCAGGAGCACAACCGGAAGGTGCGCGGGATGAAGAGAGCGCGGCCAATGCTGTGCGCTCCATGTTCGACGAAATTGCGCCGCGCTATGACCTGTTGAACCACGTGCTCTCGTGCAATATCGATCGGGTGTGGTGGTGGCGTGCGGCGCGCAGCTTTCGCCATGTGCTTGCGCGGCCGGAGGCCCAGGTGCTGGATTTATGTTGCGGAACGGGCGATATGACGCTGGCCCTGCTGCGCCGGCGGCCCCGGCAGGCGCAACCGGTGCTGGCCGCAGACTTCGCCCACCAGATGCTGGTGCGGGGTTCGGCCAAGTTCACGCCTCGAGGAGCGTTTGCGGTGGAGGCGGACGCACTGCACCTGCCACTGCCAGCGGATTCACTCGACCTTCTGACCACGGCGTTTGGTTTTCGCAACCTGGCCAACTACCAGGCGGGCCTGGAGGAGTTTTATCGCACGCTGAAGCCGGGCGGTGAGTTGGGGATCCTCGACTTCAGCGAGCCAGGCGGATGGATGGGCCGGTTGTACGCCTTTTATTTTCGCCGCGTGCTACCGGCCCTGGGCGGCCTTATCTCCGGAGCCTCCGGCCCGTACCAGTACCTGCCTGCTTCGGTTCGCCGATTCCCTCCTCCTGCAGAGTTGATGGACACCATGCGTGGGGTGGGGTTCGCACAGGTCTCGTGGACGCCCTACAACTTTGGTATTGCCGGGTTGTATCGGGCGGTTAAGCCGTTGTAAATGCAGGCGGGGTGAGGTTAACCAGGTGAGGTCTCCAACTCCTCCCTTTCGCGCGGGCTGTTCACGAAGTCGATAAACTTAAGCTATGCGCGCGATTGCCCGTTGGCTTACCGATCAGCAATACGATGGAGAATCTCACAGCGGGCACCACGTTGTGATGGATGGCGAAGCAGCCCACCGGGGCGGCCCGAGTCCTATGGAAATGGTGTTGATGGGCCTGTGCGGATGCACTTCGGTCGATGTGGTATCCATCCTTAAAAAAAAGCGAGAGCGGTTTACGTCGCTGACTGTTTCCGCAGAGGCGGATCAGGCGCAGGAGGCTCCGCGGGTTTTCACTCACATTCACCTTACGTATCACGTGGTGGGTGCTGTCTCGCATAAAGCGATGGAAGATGCGGTTGCGTTGTCGAAGGACAAATACTGTTCCGTTTCCAAGATGCTGGAGAAGGCGGCGACGATCGACTACGAGATCACCTATGACGCGGGGAACACCGGCGCATGATCAACTTTTTCCGCCTGGTGGTCGCAGGATTGGCACTCGCCATGGCCGGACTTTTCTCGGCTGTAATGACGATGCATTTCGCGATTCATGGGGCGGAAGTCAAGGTGCCCAACCTGCAAGGGTTGACGGTTTCGGAGGCGGTGCATCGCACGGCGAATATGGGTTTGAATCTGGGGATTGATAACAAGTACTACAGTGCCGATGTGCCGGCCGGGAGAGTGCTGGCGCAGTCTCCGCAGCCAGGGGCGATCGTGCGGCGGGAGTGGCGGATGCGGGTGACGGAGAGTCTGGGTCCGCAGCGGGTGGCGATTCCCAGGTTGGTGGGGGAGCAGGAGCGGGTGGCGGCGATTGAAGTACGGCGGCGCGGGTTGGATCTGGAAGAGACGGCGCTGTTGCCGTGGAACGGGGTTCCCGCGGGTACAGTGGTTGCGCAGAACCCACAACAGGGTGCTGCTGGCGTGGAACGGCCGAGCGTGAGCTTGTTGGTGAGTACGCCTGCTCCGGTGGCTGGTCCCGCGTTTGTGATGCCGCAGTTTGTGGGGATGCCGATGTTGGCGGCATCGGGTTTGATTACGCGGGCGGGGTTGAAGATGGGTCCGGTTCAGAATAGTTATGCCAGCGATCTGGCAGCCGCCGCGGATGGGGCGAGCGGTGATATGGCTCCTGCGGATACGGTGGACCCGGCGGGGACGGTGCTCAGCCAGAGCCCGAGCGCGGGGCGGAGAGTGGAACCGGGTACGGTGGTCTCACTCCGTATTGCTCAGTAGCGGTGTCGGAGCATATCTACTGGCGGGCTTTTTGGCGGGAGATGTGGCATTAACAACATTCGACCGGCGAGCCTCGTGCGCAAAGAAGATTTGTGGAGAAGCGGATGGGGTAAAAGCCCTCCCACATCTCCCGACTGG
>CAZZVD010000357.1:0-4193 GCA_964657465.1 uncultured Acetobacteraceae bacterium | reverse complement strand
GCCCCATATCTACCGACGGCTTTATGTCGGGAGATGTGGGAATTCACAGGTCTCCATGGGAAACTCTCCCCCGTCCCACTTCTGTTGAGGGAATAAGAGGCTACCCGGGCCTGCGCTGGTTGCATCTCACCCGCAGAGCTATGAAGATATCCCCTCCACCCCCTACCCCGACGCACCTCAGGAATAATCCAGGAATATTCAATGACCGATGATGAGAAGGATAGCTGCGCGCGCATGCAGTCGCGTGGGTCCGGCGAATGGCCGATGTCCCGGCGAGACTTTGTCAAGGCGGCTACCGTCGTGGTGGGCGCCAGTACCTTACCGGGATCCGCGCAGGCCGCCGATGGCGCAAGCCCGCGGCAGTTGCCGGTTTCGCTGACCATCAATGGCGAGCACACACAGGTCATGGTCGATCCGCGGACCAGCCTGCTCGATCTCCTGCGGGAAGATCTGAAGCTGACCGGCACTAAAAAAGGCTGCGATCACGGCCAGTGCGGCGCATGTACCGTGCTGGTGAACGAGCGCCGGGTGAATAGCTGCCTCTCGCTGGTGGTGGCGCACGATGGCGATTCGGTAACCACCATAGAAGGCATCGCCAAAGGCGATGTGCTGGACCCGGTGCAACAGGCATTTCTCGATCACGACGGCTATCAATGCGGCTACTGCACGCCGGGACAAATCGTCTCGGCGGTCGCGCTACTGAAAGAGGCGAAGCAGGGCGCGCCCAGCTACGTTACCGTCGACCTGCAGAAGACCGGGCCGGTGAAGCTGACGACCGCGGAGATCCAGGAGCGCATGAGCGGCAACGTGTGCCGCTGCGGCGCCTATCCCGGCATCGTGGCCGCAGTGCAGCAGGCGTCGCGCGGGGCCGCACAGCAGACGGGAGACGACCATGCAGCTGTTTGAGTTTCAACGGGCGAGCGATCCGCAGTCGGCGGTGAAGGCGATTGCCGGGGAGTCGCATGCGAAGTTTCTGGCCGGCGGCACCAACCTGGTGGATCTGATGAAGCAGCAGGTGGAAACGCCGGCCCACCTGGTAGATATCAACCGTCTCGACCTGGGCGCGATTGAAGAGACGCCCGACGGCGGTCTCCGCCTGGGCGCGCTGGCCCGCAATGCGGAAACAGCCGCTCACCCCCTGGTACGGGAGCGTTACCCGATGCTGGCGCAGGCCATCCTGTCCGGCGCCTCGCCGCAGTTGCGCAACATGGCCAGCAATGGCGGCAACCTGTTGCAACGTACCCGTTGCTATTACTTTTATGATCCGGCGTACGAGCATTGCAATAAACGCAAACCGGGTTCCGGGTGCGATGCGATCGGCGGCTTCAACCGCATCCACGCCATCCTCGGCGCTAGCAATGCCTGCATCGCCACTCATCCTTCAGACATGTGCGTAGCGCTGGCAGCACTGGGCGCCACCGTGCGGGTACGCGGCAGCAAGGGCGAACGAAGCATCGCGTTCGATGACTTTCACCGCTTGCCGGGGAACACGCCTCAATTCGATACCACCCTGCGCAACGATGAGCTGATTCTCTCGATTGATTTGCCGAAGGGGCCGTACGCGGAGCACTCCTCTTACATCAAGGCTCGCGACCGCGCCAGCTATGCCTTTGCGCTGGTATCGGCGGCAGCCGCGCTGGAGATGGAGGGCGACACCATCCGTTCGGCGCGACTGGCGTTAGGCGGGGTCGCCCACAAACCGTGGCGGGCCGAGAAGGCGGAAGCCGCGCTGGCCGGCAAGCGGGCCACCCACGCCAACTACCAGGCGGCCGCCGAAGCAGCCCTCGCCGGCGCTAAAACGTACGAACACAACGCATTCAAAGTAGCCATGGCAAAAGAAACAATCGTGCGCGCCTTTACGGTCGCGGCGGGTAATGGAGAAAAGGCATGACCACCATCGGTGAGCCCATCACCCGAGTCGACGGCAAAGACAAAGTCACCGGTAAGGCGAAGTATGCGGCGGAGTTTCCGATTGACGGCCTGACCTACGCCATCATGGTGACCAGCACGATTCCCAATGGCCGTATTGCCCGCATGGACACGGCGGCGGCTCAGCACGCGCCGGGCGTGTTGCTGGTGATGACCCCAGCCAATGCGCCCCGGCTGCCGGAAGGCGGCAAGGCGGCCAAGAGTGCCGGCGGCGGGCGCGTGTTGTCGCTGCTGCAGGATGATTCCGTGCACTACAACAATCAGCCGGTCGCCGTGGTGGTGGCCGAAACGCTGAACCAGGCGATCTATGGTGCTTCGCTGGTGCGGGTGAAGTACCAGCAGGGCGGGGCCAAGCTCGACTTTGCCGCAGGCTTTCCCACCGCCCATCCCGGTGGCCATGGTCACGACCCCGCGAACGTCTCGGCAGGGGAGCTGGCCAGGGGCATGGCCGCGGGCGAGGTCAAGGTCGACGAAGTGTACCGGACGCCGATGCAGAACCATAATCCCATGGAGCCGCATGCCACCATCGCGGAGTGGCATGGGGAACAGTTACGGCTACATGATGCGACGCAATACATTACCGGGGTGAAGCAGACGGTGGCCAAAACGCTGGGCCTGCCGGATGACAACGTGCGCGTGCTCTGCCCTTACACCGGCGGCGGCTTCGGGTCCAAGGGGTCTACCTGGTCGCACGTGGTGTTGTCAGCCATGGCGGCAAAGATGGTAGACCGCCCGGTGAAGCTGGTACTGGAGCGGCCGCAGATGTTCGGGCCGGTGGGCGGCCGGCCAGAGACTCATCAGCACATCGTGCTGGCAGCGAAAAAAGACGGCACGCTGATGGCGGTGCAGCACGACGTCTACAGCCATACTTCAGTCATCGAAGACTTTACCGAGCCTTCGTCGACGGTGACGCGCAAGCTGTATGCCAGCCAGGCGATTTCCACTTCGCAGAAGCTGGTCCCGCTCACGGTGGGGACGCCGACCTTTCAGCGCGCGCCGGGGGAGGCCAGCGGAACTTTCGCTCTGGAGATTGCCATGGACGAGCTGGCCTGCAAGCTCAACATGGATCCCATCAAGCTGCGGCTGAAGAACTATGCCGAGGTCGACCCTACCAGCCACAAGCCATTTTCCAGCAAGCATCTGCGGGAGTGTTACGCGCGGGGCGCGGAGCGCTTTGGGTGGGCGAGACGGAAGCCCGAGCCCCGCTCCACAAGGGAAGGCAATGCGTGGATTGGGTATGGCATGGCCACGGCTACGTATTCCGCGAACCGGTCTGCCGCGTCCGCAAAGGTACAGTTTGAGCCCGGTGGGCGTGTGACGGTAGCGTCCGGGTCGCAGGACCTGGGTACCGGGACCTACACCATCATGGCGCAGACCGCGGCGGCTACGCTCAACATGCCGATTGGATTGATGGATGCGAAGCTGGGTGATTCCGATCTGCCGAAGAGCCCGGTATCCGGAGGATCGCAGACGGCCGCGAGCCTGATGCCCGCGGTGCAGGCAGCCGCGAAGCAGGCGCAGTTGAAGCTGTTGACGGCGGCGGCGGGGGACACGGGTTCTCCTCTGCACGGCGCGCAGGTGGAGGATTTGGAGTTTAAGAATGGCCGCATCGTTCACAAGGGCAAGCCGGAGAGCGGGGAGACGCTGGAGGCGTTTCTAGCACGCAATGGCAACCAGCCGTTAGGTGCGACGGCGTCGGCGGAGCCGGAGCAGGATGCGCAACAGTATTCCGCTAACTCGTTTGGGGCCGTGTTTGCCGAGGTGGCGGTGGATCGGGACCTGGGCATGCCGCGGGTGCGCCGCATCACCGGTGTGTATGACATTGGCACGCTGCTGAATGAGAAGACCGGGAAGAGCCAGTTGATTGGCGGCATTGTGTGGGGCGTGAGTTTCGCGCTGCACGAACAGACGCATATGGATCCACGCAGTGGCCGTGCGGTGAACAACAACCTGGCTGAATATCATGTGCCGGTGAATTTGGACATCGGCGAGATCGATGTATCGGTCATTGGGATTCCCGATAAGAATTTCAATCCGCTGGGGGCGCGTGGCGTGGGGGAGATTGGCATCACCGGGGCGAGCGCCGCGGTGGCGAATGCCATTTATCATGCGACGGGCAAGCGCATCCGCGAGGCTCCGCTTACGCCGGACAAGTTGTTGGCGTAGGCGGGGTGAACGGTCTCTAGCGCCACCAATCTCCGCCGCAGTGACAATGCCCTAATCCCTGGACGGGTGCCCCATGTTCGCCGACTCCGGCGTACGTG
>CAZZVD010000356.1:1963-4202 GCA_964657465.1 uncultured Acetobacteraceae bacterium | reverse complement strand
AAAACCGCACACGCGGGTGTGTCCGGTGTTGCGGAACAGGAAATCCGGTCGCCGAATTTCCTGTTGAGTCTGGTGGCGTTGGCAAGCTCCATGCGGTTTTCCTCAATGAAAACCGCACACGCGGGTGTGTCCGGTGTTGCGGAACAGGAAATCCGGTCGCCGACTCCGGCGTACGTGGGTTGAAGATGACGTTTTTCCAATGTTTTTAGTAAGTGGAGTGAGAACGTTTGAAGGCTTCGCCCGTCATCTTCAACCCACGCACGCGGAACTCCGCGAGCATGGGGCACCCGTCCAGGGATTAGGGCATTGTGGTTGTATCCGACAGTCGTGGTGAGAATTGCGGGCTAATAGTGCGGGCCGGTGATAGCCTCAAGCCTCTGAGGCAAACAAGCATGAGTCTTGAAGTAGAGCCGGCCAAACCGCGCTCCGGGCACTTACTGCGGGTGCTTGGCGCTGGGTTCGGAGTAGCCGTGGGCGTCGGCACCACCATCGGTTCCGGCATCCTGCGCACGCCCGGCGAGATCGCTCGTGAGCTGCACAGCGTTCCCCTCGTCCTCGCCGTCTGGACGTTAGGCGGGCTGTACGCCCTGCTCTGCTGCACCTCCGTCACAGAACTCGGCACCATGCTCCCCAATGCCGGCGGCTTCTATGCCTACGCCCGGCGCGCCTTCGGCATCCGCATCGGCTTCGTCGTCGGCTGTTGCAACGCGGTAGCACAGGCCGTCGCCCTGGCCTACCTGGCCGTGGCTCTGGGGGAATTCAGCACGGGCTTATTCCCCGCAGTCACCGGACACACGCAGGTGATTGGTGTGACCGGACTCATCCTCTTAAGCCTGCTGAACTGGATGGGGCTGCGCCCGGGCAGCCGCGCACAAGAGATCACCAGCGTAGCCAAAAGCATCGGCCTGCTGGGACTGGTCGTTGCCTGCTTGCTGCGGGATCCCGGCGATACTATCTCCTCCGTAGCAGCCCTGCCCGGCCAGGCGCACAATCTCTTTTTCGGGCTCATGATCGCACTGCCAGGCGTGATCATCACCTACGACGGGTGGTACGGACCCATCTACTTCGTGGAGGAAGACAAGAACCCATCGCGCAACCTGCCGCGAGCCATGTTCGGCACGGTGCTCTGCTGCGCCGGGATCTACCTGCTGCTCAACATCGCCTACCTGCACGTGCTGGGCCTCAATCGCCTGGCCGGCTCGCAGCTGCCGGCGGCCGATGCGGCCCTGCTGGTCTTCGGCAAATATGGACGGCAATTCATCCTGCTCATTTCGATGGTCGCCGTGCTCAGCTCCATGAATGCCCTGCTGATGCTGCTGCCCCGCATTCTCTTCGCCATGGGCCGCGATGGCCTTCTGCCCCGCAGACTGGCTGGCGTCAACCAGGGAGGCACGCCGGCGCCCGCTCTCCTCTTCAGCTGTATCGCGGGCATTCTCCTGGTCTTGAGCGGCACCTACGACTCGCTGATCGCCATGGCTTCCATCCTCTTCGTCGCGATCTATGCTTCGTGCTTTGCCGCGCTGATCATTCTGCGCCGGCGCGAGCCGCTGCTGGAACGCCCTTACCGGGCCTGGCTGTACCCATGGACGACCATCCTGGTGCTGCTGGTCTCGGTTGGCTTCCTCGCAGGATCGGTGATTGGCGATTGGCGACACAGCGTATTCACCGCAATCCTCATCCTAGTGAGCTACACAGCCGCAATTTTTATCGAACAAAGGAGCAGCCACGCGGCTTGACTGCAGGAGAAACGATGAGCCATGCCTAGTAAGACCGGCACTGCCAAGCCAAAGGCCCGCAAAGCTAAGCCCCCCACGCCCGAGGCGCCGCCCTCCTCTTCCAGCCTGGTCGATGACCAGTTGGAGCGCTACCGCTCCATGCGCGACTTCAGCAAGACCGCCGAGCCCAGCGGCGCAGCCCCTGCCAGTAGCGCACCCGCGGGGTCCCTCCCTTTCGTCATACAGAAACACGCCGCCACCCGCCTGCACTATGACTTTCGGCTGGGGCTGCATGGTGTGCTCAAAAGCTGGGCCGTCACCAAGGGCCCGAGCTACGTTCCCGGAGACAAGCGCCTGGCGGTGCAGGTGGAAGATCACCCCATGGAATACGGAGGGTTTGAAGGCACCATTCCCAAAGGACAGTACGGCGGAGGTACTGTCATGCTGTGGGACGAGGGCACCTGGGAGCCCCTGGGCGACGCCGACGAGTCGCTGGCCAAGGGCAATCTGAAGTTCTTTCTCCA
>CAZZVD010000356.1:0-1863 GCA_964657465.1 uncultured Acetobacteraceae bacterium | reverse complement strand
CGGACTGGGTGCATGAGCTCAAGCTGGATGGCTATCGCGTCCAGGCGCACATTGAAGACGGCAAGGTTCGCCTGTTTACGCGCAGCGGCCTGGACTGGACGCATCGCATGAAGCCGGTCGCGCGTGCGCTGGCTCCGCTGAACGTGGAAAGCGCGATTCTCGATGGCGAAGTGGTGGTGTTGTCGCCCGATGGGCAAACCAGTTTTGCCAATTTACAGGCGGCGTTCGACGAGGGTGCGGCTCATACGCTCACCTACTTTGTATTCGATCTGCTGCACCTGAATGGGCACAACCTGCGCCAGCAACAGCTAACCGCGCGCAAAGAACTGCTGGCACACGTAATCGAAAGCCTGCCCGGGCAGCAATCCATTCGCTACAGCCAGCATGTGGCCACCGAAGGCAAACCGGTGCTGGACGCGGCCTGCAAGTTAGAGGCGGAGGGCATCGTTTCCAAGCTCTCCACCAGCACCTACAGCTCCGGCCGCAGCAAATCCTGGTACAAGATCAAGTGCCATCGCCGGCAGGAACTGGTGATCGGCGGGTTCACCAAGCCCTCGAATGGAAGCGAGGGCATCGGCGCGCTCCTGTTGGGATATTACGAGGATAAAAAGCTGATCTACGCCGGGCGTACGGGCACGGGATTCACCCAGGCCAGCGGGCTCAAGCTGCGCCAGCAACTGGAGGCTCTGCGACAGAAAGAAATGCCGTTCAGCGCCATGCCATCCCCGGCAAAGAAGGGCGCACTCTGGATACGCCCCGAGCTTGTGGCCGAAGTGCAATTCAGTACCTGGACTTCGGATCACCTGCTTCGTCAGGCAAGCTACAAAGGTCTGCGCGAAGACAAGAAGCCCAGCGAAGTGCGGCTCGAAGTGGCGGAGGCGCCGGCAGTGAAGCCAGCAGCCGCGAAGAAAGCAGCCAGCGCCCCACCCAGGTTGAGCTTCCGCGTCACTCATCCCGAAAAGGTGGTGGACCCTGAAAGCAAGCTCACCAAGCAAGCTTTGATTGATTACTACCTGGCGGTCGCAGAGCTGATGCTGCCCCACGTCACGGGGCGGCCGCTCTCGCTGGTGCGCTGCCCCAATGGCGCCGGCAAGCAGTGCTTCTATCAAAAGCATCTTGGGCCGGGCATGCCGCCTGGCATCGGCGGTGTGGAGATTCCCAACCACAAGGGCGGCGGTTCAGAGACATATGTAACCGTGCAAGGTGCAGAATCGCTGGCCGGGCTGGCGCAGATGAATGTATTGGAGATTCATCCCTGGGGTTCCACCAATGATGACCTGGAGCATCCTAACCGGATCGTCTTCGATCTCGATCCGGATGAGGCGGTTTCCTGGCCGACACTGTGTGCGAGTGCACTCGATGTGAAGGAACGGCTGGCGAAATTAGGTTTGAAGAGTTTTGTCAAGACCACCGGCGGGAAGGGACTGCACGTGGTCGCACCCATCAAGCCGCACTACGAGTGGGATCGCGTCAAGGAGTTTACCCGGGTGTTTACCCTGCAGATGGAGCAGGACGATCCGAAGCTTTACATCAGCAAGATGAGCAAGGCTGCGCGCAAGAACAAGATTTTCGTCGATTATCTTCGTAACGAACGCGATGCGACTGCGGTGGCTCCTTATTCCAGCCGGGCGCGTCTGAGTATGTCGGCTGCATTGCCCCTGGAATGGTCGGAGCTCAAGGATGCGAAGCCGCCAAAGTTTGTCATCGCTCAATTCGGAGACTGGCAGGACCGTCTGCGCCGCGATCCGTGGAAAGCGATGCTGGAAATCGAACAGGAAATTCCCGCTGCGCTCTTTGGCGAGGACTAGCTGGATTTCTCACCACGACTGTCCGGAGACAACCACAATGCCCCCACCCCTGGAC
>CAZZVD010000355.1:0-4217 GCA_964657465.1 uncultured Acetobacteraceae bacterium | reverse complement strand
CACTCACTATTCGCAACAGGTCTTGGACGATGTCATTTACACCCTCCACACTTCAGAGGTCGGCGCTGGTGGAATCCCACATCTCGCGAAAAACGAGCGAGATGTGGGGCACCCGTCATTTGTTGCGGAACAGGCGCGGGCAGATCAAGCGCCATCCATCTCCCGGAGGGGCGAGTTCTTGCCCCGACTCGTCTCTTGGGAATACCCGCGCCGGGTTACTCCGCCAATTGCCGCCTCCAATTGCCCCACCCCAGTGCCGCTTAGTACGGGCCGCTTAATCGGTCCCGCTTTATCCACCTCTTCCACAGTTTTCCGTCTTTTCCCAGCCTTGTTTGCCCCCCTGCCGCAGCGTAGCCTTGTCTGGTTCCTGAGGGGCGCAAATCCGCATCGTTAGCGGCCCTCCGCAGATCTCCACAGCTGATTGCCGAGTTTCGGTGAACCCGTGTATAGATCTGCCTGTAAACTACTAGATATTGTGGTTCTCGCTTGACACACGCGATCCACAGCGGTACTTTCGCATCTCACACGGTAGTTCATTTCGATTCTTGTTCCGCCGTTTCGGTATTTCGACAGCCCCAAAGCCTGGTTGTTTTGCGCGTCCGGGAACGCCGTATTTACCCCTTAGTTGAGGCGCCAGGATCGAGCGTCAGGGGCAGCTTTCCTGTCATCTAAATTCGTTAGGAGATCCAATGGCCGAGGCCACCAATTCCACTACTTCCCCCGCCATAAATGGCCGGGCCGCCCAGTCCAGTCAGTCTGTCCAAAAATCCGCCGCGGCTACAGGTGTGCGGTGTGCTCGTTACTTTTCCAAGCCGGGCGTTTCCCCCTATAACGAAGTTGCCTGGGAACGACGCACCGCCTCGATCACCGATGCCAGCGGGGGAACCATCTTCGAGCAAAAAGACGTCGAGGTCCCGGTCGACTGGTCCATGACCGCCACCAACATCGTCGCTTCGAAGTACCTGCATGGCCACGTTGGCACGCCACAAGGCGAGTTCGGCGCGAGAGAAACCGGGGTACGCCAACTGGTGGCCCGGGTTGCGGAAACGATCCGCGACTGGGGCATGGCCGGCGGCTACTTCGCTACCGCCGAAGACGCAGCCATTTTCCAC
The DNA here is from genome assembly GCA_964657465.1 of uncultured Acetobacteraceae bacterium. GTDB lineage: Bacteria > Acidobacteriota > Terriglobia > Terriglobales > Acidobacteriaceae > PALSA-350. The sequence continues at coordinate 3,105 of CAZZVD010000355.1, read as the reverse complement.
GACGAGCTGGTGCACCTGCTGGTCACCCAGAAAGTGGCTTTCAACTCGCCCGTCTGGTTCAACGTCGGCTGTGAAAGGCTGGAGCCGAACTCCGACGCACAAAACTGGCACTGGAACCCGCACACCTGCGCAGTGGAGTTCTCCTCCACCGGCTATCACAATCCGCAGTGCTCCGCCTGCTTCATCAACTCGGTCGATGACTCACTGGACTCGATCCTGACCCTGGCCAAGACCGAGGGCATGCTCTTCAAGTGGGGGTCCGGCACCGGCACCAACCTATCCAGCATCCGTGGCTCGATGGAGACCCTTTCCGGTGGCGGCACCGCCAGCGGCCCGCTCAGCTTCATGCGCGGCTTTGACGCCTTTGCCGGCGTCATCAAGTCCGGCGGCAAAACCCGTCGCGCTGCCAAGATGGTCATCCTGAACGTCGACCATCCAGACATTGCCGATTTCATCGAGTGCAAGGCTAAGGAAGAAGTAAAAGCCTGGACACTGATGCAGGCCGGCTACGATGGCTCTGGTCCGGACTCCGAGGCCTATAGCTCTATCTTCTTTCAGAACGCCAACAACTCCGTCCGGGTAAACGACGAGTTTATGCGTGCCGTCGAGCGCGATCAGGACTTCGCCACCCGCAAGGTAAAGGGCGGGGAGCCGGCAAAAATCTACAAAGCCCGCGACCTGATGCACAAGATTGCAGAAGCCACCTGGCAATGCGGCGATCCTGGCATGCAGTACGACACCACCATCAACAAGTGGCACACCTCCAAAAACTCGGGCCGCATCAACGCCTCGAACCCGTGCTCGGAGTACATGTTCCTCGATGACTCGGCCTGCAACCTGGCCAGCTTCAACCTGCTCAAGTTCACCACGTCCACTGGTAGTTTTGACGTCGAAGCGTATCGTCACGCGATCGACATCATGATCACCGCGATGGACGTTTTGGTCGACAACTCCGGCTACCCGACGGAATCGATTGTCCGCAATTCCCACGACTACCGCCCGCTCGGTCTCGGCTATGCCAACCTGGGCGCCTTGCTGATGGCGATGGGTCTGCCGTATGACAGCGATGCCGGCAGAGACTTTGCCGCCGCGCTGACTGCGATCATGTGCGGCCAGGCCTACCTGCAGTCTTCCGTCCTGGCGGAAAAAGCGCCCGCACTCGTGTCGGCCACGCCTCTTTGCCAACAGGCGCAATACGCCGATGGCGCGGGAGTGGCCCAGCGTGGTGGCGCCTGCCCCGGCTTCTACGTCAACCGTGAGCCGTTCCTCGACGTCATCCGCATGCACCGGGCGGAAGTAAACAAGATCGGCCACAGCAACAGCACTGAGCCCTTCACCACACCGCAATTGGCGGCGCTGATTGAAGCCAGCAAAGACTGCTGGGACCAGGCGCTGGCCCACGGCGAGCAGCACGGCTACCGCAACTCACAGGTCACCGTGTTGGCGCCGACCGGCACCATCGGCTTCATGATGGATTGCGACACCACCGGCATCGAACCTGACCTTGCCCTGGTGAAGTACAAGAAGCTGGTAGGCGGCGGCATGATCAAGATCGTGAACAACACGGTCCCGACGGCGCTCTTCAAGCTTGGCTACACCAACCCGCAAGTGGATTCGATTGTCAGCTACATCGATTCGACGGGCACTATTGAAGGCGCGCCTGGCATTAAGCCCGAGCACCTCGCCGTGTTCGATTGCAGCTTCAAGCCGAGTAAAGGAACCCGCTCCATCCAGTCCTCTGGCCACATCAAGATGATGGCAGCGGCACAGCCCTTCCTTTCCGGAGCCATCTCCAAAACCGTCAACCTGCCGCACGACGCCACGATCGACGATATCGTCGATGCCTACATGCAATCCTGGCGTTTGGGTCTGAAGGCCGTAGCCATCTACCGCGACGGTTCCAAAGGAGCTCAGCCGCTCAACGTTTCTGATGGCAACAAGGCCAAGGCCATCAAGAACGCCCTGGGCACGGAGAGCACGGCCGACCTGGCCGTAAGCGCGGCAGCGACTCGTGTGCTGGCCGCCATGGCACAAGGGGACACGACCTCCATCGGCGACGATCTCCGCGTGCTGGAAGACAAAGTGTCGGCTCGGCTCGAAGTGACGGCGAATGCCGTCGTGACTGCGGCCAATGCTTTCTCGAGCTCGATTGCCAATGCAGTCAACCTGGGCCACGCGGCTGCCTTGCGCGCGGAACCGGACTCTTCGCAGGGACCGCCACGGGCCGTGCGCCATCGCTTGCCGGAAGAGCGGGCATCGCTGACGCATAAATTCTCCATAGCCGGGCATGAAGGTTACATTACGGTGGGTATGTACCCAAATGGGCAGCCGGGAGAGATCTTCATCAAGATGGCCAAGGAAGGTTCCACCGTTTCTGGCCTGATGGATTCGTTCGCAACGGCGGTGTCGCTTTCCCTGCAGCATGGAGTACCCCTCAAGGTTTTGTGCGAGAAGTTCGCGCACACCCGCTTTGAGCCCTCCGGCTGGACCGGCAGCGAACAGATTGGCTTCGCCAAGTCGATCATGGATTACATCTTCCGCTGGCTGCAGCTGCGCTTTCTTTCCGGGCAACAGCTAAGCCTGTTCACCGGCATGGCCGTAGCTGCGCCGGCCGCCACGCCTACGCTGGATGAGGCGCCGCTGCTGGGGGTGGACACGTCGAAATACGAAACGAAGTATGAAACCAGACCACCGTTAAGCGGCATTCAGCCCGAGCCTGGAGCCGCTCCACAGGGCGGAGCCAATTCCGCTTACACCATGGAAGACCGAGGAATCTTCGGAGCACCCGACGTCCACAAAGCCTCGGGGTCGAAGTTCCATGCTGCCGATGCCATGCGAGAGTATCTCGACATGGGAGACGCGCCCAGCTGCCACACCTGCGGAGCCATCATGGTACGCAACGGTAGTTGTTACCGATGCATGAGCTGCGGATCCACCAGCGGCTGCAGTTAACTATCCCGTAGCAAATCCGAGCCGTCGCAGGTGGACTCCTCACCAGCGGCGGCTTTCTTTTGTACTTTTGGTTGGTTGAGAGTTACGGATGGGGTGCAGTGAATTCCCACATCTCCCGACTGGAAAACGTCGTGAGATATGGGGCACCCTAGC
>CAZZVD010000354.1:0-4222 GCA_964657465.1 uncultured Acetobacteraceae bacterium | reverse complement strand
CAAACCCTGTTTGGCAGCCTGGAAGAACCCGAGAAAAAAAGCATATTCGGCCGCATGAAAGAGGCGGTCACGCGTACTCGCGAGACCCTGGCGGACCGCATTGAAGACATCGTCGCTATCACCCATGAGGTGGACGAATCGAACCTGGAAGAGCTGGAGACCAGCCTGCTGGCCTCGGATCTGGGAGTCGGCACGGCGACGGAAATCATCACCGCCCTGCGCGCCAGGGTAAAGCGGCACGAGATTCGCAATGGTGCGGAATTGAAAGTGCTGCTGAAGCAAGAGATCCAGGCCATCCTGGATGCGCGCGAAGAAGAAGACTTTTTCAAACCCAAATACAATGCCCCGCCCAGGGTGATCATGATGGTGGGCGTGAACGGGACCGGCAAAACCACCACCACGGGCAAGATGGCGTACTTCTTCCGCGGCCAGGGCAAGACCGTTCTCCTGTGCGCTGCCGATACCTTTCGCGCAGCAGCAATCGAGCAACTGGAAGTTTGGGGTCAGCGCACGGGCGTGGAGATGATTCGCACCAGGCAAGGTGGCGATCCTTCCGCAGTGCTGTTCGATGCCATGCGCGCAGCGCAGGCACGCAGTACCGATGTACTGATTGTGGATACGGCAGGCCGTCTCCACACCAAAGACAATCTCATGGCCGAGCTGAGCAAGATGCGGCGCACAGCCGAGCGCATTATCCCCGGGGCCCCGCATGAAGTGCTGCTGGTGATGGACGCCACCACGGGGCAGAACGGATTGCAGCAGGCCAGGCTCTTTACCGAATCTGCAGGCGTGACCGGCATTGTCCTCACCAAGCTGGATGGCACTGCAAAGGGCGGCATCGCCGTCGCGATCGCGCGCGAACTCAAGGTGCCGGTGCGCTACGTCGGGGTAGGAGAAAAGCTTGAGGACCTTCTACCGTTTGACAGTAAAGCGTTTGTCGATTCCATGCTCGGCGATTGAAAGATCAGGATGCCGCCACACACAAGTGACCAGCAGTGGATGGAGCGTGCCTTGCAACAGGCGGAGCGCTCAGTGGGTCTTGCCTCACCCAATCCCGCGGTAGGCTGCGTTCTGGTGCACGATGAGCAGGTGGTAGGTGAAGGCTTTCACGAGTACGATCGCCGCGACCATGCAGAGATCGTCGCTCTGCACCAGGCTGGTTCCCTGGCCCACGGCTCAACCGCTTATGTGACGCTTGAGCCCTGCAGCCATCACGGTCGCACCGGGCCGTGCGCCGATGCCTTGATTGCCGCAGGTGTAGCCCGCGTGGTCACGGCCACGCTGGACCCAAACCCGATCGTGCGCGGCAATGGAGTCGCCCGCCTTCGCGCCGCCGGGATAACCGTGCATAACGGTGTGTGTGAGCAGGCCGCCCGGCAGATCAACGATAGCTTTGCGCGGTTCATCACTGCGTCCCTGCCATTTGTCACCATGAAAGTAGCAGCTAGCCTGGACGGCCGCATCGCTCCCGCGCAGAGTGCACCCGGGGTCATCCACTGGATCACGGGAGCCGAGGCGCGCGCAGAAGTGCACCGCATGCGCCATGCCAGCGATGCCCTGGTAACCGGAGTCGGCACTATCCTTGCCGATGATCCGCTGCTCACCGATCGCAGCCGGCTGCCACGGCGCAGACCGTTGTTACGCATCGTGCTCGACTCTCACCTGCGCACGCCGCTCGACTCGCAGCTGGTGAAGAGCGCCCAGGATGATGTGCTGCTTTTCTTCAGCGAGGCTCCACCCGAGAAGCAACGGGCATTCGAAGCGCGAGGCATTCACCTGCAGCAGATCTCCAAAACAATCGGGACCAGTCATTTGCCGTTGCGGGCGATCCTGTCGGAGCTTGCCAGAATGCAAATCACCTGCGTGCTGCTGGAAGGGGGCTCCGCGCTCCACACCAGCGCTCTCAACGAAGAACTGTGCGACAAGCTGACCGTCTTCTACGCCCCCAGGTTCCTGGGGCAGGAAGCGATACCCATGCTGGGCGCCCTGCAGATGCCGCCCGGCCTCAAACGCTACGAACTGAAACGGTATGGCGAAGATTTCGCCCTGCACGCGTACCTGCGCGATCCCTGGACGAGCATGCAGACCAGCGTCGCAAGCGAATAGGAGCTCACTATGTTCACCGGCCTCATACAAAGCACCGGCAGGATTCTTTCCGTCGAGCAGCGCGACGGTTCCCAGCGCATCGCGATTGCCGCTCCCCTCGGAGAGAGCATCAGCTTACACACAGGGGATAGCATTGCGGTGAGCGGTGTTTGCCTGACTGCACTCGACATTGACGCCAACGCACAGCCGCCACGTTTCCATGCGGACCTCGCGGCGGAGACGGTGGCGCGCACCTCGCTCTCAGTACTCGCGCCTGGCGCCACGGTGAATCTCGAGTTGCCCACAGCAGCCGGCGCGCCACTCGGCGGCCACGTAGTTCAGGGCCACGTGGACGGAACCGGTACCCTGTTGAGCCTGGCACAGGTCGATCAACACGCGAACCCCGCCCTGGCAGATTGGTGGCTTACCGTGGCGATCCCCGACGCGATCGCGCCTTACATGGTGGAGAAAGGCTCGATCGCGATTGAGGGCATCAGCCTCACCATCGCCAGGTGGGAGCGAAACACACCCGCCGGCAACCTGGTGCATGTAGCAGTCATTCCGCACACCTACGCGGTCACCAACCTGCACACCCTGAAACCGGGGCAGCCGGTCAATGTAGAAGCCGACGTATTCATCAAATTTATGGAGCAAAGGGCGCAGAAGCCAGCCTTCGATGTGACCCTCGCTTACCTGGTTGCGAACGGGTATTAGCGCCTCGGCAGGCGTTTCAAAGTGCCCGATTCCGGTGCTATGATCGAGGTGTGCCGGGTCCTACGCGACGCAACCCCGCCAACCCCGCCAGGTCCGGAAGGAAGCAACGGTAACGGGTCAGTGCGTGCGCAGTAGGTAGCCCGGTACTTAAGACAGCCAGTGATCCTGCCAGCCTATTCTCCCCTCCTCGTTCTGATCCGTCCTGCACAAGCCCACGACCCTCAAAAAGGCCGGGGAACCACGTCTACGTCCAACATCGGAGAAGTATATTGAGCATCGAATTGCGTCCGCGCGTACAACGGCGTGCCAAGATCAGCGCCCTGGGAACCTTTGTACCGCCGCGCATTCTCAGCAATGCTGACCTGTCGACCATGGTCGACACATCAGACGAGTGGATCATGCAGCGGTTGGGCATCCGCGAGCGGCACCTGGTGGAGCCGGGCATGGCGACCAGCGACATGGCGGTCGAAGCAGCGAAGCGCTGCCTCGCAAGCCGCGGTGTGGCGGCCAGCGAAGTCGAAGTAGTGATCGTCGCGACGGTCACGCCGGACATGTTTTTCCCCGCGACTGCCTGCCTGGTACAAGACAAGATCGGCGCCCACGGAGCCTGGGGGTTCGATCTCTCCGCCGCCTGTTCCGGTTTTTTGTATGCCTTGCAGGTCGGCGCCAAGCTGGTCGAGTCGGGCATGCATTCGAAGGTGTTGGTGATCGGCGCGGACACCATGTCTTCCATAATTGATTACACCGATCGCACCACCTGTGTGATCTTCGGCGATGGCGCCGGGGCTGTTCTTGTCGAACCTACGGAAGAGGGGGAGATAGGCCTGATCGACTACCGCCACGAGATTGACGGCTCGGGCGCTCCCTCACTCAACATGCCTGCGGGCGGGAGCCTGCACCCCGCCTCTGCGGAAACGGTGGCGGAGCGCATGCACTATGTTCACCAGGACGGTCAGGCGGTCTACAAGTACGCTGTGCGCAAGATGGTGGAGACCTCCGGCAAGTTGCTGCGGGATAACAATATAGGCGCCGAGCAATTGTGCTGCCTGATTCCCCACCAGGCCAACAAGCGCATCATTCTTTCGACCGCCGAGCGCCTTGGCTTGCCGCTGGAAAAAGTGATTATCAACATCGATCGTTTCGGCAACACAACCGCAGCCACCATCCCGCTCGCCATGCAGACGGCTTTGGACGAGAAGCGCCTTGCCAAGGATGGCTTGGTACTCCTCGCGTCCGTCGGCGCGGGCTTCACGGTCGGCGCCTGCCTCCTCCGCTGGGAGTTTTAGGGCAGCGGCTGTTTTCAACAAAGGCACTCATCTGAAGTTTGCCCGCCAGGCCCTGCTCCCTGCATTTGTCACGGCCTATTGTGTAACCAATGACGGGTGCCCCACATCTCGCTCGTTTTTCGCGAGATGTGGGATTC
>CAZZVD010000353.1:0-4223 GCA_964657465.1 uncultured Acetobacteraceae bacterium | reverse complement strand
AGCGGATGGCGCCGCGGATCGAATTTCAAGGGCGGGGAGCGGCGACCTGTAAGGACCCCTTCCGGAGGATCACCCGCATACGTGGCTAAAGCTTCAGCCGCGCTTCCCTTCCCGAAATACTAAGCCCTTCCATTGCTGCTGCATGACAGGGTGAAGGGAGCGGTGAGCCTGTTGCTGTGTTCTGGCTTGTGGCCTTGCGCGTTAGGTTAAGCTTTGGTGTGCGACGACATCTTTTACGGGTTAGCTAGCCCGGATTTCTCCCAGCCCGTTTCGTAAAACATGACAGGTGCCCCACATCTCGCTCGTTTTTCGCGAGATGTGGGATTCCACAAACCTCAGCCCCTGAGTGTGGAGGGTGTATATGACCGCCATTGAGAACTGTCGCCGGTGAAGAGTGGCCGGTTGACAGCCTTGGAATCCCACATCTCGCGAAAAACCAGCGAGATGTGGGGCACCCGTCATTCGTTAGGAAGAGAGATCCGGAGTAGGGCATTGCGGTCGGAAGCTGAGCGTTGTGGTGAGAAATCCGATTTGTAGAGGAGGACCTCTGGCGGGTCCAGATGTATGCATGCGAGAGTTCGCCGCCGTCGCTTCACAGATAACCCCGGCGCAAATTTGTCCACATTCAGTGTTGAGGTTGGCGAAAGCCGTGGGGAGCAGTGGGCGCGCAGCCTGCCTGGCGAAACCACAGCCAATGCCGTCCCGAAAAGTTTCCGTGAGGAAATGGTACGCAGGGTTGAAGCCCAGAGTTCTGGGGGATGTTCCTCGGCACAATCAAAACCGGGTTACAACCAGTCCGTCGCCGGGTTTCATCAGTGCTCGATGCGATAGTCGAACGAGTCAATGTCGATGTAGCCCTCAACCCTCTTCCGGTTGCTGGTAAAAAGTCCGATGCGATCGCCTCGGTAATACCCCCAGCTCAACTGGTAGGGCGCACCAAAGGCTTTAAAGCTGTGGTCATCCATGCTGTAGTAGAACTGGCTTCTTCCCTGGAAATCCCACCGCGAGCGGAGATAGATGGTATTTCCCTTCACCCTTGGTCCCATCACCGCAACGTGGTCGCGACCATACTGCAGTCTTCGTGTCTTGCCTTTTTGAACAAGGCTGAGGGTGGACCACGTTTTTGCAAAATGAGCGAGCCCTGCCTCCTGCCCATCGACCATGCCCGAGACGTCAAGCTTAACCGTGACCTGGTTGTGTGAGGTCCGGAAAGAGCGCTGCGTCAGAACGTTCGGGATGTTATGGAAATCGCCGGAACTACCGGGGGGAAACGCGTGCATTCTGAGCGTGCCACGGTGCTCAGTCAGCGACCACATACCGGGTCGAGGCTGGTAATTCCACTCCCATGCCGCTTTGAGCGTGGGTTCATCGAAGGAATCGCTGGCAGCCAGTCGCGTGGGAGGAAGTCCAGGAATCGGCTTCTTCGCGGTCCAGACCATCGTGCCGATCCCATCCAAACCAACCTCGCCGATGATGGGCCACCCGGCGATCCAGCGAATCGGCAGCAGCGCGCCGGCCCGCCCTTCCCAGTCCCCGCGGCCTTGATGAGTAACGAAGTACCACTTCCCTGGCGCCGCTTCGACCATTCCTCCCTGGTTGGGCTCTTTGTCGATCGAAGGATGCACGTGCATCAACTGGTGACTCTCCCACGGTCCATGCAGGTTCGAAGCCCGTTCCATCATCGGAACGCGCCCCTCCGAAGTCACCTCGCTGTAGTAGTGATAGTACCAACCACCAGTCTTATACAGCTTGTTCGCCTCGCTCCCTGGCGAATGATGAATCACGCGATCGGAACCCGGCTGCAGGGCGTCGCCCCGCCCCTGCATGCGGAAGAGATGAATGTTGTACGTGGTTGCCCCAGGCCCTTCCGGAGCGAAATGCGTAGCTACAAGGTAGCCTTGTCCGTCATCGTCCCAAAAGGGGCACGGGTCGTCCCACCCTGGCCCATCAAGGACTAAACGCGCCGGAGTCCACGGGCCGGCCGCCGCTTCCGACGTGCTCATAAACACACCCTGGTCCGGCGTTCCAAAGTACACCCAGAATCGATGGTCGTGATACCGGATGGCGCCGGCCCAAATGCCGCGACCGGCACGATTCATCTTGTCCCAGGCTAACTTCGGATCGAGAACCGTCAGATCCTGCACCACGTGTCCGATGATCGTCCAGTTCACCAGGTCTGCGGAGTGCAGGACCGCCATTCCCGGGGAGTATTGCATGGTGGACGAGATCGCATAGTAGTCTCCGCCCACCCGGATCGCATCGAGATCACTGAAGTCGCCAGGCAAAATCGGGTTCGCATACCACCCGTTGCCCCGGTCGCCCCAGGCCTGGAGCCCTGCCGATTTGCTCCCTGCCCCGGCAAGCGCAGCAGCGTCCGTCGTTGCCAGCGCAGCCGCACAACCAAGCATCCATGCCATCGCGCCGATCACTGCGAAGCAGCCTCGCCAGAGTAAGGGCAGCTGTGGCAGCCATCGACCGAAGCAGCAGATCCGTCTATTCATGTGCGTACAGGCAGCTTCGCATCCAGCCATGAGAAACTGCAAACGTTTCGCGATTCGCCGCGTAGATGTATCCGGTGCAGCGTAACAGGATATCCGGTCCCGACTGAAAAACGTCGTGAGATTTGGGGCACCCGCGTTGGTTACAGGGCTGATCCGCTTTCTGCCTCCTGACCAAGATGCTACAGACCTCAGATAGGCAGGCCTTCGTATTCGAACGTCGGAACAGCCCGCCAGCATGCGGGAGTCGTTTTGCTCTTATGTTTGCCCGATAGTTGTACGGACTGGAGGCCTGCCGGAACGCGATAATTTCTTTTATGAGAAGGAGAAGCAGCACAGCTTCACGAATGGTCCTCGATTCGAAACTGTCAGTGCTACCAGTAACGGTGGCAGGCGAGCTGGCTATAGCACGCTACCGGGAATGGGCTAAAGTCAGCGATGGATTTGGAGCCTCCTTTATAGCGCTCCACGAGGCGAGTCACGCGGTTACCTCGGTTGTTCTTGACTTGAACTTGCGATTCACGGAGATAGTCTCCCGCTTGCGCAAGGATGGCCTCTATGCCGGGTATACGGAACCAGAAACAACAAATACGATCGCCCACCACCACAAGTTCAAGCTGGCAATCATTGCGGCGGCTCCCATTGTGCTCAATGCACAATTGAATATCCCCGATGGCGACCTGATGATCGAGGATGATCGGAACAATGTGGACAGCATCGGCGCAGATTTAAAGGCGGCCGGCAAAATGTTCGTGCCCTTCGTTGATTTCAGACGACACATTCTGAAATGGACTGCAAGCATAGTCTCTGGCAATCGGGATGCAATCCAGGAGACAGCCCGCCAACTGGATTTGAAGAAAAAGCTGCTCGGAGAAGAAGTGCTGGCCGTTGTCGAGCGCCACCAAAGACCTGCTTTGCCACTGGTAGTACAGGCAGTCTGTGGGTTCATCACGGGCTTTGAAGCCGAACGGGTTCTCAGAAGCTATACCGATAACCTTCTTTATCGCTCCAGCCTCCGATCTGGCGACGCAGGAAGCCGGTAACTAGAAAAGCCCCCGCCCCACAAGAGCTGCTCACCCGTGAGGGTCAGCGGTCGGTTTCCATCCGAAATGAAACTAAAATCCCGGCCCCTTAACGACGTTTTCCAGTCGAAAGATGTGGGAATTCACAGCACTCGAGGGGCAAGCCTTTCCAATCAGATCCGGTGTGGGTCCAGGAGGGTAAAAGCCCGCCTACATTTCCCCGCTGAAAAGTGGTGGATTCCACCCGAAAGAAAACTAAAATCTCGGCCCCCAAACGAACCGGGGTGCCCCATATCTCACGACGTTTTCCAGTCGGGAGATGTGGGAATTCACAGCACTCAAGGGGCAAGCCTTACCCATCAGATCCGATTTGGGTCCCCACGGAAAAAACGCGGTGAGATATGCGGCACCCGGTCCCGTGGGATGGGTGAGGGTCAGTGGTGGATTTCCATCCGATAAAATCAAAATCTCGGCCCCCCATCGTGCATGTAATGTATGGCATGGCTTGGATCTGGCAACATCCTTGACGCAGCAGGCAGCGCTTTCCTATGTCAGTGCGTTCGGCACGCAAGCGGCCACCCCTCACCAGGCGGCTGCTTTTATGCCCGGGCTTTTTCAGTGCCAAATGCCGCTGCAACTTCATCTCCAGCGGGTTATGTTCGGAAAGTTCAGCAAAAGTTAAGGGGGTCATGTTAGACCTTTC
>CAZZVD010000352.1:0-4247 GCA_964657465.1 uncultured Acetobacteraceae bacterium | reverse complement strand
CATTGAGGAAAACCGCATGGAGCTTGCCAACGCCACCAGACTCAACAGGAAATCCGGGGAACATGGTGCGGATACCGCAAATGAAGGTAACTGACCTGGCGGACTCGGGACCCGCAATGGGGCACCCGTCCAGGGGTGGGGGCATTGTGGTTGTCTCCGGACAGTCGTGGTGAGAAATCAAGGCTAGCTAGACCCACGTTCCTCTGCCCATCCGATGCTGTGCGCCTTTCTCCTGCCACAAATTTCCAAACGAGCTCCAGCATCGGACACGCAGAGGAACCACTCTTTCAGCAGAAAGGCACGAGAGTAACTCCCGCCAGCGAAGCGGCTGCTACCGAGACCCACGTAGGCCAGCATGGTTGCCGCAGTGAAGGTCCGTCATGAGACAAGGATGGAGAAAGGTTCGTGGAACCCACGTGCTTGCGGGTAAACAGGAAACATCAGGCGGTTTTGCTGCGTTTCCCGCCCACTACTTTCAGCTTGCTCTTAGCTGGCTTTGCCGGCTCCTTGGCCGCCAGGCTCTGGCGTAGCGCCGTCATCAGGTCGACTACCTTGCCGCGCGGCTTCGCAGGTTTTTCTTCCGGCAACGGTTTGTTGGCTAACTTGGCCTCCACTAACTCACGGACTGCCGTCTCATAATGATCTTCGAACTTATCCAACTCCAGCGGCTTGAGGTAGCTCTTGATAAGTTGCTTGGCCAGATCGAGCTGCGCGGTCTCCTGCTTCACTGGCTCGATGCCGCCAAAGTACTCATCCGCATCGCGCAGTTCTTCCTCAAATCGCAGAACGTACAGCATCATGCCGAGTTGCTTCGCGTCGTCAGGCGGCGCCAGCGCCACCACATGCTCGCGGCCGGCGAATGCAATCTCTCCCAGGGCCACGGTTTTCGAATCGATCATCGCCTGGCGCACAATCGCGAACGCCTTGGATTGCGGGCCCTTCTTAGGCACGACAAAGTACGGCTTGACATAGAGAGAAGGGGAGAGCTCGTCCCTGGAACAGAACTGGGCAATTTCCAACGTGTCTTTGCCGGGAATGCGAAGCCGCTTCAGATCGTCGGGCTCAATCAGCGCGTACTTGCCTTTCTCATACTCGTAGCCCTTCACAATGTCAGACTTCTCGACCTTGTGCTGATCGTCTTCGTGGTGGGCGCCGTCACCCTGACCATCATCATCAGGCGCCACGTTTTGATAGTGAATGCGCTGCCCGGTAGCACGATCAATCTGATGGAATTGGAAGGGGCGGGTGGAGGTGCTCGCGGGATACATCTCGACCGCGAAACTCACCAGGGAAAGAGAGATCTGTCCAGACCAGTAGGGGCGTGCCATGCAGCATTGTAGGATGCGGCCCGGACGTGCGGGAAGGAGGGGCCCGCTTGGAGTTTTTAGTGTGGTTTGGTAGTCTTACTTGGTACGCATGCGCGCGTAGCTCAGTTGGATAGAGCGTCTGGCTACGAACCAGAAGGTCGGGAGTTCGAATCTCTCCGCGCGCACCACGCGACGTTCAATCACTCCACAGAAAACCAGCATCTTCCCTCGAGAACGCGCCGTCTACGCGGATCTGCTGGTATGGTATGGGCAATGGTCAGACCTTGTTTTCTCGTCATCGATCGTGAGTTTCCGGGCAGCATTTCCACTCGCAAACTGGTGATCGAAACCGCTAAATTCAATGTACTGTCCGCCTACTCTGGGGAAGAGGCCATCGAATCGCTTTCCACCTATAAAGCAATGAACGGCGTGGTGCTGGACTCAGAAGTTTATGGCATGTCCTGCGAGCACCTGGTCAAAAAGCTGAAGGAAATCAAGCCGGGCATTCCAGTCATTGCGATCTGCGGCCCCGGTGATACATCCTGCCCGAACGCCGACTACGAGCTGGAAAGCTTTGATCCTCGCAAGCTGCTGGAATTGCTGCGGACCTTGCTGCCCAAAGAAAACGAGCTCATAGAGAAGCGCGAAGAAGACCTCCATCGCGAGGTTTAGCTGGCTGCGGAGGCGTTCATGAATCCATCCGCGCGCAGGCTGGCCTGGGCGCAGCGGGTTGCAGCCCTCGGCATACTTCTTTTCTGGGTGAGCTTCTTCCACGACCACAGCGATGTACCAGCGAATATCGCAGACTTTGAGTGGTGCTTCCTGGTGCCCGATCTGGTGTGGATTGCGGGAGCCTTCGCCCTGGCCAGTCACTGGCTGATCACCCGGCATCGGCACGCGGGTATCGCGACAGCCGTTGGTGGCAGCGCAATGGTCTACCTTGGTCTGCTTGATATAGCCTGCAATCTGCGGCATGGCCAATACAGCGGAACCCTTCCCCGGGGCCTCCTGAATGGCGGGGTGAATGCCCTGTGCGTACTTTTCGGACTGTTCAACATCTGGTACGCCAGCCGGCACGACACAGCAGGCAATTAGCTGAACACCAGGTCGGAGACAACCACAATGCCCTACTCCCTGGACGGGTGCCCCATGTTCGCCGACTCCGGCGTACGTGGGTTGAACAAAACGGGGCGAAGCCCCATCCAAAGTTCTTACTAAATAAATCAGGGAACTGACCTGGCGGACTCGGGACCCGCAATGGGGCACCCGTCCAGAGAGTAAGGCATTGTGGTCCGCAGCCGGACATTCGTGGTGAGAAATCCGGGTTAGCTGAACACCAGGTCGGAGAGAACCGTACGGTTGCGGCCGATCTGCTTCGCGCGATAGAGCGCCGCGTCGACCGCCGCCAGCATCTGCAGATCGGACGTGGCGCCCCCCGTGGTCACCATAGCGCCCAGGCTCACTGTAATGCACAGCTCAGCCCCGTTCAGAAGAATGGGTCCGCTATCCACGGCGGCCCGGATTCTTTCTGCGCCGTGGTCCAACTCATCTTTTCCGCACCCGGGCAGCACAATCAGAAACTCTTCGCCTCCGTAGCGACCCACCGAATCGTACGTGCGCACTGCATTCAGAATGCGGTGCGTCACTTCTCTCAGTGCCGCATCTCCCGTCAAGTGACCGTAACTGTCGTTGATTTTTTTAAAGTGATCGATGTCGAGCATCAGCAGGCCGGTCGCCGTATGGGAGCGAGCCGAGCGCTCCAACTCGCGGCGAAGCGTTTCCAGAATGGCGCCCCGGTTCCAAACCCCGGTAAGTGGGTCGTGTGTAGCCTGGAAGCGCAGTTGCTCCTGGGCCAGCATCTGCCCTTGTTGCAGGGTGAGAATGCGATTACAGGCCCGCAGCCGGGCCCGCAATTCGCTTTTATCAAATGGCTTGGTGAGGTAATCGTCGGCCCCTGCCTCGAGGCCTCGCACCATATCCTGCTTCGCGTCGCGGGCCGTCGCCAGCAGTACGTACTGATAGGGGTGGCGATTCTCTTCCCGTACTTTGCGGCAAAGGTCGAGCCCATTCATTTCCGGCATCATCCAGTCCAGGATGATGACCTGCGGCCTGGGTTCCTGCTGCAGAATTTCCCAGGCCCGTGCTCCGTCCTCGGCGATGGTGACATGGTAGCCCCACGCTTCAAGCCAGCTCCTCAGGATCCTGCGGAACATGGCGTCGTCCTCGGCGACCAGTACCTGGTTGCACGCGCTGCCTGGCCGCTCGAACTGCCGTAAGCCGGCCTTTCCCTGTTCCTGGTGATCCATGCCATCCCCCAGGGCGGCCCAGCAGCACTCTCCTCAGCTTGCACACGGCGGCCAGTTGGCCCGCCTTCCAGAGAACTGCCGAATCAAGACGCCCTGCGCTGCCCCGCTTACAGCCGACCGGATTAGTCCACACTTGCCCTATCGGCAAGCGGTGGTTAGCCATCATGCGGTGGAAGATTGCTCATGGCAAACGCACGCGTACCCAATGCGTTCCACTTTGCAGCAGTGATCGAAACTTATTTTGCTGGAGGTACTGGCGGGGCCGGTTCCGCCTTGGGCGGAGCGGGAATAGAGAGTGGGATCTCTTCCACAACGTCAATCCCTGCGCTGCGCAGCAGGTCTGCCACGACGTCGCGCGTAAGCCGGGTGAAATCAAATTCCACCCGCATGGTCTTCTCTTGCTCGTTCAGTGAAATCCTACGAATCCCATACACGCCGCGCAGCTTGCCCAACGCGATCATGACCGCTTCCGTGGGGTGCAGCTCATAGCGGTAAAGAACATCGAGATTCGTCGTCATGAGCCAATCATAACAAGCCACCCCTGCTAGCCAGGATTTCTCACCACAACCCTCAGCTTCCGACCACAATGCCCTAACCTGGATTTCTCACCACGACTGTCGGAGACAACCACAAT
>CAZZVD010000351.1:0-4276 GCA_964657465.1 uncultured Acetobacteraceae bacterium | reverse complement strand
GCTAGCCCGGATTCGGCTCGTTGAGGAGCAGTTCTTCGCGCACGTTCTTCAGGACTGTGAGCGAGCGCTGTACACCGACTTCCCCGCTCAGTATGGGATCTTCGTTTTCGATGCTGAGCATGCCCTTGTAGCCCACACTCATGTACGCGTTGATGATGTCTTTCCATTGGCTGGCGCTGTGGCCGTAGCCGACAGCGCGGAAGAACTCCGAGGCCAGGTGATCATCGGCCTTTCCGAAATTAAGCACTCCGTACCGGTCGACATTCTGAGGGAAGAACGCGGTGTCTTTCATGTGCGCGTGATAGATTGCGTTCTGCTTGCCGAGGAAGTGGATTACCTCAACCGCGTTGCACTGCTGCCAGAAAAGATGGCTCAGGTCGCAGTTCGCCCCGATCTCTTCCCCGACGGCCTCACGCAAGCGCAGTAGCGTGCGCGGGTTGTACACGACAAAGTTGGGGTGCATCTCAAGCGCGATCTGACGCACGCCATACTGGCGCGCAGCCTTGACCGTCTCCTGCCAGTAAGGAATCACCCGCTCCTTCCACTGCCAGGCCAGCGCTTCCCCATGCTCAGGGGGCCAGTCGTAAATCACCCAATTCGGCACAGTGTCAGTTGCGGAACCACCAGGACAGCCGGAAAACCCGACGACCGTGGGAATGCCCAGCATACCGGCCAGCTGCAGCGTCTGGCGAAACTCTTCTGTAGCAGCGCGCGCCTTGGCGGCGTCAGGATAAATCGCGTTATTGTGGCAGCTCAGGGTCATCACCGGGATTCCCCGGTCATCGAACTTCTTCTTCCAGGCCCGCGCCTTCGCGGGGTCGGCAACCAGCTCAGGCCGGGGACAGTGCGGTGATCCGTGCGGACCAGACGCCGCGATCTCGAGCGCCTCGATGCCCAGGCTTGCACACTTGTCCAGCAACTGGTCGATGGAAAGCTTGTGAAACGGCGGTGTAAACACGCCGATGGGCAATTTCCCTGGAGAGCCTGCCGTACCGGCCGGCGTAGGAGCCTGGGCCGTTGCCGGCACGGAAAGAGGAGCGGACGCCAGCACTGCTGCGGTGGTGCCTAGGAATTGCCTGCGGTTCATGGGTTCTCCGAAGTGAGAGGATGGCGTTGATCAATAAGTCGCACGGCCACCGCTTGCGTCATAGCATTGCGCGGTGACGAACGAACATTCGCTGCTGGCCAGGAAGTGCACCACCGAGGCTATCTCCTCAGGCTTGCCGGTGCGACGCATGGGGATGCGGTCAGTCATGTACTGCACTTGTTCCGGGGTGAGTTGATCCAGTATCTGCGTTTGGATCACGGCCGGCGATACGGCGTTGACGCAAATACCATCGGTGGCCAATTCCTTGCCAAGCGATTTCGTAAGCCCGATGACACCAGCCTTGGTAGCGGAGTAGGGCGTCATCCTGGGATTACCTTCTTTGCCGGCGATGGACGCGATGTTCACGATGCGTCCGTAGGACTGGCTGCGCATGTGGGGTACGACCGCACGGCAGAAGTTGAAAACGCCGGTGAGGTTGACGGCAATGTTGCGTTGCCAGTCAGCGTCGGTTTGCTCCCAGATGTAGGCCGCGGGACCTGCGATACCGGCGTTGTTGACCAGGATATCGATGCGGCCCGCCTGTTGTATGACCTGCTCCACCGCGCGGGCGACCGAAGCCGCATCGGCTACGTCAGCCTGCACGGCGAACGCTCCGTGAGGAAGACCGGTCGCTACCTGCTGTGCGCCGGCGAGATTCAGATCCACCACAGCTACGGTTGCTCCGGCGGCGGCTAGCCGGGCGGCAATGGCTTCTCCGATGCCGGTAGCGGCGCCGGTCACGATGGCTATGCGCCGCGCGAGGCTGAACATGGTTTGCTGTGAATTGCCGTTGCTGGCGTCAGTCATGATGGCGACGGCAGGCCGGCGGAGAATGCCGGCAAGCCCAAGCGGGGATTATAGGAACCACTGGTGGGTAAGTCAATGAACCAGCAAATGTGTCGCAAACGTGTCTATGCCGCCGGTTGTTTGTCTTTCAAATTGAGCGTAATGGTGCGGGAATCACCGCCAGCGTGTTCGATGACGATCTCACCATCGCTCCGCTTCACAACGGCAGGAAACTTTTCGCCCCACTCGATTAACACAATAGCGTCTTCGCTGGTAAGTTCGTCGAAGCCGATCGTCTCCAGTTGGCGCTCGTCTTCAATGCGGTAAAGGTCGATGTGGTAAAGCTTGAACTCGTGTTCCTTGCCGTCGACCTTGTGCTTGCCATCGTACTCATGCACCAGGGTGAAGGTGGGGCTGGTGACTTCGTCCGGATCGGCGGCATCCATTGCCTGGGCAATTCCCTTGACCAGCGTGGTCTTGCCGGCGCCGAGATCTCCGCGAAGAAACAGCAGCGTGGGCGAGACCAGCATGCGTGCGATCTCCCCACCAATCTGGATCGTTTCCCTGCTGCTGTTGCTGACGAACCGCCGAACACTCATTCGCTCTCCTTGAACATAGCTGGGATTCCCTGCAACCAGACATAGCCTCCCGGGTCTTCCGCCCGAAAACGGAATGCCTCATATAGATGCGCAACTGTGTCCATCGCCAGCAAAGTATGTTGGTCTTGCCGCCGTACTGCAAAATCAGCCGCTAATCCGTGAAGATACACTGCGGCCTCGACTGCTTCGGCTGCTTGCTCTGAATATTGGCCAAGCATGGCAGCCACTATGCCGGTCAGGATGTCGCCGCTGCCGCCTTTCGCCATGCCAGGATTACCGGTGGTATTGATGGCGATGCGGCCGTCCGGGTGGGCAATGATCGTGCGCCAGCCTTTCAGTACCAGGGTCACTGCGTGCGTGGTGGCGAACTGGCGAGCAATGTTCTCGCGATCGGCCTGCACCTGCTGGATAGTCATGCCCACGAGCCGGGCCATCTCGCCGGGATGCGGGGTGAGCACCAGCAGCCGTCCCCGCCCGTCGAGCTTGCCCGGGTTGGCGGCTAGCGCGTTGAGGGCGTCCGCATCGATGACCATGGGCATGCGAGTCCGTTCCAGCAGCCCCAGAAAGAACGCGACGGCTTGCTCCTCCTGCCCCAGACCGGGACCGATCGCAATCACAGATTTCTTCTCGAGGATTGGATCGAGCCGGGAGGGTTCAAGGTTCTGCGCCGAGATCTCGCCATGCTGGCCTTCGAGGAGGGCCATGGTCATCAGCTCGGGTGCGACGGCCGCAACCGTGGGCAGGATGGATTCAGCAACCGCCGCAGTCACCAGGCCGGCGCCGCAACGCAGGGCAGCCACTGAGCTCATGGAAGGCGCCCCCGACTTGCCCCTGGCGCCGCCGATTACCAGCACATGCCCGAACCGGCCCTTGTTGGACTCAGCGGAGCGCGGCCGGTCAGCGATTGTCTTCGCGGCTCCCGCCCAGGTCAGGCCCGTGTCAGAGGCAATCGCTTCCGCCGGCGAGCCGATGGAAGCCACCACAATGGGTCCCTGCTGCAGATTGCCCGGCAAGGGCAACACGCCGCGCGTAAGCATGCCGGAGATATGGGCCAGCTTGGGCGCGGTGAACGTGACCACAGCGTCGGCGCGATACACCTCGCCGGAGGTGAAGGTGCGCGCATCCGCTTCCCACCCGGAGGGAAGATCCACAGCAATCACCGGAACCTGCGGGTAGCGCTCCAATAGCCTGCGCCCGGCGATCGCCAGGTCGCGCAGAGGAGGTTTGAATCCCGTACCCACCACCGCATCGATAAACAGTTGCGCCTTTTGCAACACCGCGCGGCAGGGATTGCGCTCAAAGTCGGCTTCTTCGTGTACGGCTAGCGGCGGTGCCGGCAGGCGATGCAGCATGACTGCGGCGTCGCCCTGGACGGCTGCCGGCTCACCCAACAGGATGACGGAAACCATGCAGCCTGCCTGTGCGAGGTGCCGCGCCGCTACGAAACCGTCACCGCCGTTATTGCCTTTGCCGCACAGCACCACGATCTCCCGGCGGCGCGGCAACTCGCGCAGAGCAAACCGGGCTACGGCGCGGCCGGCGCGCTCCATCAGCTCGAGCGAAGAGACACCGAAGCGGTCAGTGGTGACCTGATCGGCACGCCGCATCTCTTCGGCTGTAAGAACCTTCATGGATAGCATCGTAGTGCATTTCGATGCGTCGGTTGTGAGGGGCGTTGGGCCTGCGGACAAGTGCAGGCCTGTTTTCATATCGGCTTTGCCGGCCCACGGGAGGACCAAACGGGGAAATCAATTCGTGTTAGGACACGACGTACCCCTGCGTTTCTGTCATCCCGAGGAATTTG
>CAZZVD010000350.1:3193-4306 GCA_964657465.1 uncultured Acetobacteraceae bacterium | reverse complement strand
CGTCAGTAGATATCGGGCACCCGAGTTGGTTACGGATACCACTTTTGATGAGTACTTCGTTGAGAAGCCGCCACTCAGCCTGGCCTAGAACTTGTTCCAAAGGTATTGGTTGTAAACATCGTGGTGGTACTGGACCTCCGGAGCTTTGACAAAAGTACCCAGAAGACGAGGGCATCGATCCGCTGAAGCTTGTTTCAGGTCGGCATACCGTTCTTTCACGTCGGCGCCCAGCAGGGTAGTGGTCCACTCGGCGTCTTTAAAGTTCTCCAAAGCGGTGTAGATATTGTCGGGCAGGAAACGCTTGGCTTTGCGCAAATTCTCAATCTTCGCCGTGTGCCCCTCAATACCGGTCTTGAAGACCGAATAAAGCACAAGGTAAGGATTGGCGTCGGGACTCACCGAGCGAACCTCCACCCGCATGCTCTTCTCGTTACCGATGGGGATGCGCACCATCGAGCCACGATCGGTGGCCGATGCCATCACCTGGTTGGGGGCCTCAAAATGCGGATCGAGACGGCGATAAGAGTTGACGCTGGCGTTCAGCAACGCGCAGATATCGTTGCCGTGGGTGAGGATGCGATCGACAAACTCCCAGCCCAGCTTGCTCAGCATCTCCTCGCCCTGCGCATCCCAGAAAAGGTTTTTGCCCTTCTCGCTGATGGAAACATTGGTGTGCATACCGCTGCCGTTCACACCCACAACCGGCTTGGGCAGAAAGGACGCAGTCAAACCCATCCTGGTGGCGATCTGCCGGCAAACCAGCTTATACAACTGGATCTGATCGGCAGCCGTCACCACATCGCTGTAGCTGTAATTGATCTCAAACTGTGACGGTGCGACTTCTGGATGATCTTTCTCGTTCTCGAATCCCATCGCCCGCTGTACTTCGGCGCTGGTATCGATGAACGTCCGTAAGACATCGCCGGGCAGTGAGTGATAGTAGCCGCCAGTGTTCACATACTCGAAGCGCTGGGTTTCGTGATAATGGCGCTCGGCATCGGTACCCTGGAACAGGAAGCCCTCGATCTCGTTGGCCGCATTGAGGGTATAACCCTTGCTCTGAAACAGACCGTTGGCGTAGCTCTTGAGCACACCGCGAATATCAGCGCTGTA
>CAZZVD010000350.1:0-3093 GCA_964657465.1 uncultured Acetobacteraceae bacterium | reverse complement strand
GGTATCTCGATGAAATTGCGCAGTGCGTCGGACATCGGTTCTCCTGGGGAAACGTGTTCCCGGCAAATTTGTTTCTACCGCAAATGATGTAAAGAAACCATCAGGATGGTGGTGAGGCCCGGACCGTGCAGGGAGCAGAACTTGATGGTATCAGCAGGGCGGCCGCGCAGGTGGGTGTGCGGGCCCCCTATGTGCGAGGTTATGGGTTTCTGCTAAGCTTCGCGACGCACAACAATGCTTTCCGGTGGAGATGAGCGCCGGTTCCCCAAAATCCGTGCCCGATCAAGCCTGCCGAAACGCGTCGAAGGAGTGACTTAGGGCAACCAGTGGCGCAGGCCCTGGCATTATCGTTTAGGGCAGCGAAGTGTTACACCAGTAGGATGCGACGCACGCTTCTGCTTTTCACTCTCGCCGGCTGCGCGTTAAGCAGCAGCATTGCGCAAACCACGGCCTGGCGCGCGGGGCATTTTGCCGTCGACAACGCCGGACTGGTCAGCCGTTCCGATATCGTTTTGAGTAAGCCCAACCGCGCACCTGCTGAGGCGATCCCCCTGGGCAACGGACGACTCGGCGTAGCCGTGTGGGCGGCAAACGGCCTCACCGCGCAGCTGAATCGTGGGGATACACTGCCGCATCGCGATTCTCCCGGCCAGGTAGTCATCCCCGGATTAGCCGCCATGACAGGCGCGGCTGATTTCAAAGGGCGCCTCGATCTTTACAACGGAACCCTGGTGGAGAAGGGTGGCGGCCTCACTGTGACGGTGTTCGTGCAGACCTCTACCGACACCTTCGTAGTGGACGTGACGGGCGCCGATCCTGAGGTCGCGCAGACAGCGTCCCTTCATTTGTGGGAACCGCGCAAGCCGGCGGCAACGGCCACCCACACCATGGGTAAATTGGCCGAGGAATGGGTAGATCGTTACGGTCCGGAAGCGACCGGCGAGCCGTTTGGTTCGGTTGCGGCGATCAGTGCGTCGGGCCGCCAGGTTTCGGCCACGGTGACCGATGCCCGCTCCGTGACGATCCATCTTTTGCCCACACCTGAAGGACATTTCCGGGTTGTGGTCGCCTGCCCCCATGCGAGCGGAGTGCCAGGCAAGCCGGATGGGGTGGAAGCCGCGCTGGCCAACGGCCGCCTTCAGGAGCACAGAGCATGGTGGCATGAGTATTGGAGCCGTGCCGGGCTGATCAAATTGAGCTCGAGCGATGGCTCGGGCGAATACATGGAAAACCTGCGCAACCTGTACCTGTACACCGCTGCTGCCGAAAGTGGCGGTCGCTACCCAGGATCGCAAGCTGGGATTGCCGACCTGTACTCTGCGGTCCAGGACGTGCATCGTTGGGATCCGGCGGCTTTTTGGCATTGGAATCTGCGCATGCAGGTCGCGGCGAACATTGCCGCGGGCGTGCCAGAGTTAAACGCACCTTACTTCCGTTTGTACCGTGAGAATTTGGCAAATATAGAAAGCTGGACGCGTAAGCACATGGCGGGGCGGCCGGGTATCTGCATACCGGAGACGATGCGCTTTAACGGTGCGGGCGTGGAATACGAGCAATGGGACCCTGCAGGGCCAGCGACGTTGGGGATGAACTGCGATGCGGCCTCGAAGCCGTATTACAACGCGCGCACCCTCTCAACCGGCGCTGAGGTGTCCCTCTGGATATGGCGGCAATACCTGGCTACCCGGAACGGTGTGTTTCTGGCGGCAAACTTTCCCGTAATGCTGGCCAGCGCCGAGTTTCTGATGGCGTATGAAGCCCGCGGAGCCGATGGCAAGATGCACACCCACCCCTCAAACGCACACGAGCAGCAGTGGGATACGCTCGACCCGGTGACGGATGTGGCGGCGCGCTCGGCGCTTTACCCAACAGTGATTGCGGCAGCACGCGCGTTGCACATCGATAGCAGGGTAGTGCGGCAGCTGGAAAGGGAACTGAGCTTGATTCCTGCTTTGCCGCAGGCGGCAAAAGCGGAACCGGGCGGCGGTGTGCTGGCCGTCATTGCTCCTTCTTACGATCCCACTGCAGCAGAGCACAACGAAGAAAACATCGGCCTTGAGCCTGTGTGGCCCTACAACCTGGTGCGGGAAGACGCCCACCTTCTGGCGCTTGCCAAAGCTACCTATGCCACGCGACCTTACCCCATTCACCAGGATTGGAGTTTCGATCCAGTACAGGCAGCGCGCCTGGGATTGGCAGACGAAGTTCGTTCCACGCTGATTGCCCTTACCGAGAAGTATCAGACTTACCTGAATGGGTTTGCGAATTGGGGTGGGCCGCCGGGAGAGTTCTATGTGGAGCAGCAAGGCGTAGTGGCGCTCGCGATGGCAGAGGCCCTGGTGCAGGATGACGATGACGGGCTGATTCGCATTGCGCCCGCGACACCGGCCACGTGGGACTTCGAGGGCAGCGTCTGGGTGCACGACCGCATCCGGGTGGACGTGCAGGTACACGCCGGCGTGCCTGGGACGGTGGCATTCGAGGCTGGAGCCAATACAGTTCTCCGCGTGCGCAATCCCTGGCCCGGGAAGATGGTAGAGGTGGTGGAGGGCGAAACCAAGGTGGTGGTGTTGAAGGCGACCTCGGCTGCCGTGCTCCAATTTCCCGTGCGTACGGGTGAGGCTTACCTTCTGCAATTCCCAGACACCGGCAAGCTGGATAAAGGCAAGTTGCCGTTTGCGCTCTTGACCGGCAAGCCGGCGACGCGATTCAAGCAACTAGGACCGGTACAGATAGGGAACTGACCGAAGTGTGGACCGCGGTCTAACCCTGGTCTAACCGGATTTCTCACCACAACCCTCAGCTTCCGACCACAATGCCCTAGCTAGTGGCGTGGGCGGACCGCCGTGTGTGGCGTTTGGATTTACAGCAGCGTGTGGCGTTTGAGTGACAAGCGTATGCGGGCTTCCCGCGGGTGTTTGCTGCACGCCGCAGGCAATGCCGGCAAGCGCCACTAGCCCCCAACTTGTCATCCCTCGGCTGCGCTCGGGATGACAAAGTGGGGCTAACTGGTGGGAAATCCGGGCTAATCCCCGGAAGGGTGGGGGCATTGTGGTTGTCTCCGGACAGTCGTGGTGAGAAATCCGGGCTAAC
>CAZZVD010000349.1:2036-4325 GCA_964657465.1 uncultured Acetobacteraceae bacterium | reverse complement strand
GGAACTCCGCGAGCATGGGGCACCCGTCCAGGGAGAAGGGCATTGTGGTTGTTTCGAGAGGTTGGTGGCGAGACCGACGTCCCAAGGAGATGCCTTGTGGTTGCTTCTACTTCGGTATCTAAGTAATAAGTCACTCTTGTTCATAGTGCTTACCCGGATTACTCGTTACAGCAGTAATGCTCAGCAAAGGTAATTGTTACTAACACCTCGACAGCGGGATAGTGGCTTTGCGGGTAAGTAGCCGCGTGGAGGCTCTCCCGTGAAAAAGACAACTGCACTACTTCTCCTAAGCACGGCAGTACCGGCCTTCGCAAGTACCTACACCATCGCGGCCGGCTCCAGTGCAAGCACCATCCAGAACATCGTCCAGGTGGCCGACGCTGCCTCGGGTAACACCGTAGTCTTTTCCCCGGGCACCTACTCGCTTGCCCAGACCGTGGCCCTGCCGTGCACGCATGGAACCATCTACACGGGCCCTAATGTCGGCGTGGTGACGCAAACCCATTTGCCCTCCGCAGTCCTGAGCAGCGTCAACCCCGACAGATACGCGCTCTCCACCAACAGCAATGGCGTCACGCTCACCGGCGCCCAGGGTTGCGTGATCCAATACCTGCGTTTCAGCGGCACCCAGGGCGGCATTTTTGTGAACTATCCTGCGTCGGGCATCGTGATCCAGGAGAATGCGTTCGATAACAATAACCCGCCGCCGGGCGGCTATGCCTCCCAGTCCAATATCTATGTCGACGGTGCGAACTGGCAGTTTACTCCCGGTTCCGGCGTGACTTACCTGACCATCGTGTGGAATACATTCTTCAACAACTGCGCCGACGTCCGCGCAGTGGCGTGGCCGGACTCGGGTGGAGGGTGCGCCAGCACCTGGGTGAACGCCTACAATAATCACTTCACCTGGTCGAACAACACCATCAACCTGACAGAAGAAGGATTGAAGCTTTCGCAGGCCACAGCCCTTGGCATCGCCAGCCTGAACGCCGTGGTGGAGAACAATAATATGCAGGGCAACTCGCGCATCCTGATTGAAACCCAGCAGGATACGAACGGTGAGGGCATCTATAACCACAACGCGTTCTATGAGCCCTACAACCCCAGTTTCAACACCTTTGAGTTATCCATCCCGGAGTGGTCCACCTCGGTTTCCCCCACGCATGAAGTCCGTGACAACGTGTTTATCGGGGACGTGCCGATCACTATAGGCGGCTCCGGCGGGCACTACGGCATTGGCCTGGAGTTATGGGGCAGCGGCAGCATCGCTACCGATAACCTATTCCAGGGCGGCAATGGGCCGGAGGACTGCGCAGCCGGATGGGGGTGTTCGGGTTGGGGTATTACGGTGGGTGAACCGTACACCGATGCGCTTATTACGGGCAATTACTTCTCGGGCACGGACGTGTGGGGTGGCAGCGCAACCGATGTATCAGCGGCAGTGACGTATGAGGATGGGGGATCGACGGACAACCCTGGCATCGTGCTGAGCCCGAATACAATTGTGCGGACCACGACCACGCAGCAGATCGCTGCGCCGGTGATGAGTGTGGGCGCGGCGACGACCACTGGCGGCAGCCTGGTCACGCTGCGGGAGCCGGTGGCGCAACACGCGGTGACGATGTTTTACACTACCGACGGCAGCACACCCGCGATCTTCGGTCCGGGGCAGTCGGCCGGCTCCACACGCGTGTATGGGGCGCCCTTCGCTGCACCGGCGGGTAGCGTGGTCAAAGCGATTGCCTCCTGGGGGCAGGGTGCGAACCAGGGCATTCGGTTTCCCAGGTGGGGGTATGTGCCGAGCCCGGTGGTGACAGGGACGGTCGGCAGCAGTGAAGGGAAGGAGACCACGCCGCAGCTGGTGAGTGCGTACCTGGGCGCGGCCCACGCAGCCAACACCATGTTGAGCGGCGGCACGCTGCAGTTTACCGCCTATGGTGTGTATTCCGACGGCACAGTGCATGCACTCCCGGATGCGCAGGGAAATAAAGTCAGATTATGGAACACCACCGATCATGCCGTTGCCAGGGTGAGCACACTAGGCAAGGTGACCGCGGTGTCGACGGGCGTGGTCAATGTGAAAGCGTATGTCGGCACGATCACCTCGTCTCCCTGGACGGTGCAGGTGCTAAGCAAGCCGATCGCCGCGACGGCTGCCACTGCAGCAGCCATGACCGCCATGACCGCGCCGCCGGCCAGCATTGCCAACGAGGCGGCGAGCGCCACCCCTGCGGCCGGCGCGAAGGCGGCGGATGAGGATTCACCGGCTGCGCCCACTGCCTCGCCCAC
>CAZZVD010000349.1:0-1936 GCA_964657465.1 uncultured Acetobacteraceae bacterium | reverse complement strand
ACCGCCTCAATCTCCAATGGCCATCTGTTTCTGGGCGTGCCCGGCGGCAGCAATCATGATGTCCTGTCTGGTGCGAACCAGGCGGTGCGGGTGATGCAGCCCATCGGCGACGAGGACTTCGATGTGGCGATGAAGATCGATTCGCCCCTGTATGCCTCGGATAAGCAGACCAGCCAGGGGTTGATGGTGGTGTCGGATGCGAAGAATTTTCTCACCTTTGCGCTGGAAACCGACGGTACCAGGATCGGGCTGAGTGCCCACACCGTGAGCAACGGAGCGGCGGTCAGCGTGCTGAGTGATGGTGACTTCGCCCAGTATCAAAATCCTATGTATCTGCGGTTGACGCGCAAGGGAAGCGCGTATGGCGCGTTCTACTCGATTGACGGAGTGGCCTGGACACAGGCTGTTGGCTTCACCAGCAGCATCCCACCCAGCGCCATAGGACCGTTCGCCGCCAACCACCATGACACGCCATCCCAGGCAGTGCCGGTAGTGATGTCGGTGAACTGGTTCGACGTGCAGTAATAAGACAGCGTGGCGCCCTACAGCAGAGTGGTCATGACTTCAGTAATGCACAGCAAAGGGAATAGCTGATAAGTCGCTTGTAAGTGCATAGTAAGTCAAGTTAAGAGCGATTGTGTTGGGAGATACTCACTATGTGGCTGAATGAAACACTTGGAAGAACCTTGAGGGTGGGCGCGCTGCTGGTGCTTGCCAGTAGCGCGTTAGCGAGGGCGGCGACGCCGCTGCCTGCTGCGCCCAAGGGCCCGTTGTCCAGCAGCTTTCCCGGGCCGTTGTGGGCGCTGGGGGCGCCGGAAGGAGGCACCGCGGCGGTTTCGAATGCGCATTTGTTTCTCCGGGTGCCGGGGGGCAGCAATCATGATGCCCTGCTGCCGGCTAACCAGGCGGTGCGGCTGGTGCAGCCGATTGCCGATGTCAACTTTGATGTATCCATCAAGATTGACTCGCTGCTTGTGGCCCAGGACGCCGACACGCGCCAGGGATTGATGGTCCTTGCCGATGACCGGAATTTTGTCACGTTTTCTGTGGGCACGAATGGCAACGCGCTGACGTTGGCGGCGCACCTGGTCACGCAGGGCAAGGCGGCGACGCTGTTTGCCACTCCTGATTTTCCGGAGTATCAGAATCCGCTGTATCTCCGTTTAAGCCGCACGGGGAAGGATTACCTGGCGTACTACTCAGTGGATGGCGCGGTGTGGACGCAGGCCGGCAGGTTTTCCAGTGAGCAGACGCCGGCGTGGGTGGGGCCGTTTGCGAGCAACTACAACGCCAACCCAGCGAAAGCGGTTCCTGTGGTGATGGCGGTGAACTGGTTCGACATTCTATGAGGGGCGAACTGTTGGTGCAACACCACAAAGGAGATCTCATGCTGATAAATCAAAAGAAAATTCTCGTAGTGGACGACGATCCGGATCTGCGCCTGGGATTGGAACAGCGACTGATCGCGAATCACTACGATGTGATTTCTGCCGGCGATGGGGTGGCGAGCATCTCCGAAGCCCGCAAGCACATGCCCGATCTCATGATCCTGGATCTGGGGCTGCCGGCTGGCGACGGCTTCAGCGTGTTGGAGCGACTCAAGGCGAATGTGAAGCTTTCGTCGATTCCTGTGATCGTGTTGTCTGGTCGCGATCGTGTGGGCAACCGTGATCGAGCGATCAAGGCCGGGGCGAAGACGTTTCTGCAGAAGCCGATTGCGAATGACAAGTTGCTGGCCATCATTCGGCTGGTGCTGGGTGAGGAAGAGAAGACGACCTCGGTGGTTTACGATGTCGGACCGGCTGAGCCGGGGAGCGGGCCTTATAACTGAGCGGATTGGGTAGAGGTTCCCTGGCGTATGCGCGCAGTGAGGGCGTTGCCAGGTTATCCCACGTTTGCGGGGGCAGACGTGGGATATTTTTTGTTCCCACAGTGA
>CAZZVD010000348.1:0-4395 GCA_964657465.1 uncultured Acetobacteraceae bacterium | reverse complement strand
GCATGGTTCAGCAAATCAAAGGCATCCGCACGCACGATCAGGGCAGTTCGTTCGGTGAGCCGGGTGGTCTTCTCGAGCGACAGGTCAGAATCCGCGAAGCCGGGTCCGGTTAACGCGTTGCGGCGCAGCGTGCCAAACCCGGCCGGCTGCGCGTAAAAGGAGCAACCTGCAGTCAGGGTTGCGCACGCCGTGGCGTGGATGAAAGACACGTTCCCATTTGGCAGGATCGCACCACGGCCAGTGGAGTACGCGCCCACCAGGGTGGGCCGGATCGTACCAGCCACCCCGTTGTAGGTAGACGTGGTGGTCACGTTCAGCGGGTTCCCACTCTGCAGTTGCGTGATGTTGGCCAACAACCAGCCTTCAGCTAACCGGTTGCCGTGGAAGGGAAGGTTCCAGATTCCGGAGAAGACAAAGTGATCGCGCGCGTCGAAGTCGGAAAGCCCGTAGTCGCCCCGGGGATTGAAGTTGTCCTGGAGGGTGTATCCACCCTGGGATCCAAGAGAATTCAAATCCTGCGACTTGGACCAGACATAGGTGGAGTTAATCTCGATGCCATGGGCGAGGGCTTTGCGCATGGTGAACCAGAGCGCGTTGTAGTTGGAAAGCGAATCCGAATCAACATAAGCTATGTTGCCCAGCCCTGAGCCCGGGCGAACCTGGCTGTCGATAGACAGGTTGGCATAGGGCCTGAGTGGCTTTCCGTTCGGGTAGATAAACTGGTTAAGATTGCGCTGCACGCGGAGATGCTTGCCTTCAGAGCCGATGTAGCCGATTTCCATCACCACGCCCTGGGCGAACTGCTGCTGCAGGTTGAGGTTATAGCTTTCGGTGTACGCGTTGCTCAGCTTCGGATTGGTGGCGCTGGGCGCAAGTGAAGCTAGCGATGCGTTGGCATAGAGAGTGCCCACCGGCAGCGAGCCCGTCTCGCTGACCGGGTTGGCATTCGGCGGGTTCCCCGCGAGGCCAGTCACCACGCCGCTCACGGGTTGATCGGCCAGGATGCCAAAGCCGCCGCGCAGAATGGTGTTGTTGTCGCCGCGCAGATCGTAGATGAAGCCGACGCGCGGTTCGTAATTGTAGTTCTGATTGAAGGCCTGGCTCACATGCACCAGCTGATCGGTGTTCTGATTGAAATTCACCAGGCGGCCGCCTCCTTCTGTGGGCGTGCCGTTCCATTCAAAGCGGAAACCTAGTTCGAGCTGAAGCCGCGAGGTAGCTTTGTAGTTATCCGAAACGAAGCCGGCGGCCGCATTTTCGAAAATACGGCTGTTCACCTGGGTGGGCGTCACACTGAAGGAAGTGGCGAGGCCGTTGATGAAGTTAGGTGTCGAGCTGAAGGTGAGCACGCCGGGTGTCTGGGAGAAAGATGCGCCGACGAACCGGCGGAACTCACCGCCCGTTCTGATCGTATGCTTCCCCAGGCTCCAGGAAAGCGTGTCAGAGAATACGCCCGCAGTGTCGAAGCGGCCCTGCGGAAAGCCCGACGGCCCGCCGAAGTTCAGGCCGATATCCTGCACCGTGATTTGCGGCAGCGCGTTGTTGTAAGCGACGCCGTTCTGTATCCCGAAATCCAAAGGATTCGCCGCAGTGTTGGGTACAAACGAAATTGCGATTCGATTGAAGCCCAGTCGTGCTTCATTCACGATGTTGGGCGAGAAGATGTGTACCTCATTCAGAGTGGCCACCTGCCGGTGAGCCGTGCGATGGTCACCAAAGCCGGGAACGTCGTTACCCTGCAGGTTGGGCTCCGTACGCGCATCCTGCTGCCATGCATAGTAGCCGTGCAGGTTATCGTTGGCGCCCAGGGTATGGAACAGGTCGCCAGAGAACTGGTCGGTCTTCACCGGCCCTGGCGAGGAACCCTGGAAGACAGTCCCGGTAGCATTGTTGCCGGCAGGGATCACGTTGACCAGTTGGGCGTACGCCGAGCCGGCGGGGCTGGCGGCAAAGGCTGCCCGCTGGGATGGACTGAGCACGTTGCTGTTGAAGAGCAGATTCTGCCGTTGGCGTAGCCCTTCGTAGCTAAGAAAAAAGAAAGTGTGGTCCTTCCAGATGGGTCCCGAGAGAGCGCCGCCGGGGTTGTTACGAATGAAAGAGTTCTGCCTAGCCGGCTTGCGGTTGAAGAAGTTGCGCGCGTCGAAATAGTTATTGCGCAGGTAATCGAATGCCTCTCCATGAAACTGGTTTGTGCCCGAACGGGTGGCCACGTTGACGACGGCGCCCGAAGACCGGCCGTACTCCGCGGAGTAGGTGGAGTTCGAGATCTTGAATTCCGCCGTGGTGTTGATCGAAGGCTGGAATGTGATTTGGTTCTGCGACAAATCGTTCAGGTTGACGCCATTGATCATGAAGTTGACGGCGTCTTCCCGCTGGCCTGCGGTTACGAAGGAATTTGCGCCTAAGCCGCGGCTGGCGGTGGTGAGGCTCCCGGTGGCCGGCGGTACGACGGTTCCGGGCGTCAGATTCGTGAGGTCGAGAAAGTGACGGCCGTTGAGTGGTATCTCCTGCACGGTCTTCTGGTCGATGACCTGGCCAACGGTCATGGTCTGCGCATCGAGGATGGGGGCTGTGCCTTGTACCTGCACGACCTCACCAGTGGCAGCAACGCCCAGCTTCACATCCGCGGTGACGCTCTGGGCCACTTGCAGGGTGACACTGGCGAGCTGGTAGTTGGCGAAGCCGGCGGCTTGTACGCGCACGCTATAGTCGCCCGGCTGCAGGGAAGGCACGGTGTAGTTGCCCTGGGCGTCAGACACGGTGGTGCGGTCGACACCCGTGCCGAGCGCACGTACGGTGACTTGTGCGTTGGGGATTGCCGCGCCGGAAGGGTCCATGACTCTGCCGGCCAGGGTTGCTGTGGACTGGGCTAAGCCAAACGGAGCAATCGCGAACAGGCCGATGACGAAGAGTGCGATGGCGCGGGAACGAAGGGGATACAAGAATGCCTCCAACACAGCACATTTGCCGGTCTGATGAATTTGATTGGGGCGGCTCACGTGGCCGAGCGATCTGTTACAGAGACTTGAGCAGATCGCAACGGCGGTCAGTTCGCCGGTCACGATATGTCACACGGAACGCGTCTTTTGGAGCTTTCAGGCGGAAGGACCTCGCGATCCATTCCTCTATCAGGGGCGACATGGCCTCTGCATACAATACAGTTTCCCTTTTGGGTTGCCAGGGACCTGTGCCAGAAAACCACGATCCTGTGATCAGATTCGAAAGGTACTGGGTTGGATGTAAGCCACATTAAAAACAGGCTGAATTAAGGTTGGTACTCCGCTACTGTGCCGGCCGAGTTTGCCCGCTCGCTGTTTGCCGAAACGTTCTCCGGGAGTCAGCTCTCGTCTGGCATACGGGGGAACAGAAACTGCAGCATGGGGCCGGTGCGATTGGCCCAGGCAGCCTCGGTGTGCTCACCGGCTTCATCCTCGGTGTAGGCGAGGTCGATCCCGAGGCGCCATCCTTTTTGAATAAGCTGATCGCGCAGGAGGCGGGTATCGGGCAATGCGTTCGACGATTCTTTCATCCCGATGTCGAGCCAGATACGCGCGTTTGGCTTCTCTGCAAGCTGGGCGACGGTGGTGAGAATGGCCCTTTTCCGCCACCATACGGAAGGGGACATGACGGCCAACCTGGAAAATACGGCGGGATAGAGCAGGCCAAAATACAGACTGACCAGGCCCCCTAACGAAGAGCCGCCGATGCCGCAATGCTCTGCGCCAGCAAGCGTGCGGTATTGCGCATCAATGAATGGCTTCAACTCCTCCACCAGCATGCGGCCGTAGTCGTCTGCATGGCCCCCGCCCAATCGCTGGTCGGGCACCGGCGTGTACTCATCGATCCGCTTTACCCCGGAGTTGTAGATACCGACGATGATCAGCGGCTCCATGGATCCATTTTCGATCAGGGTGTCCGCGGTTTCGCCCATATGCCAGTAGTTGCCCGGGATGAACGCGGTCGCACCGTCGAACAGGTTTTGACCATCCTGCATGTAGAGAACGGGGAAGTGCCGCTCCCCTTGATCGTCATACGCGGGAGGAACGTAGACCAGCAGATCATGATGCTGTTCGAGGATGCGAGAGATGAAGCGTTCGTGCTTTCGCAGCCGGGCGGGAAGGTCACTTCTCGTCTCCAGATCCTGTTGGTTCTTTGTGATGGGTTCCGCCGGCATTGTGTTTTAGAGTAGCAAACAGCCACGCCTGCCTTGACATGCTGACGCCAGGAGTCACGATTGCAACGCGCTTACTATCGCTGGTGGTCGAAGGACCTTGACCGCGACATGGAATTGCTGAGCTTTGGACATGCGGGCACGAAGGTGCTGGTGTTCCCTACCTCGATGGGCCGGTTTTTCGAATACGAGAACAATGGCATGGTTGGCAGCATTGCTGACCG
>CAZZVD010000347.1:0-4518 GCA_964657465.1 uncultured Acetobacteraceae bacterium | reverse complement strand
ATCTCGCGAAAAACGAGCGAGATGTGGGGCACCCGTCATTTGTTGCGGAACAGGCCGTGAGAATGCGGCTTAGACGCTGGCGGTGCGGCCTTTGATGAGCCGGTAAATGGCCAGGAGGATGATCGCTCCAAGCAGAGACATGAGGAAGCCGGCACTCTGCCCTTCCTGGTACAGGCCCACGTGGCTACCGATGAACGTCGCCAACAACGCGCCGGCAACGCCGATCAGCATGGTGATGAATATGCCGCCGGGATCTTTACCGGGCATGATGAATTTGGCCAAGGCGCCCACAATCAAACCGATGACCGCTTCCCATAACAGGTGAAACATAGTCGCCCTCCTAAAGGACAAAAACACCAATAAAACAAACGATCGGATAGCTTGCGCCATCCGATCGTTGCTAGTACGTGGAAGTTACGGATTTTTGGACAGATTCTTTGGGGAATGCTTATCCAGGGTGCGCAGCAGCTTGGCAGCTGACGGAGGCGCCGGTACTGCCTTGTCAAATACGATCTGGTCCGCGGTGACGGCCTTGCCATAGAGACGCTTGTTGCCATCGTTGTCAGGGCGCAGGGTGGAACCGGACAAGGACACGCCAGCGAACAGTCCGCGTGCACGTGAGTAGGACAGGATCTCTGCCCGCATGGTGACATCGGTTTCAGCAGAAGCATTGCGGCCTACCGGGCCGGCCGCTGCCGATGCATCGCCACCGATCTTGACCTTGCTCTTGAGGATGTTGGCTGCCGAGGTCGGCGACATGAGCAGGAGCACGAAATCCGTAGCCTGACCTCCAATCTGGAAGCCGACGCTCGCGCCTTCCAGGGCCATCATGCTAGGTGCGCTCCAGGGTCCGCGGAAGTTTTTACCGCTGCGGCAGGTCAGAACACCACGGCCATAGCTGCCACCTACAATGAAGGCCGCCTTGACGACCGAGGGGAGTACAACGACGCAGTCTGCCTTGTCGATTACGTCCTGGGGGATGTCATCGGGCAGATCCATAATCTGCTGAATTACAGTTCCTGCGGACACCACACGATCCGCTTCTTTATCCTGTCCAAACGAGGGCAGAACGATCAGGCCTAATAGGCTTAGCGTTGCTACTGTTTTCTTCATGCTTTCTCCTTCACTTACTGGAACGATTGCAGCGTCGCGTGCGGCTTAGGCCCAAAATGCAAGTTTTTCCGCTTAAAGATCGCTCAGCATACTATACAAGTTCCTATTGAATTTCAATGCGGCAGACGAAGAGCATCGCCGCCTAACGACGGTAGATAATGCCAGCTTTCATGACGAATGAGACGCGAATTAAGACGCTGATATCGTCGACAGGGTTGCCGGGGACGGCGACAACATCTGCTTTGTAGCCCTGCTTCAGCACGCCAATTTCATGTTCCCAATCCAGTAGCCGGGCTCCGTGGAGCAAGTCGGCCTTGAGGACGTCGATTGGTTTCATGCCGTACTGGACCATGAGCTCGAACTCACGGGCCTGGGTTCCATGGGGAAACGGGCCCACATCGGACCCCAGCGCCATGGGGACTCCCTGCGCCAGCTGGCGGCGGAATTGCTCGACATGGTAGTTGAGCAGCCATTTTTCCGTTTCTGCAGCTTTTGGCGAGGCGGCGTGGGCGTAGAAGTATTCCTGGATGGCGAAGGTGGGCACCGCGTAAATCTGCTTTTCGCGCATAAGGCGCATGGTTTCATCGCCCAGTTGATCGGCGTGGTCGACGGAAGCTACCCCAGCCTGCACGGCATACACTGCGCCCGGTTCGCCTTCGCAATGTACAGCCACTCGCGTGTTCAGGCGGGCTGCCTCGGCCACAGCCTGCGCCAGTTGCGCCTGCGTGTACTGCACGGTGCTATGAAACTGGCCATCTTTGAGGAAATCGCGGCCAGTTTGATAAATCTTGATAAAATCCGCGCCTTCCTTGATTTGTTGGCGGATCACGGTGACGAGTTCATCGCCGGTGTTGGCGTAGGTAGCATTCGAGAGCACGTGCTGGTCCGGGTTGTAATGGATGGCGTCTTCATGCCCACCCAGTACGCTGATGGCGTTGCCGCTGACTCGCATGCGGGGGCCTGGGATCGTTCCCTGGTCGATGGCGTCGCGCACGGCGCTGTCGGCTGAGCCCGCGCCCTCGGTGCCCATGTCGCGCTCGGCGGTGAACCCGGCGAGCAGGTCGGCGCGCGCGGCGAGGGTGGCGGTGATGACCCGTTGCGGAACGGATTCGAGCACGGTCTGCAGATCTTCTGCGCCCGGGTGGAGGAAGAGGTGGGTGTGCGCATCGATCAGGCCGGGCATCAGGGTGGTGTCACCCAGATCAATGGTTTCAGCACCAGCGGGATGGGCTACCGAGGTGCCGGCGGCCTGGATGGTATCGCCCTCGATGAGCACTTCGCCCGGGGTGAGGATACGGCCTGCTTCGATATCCAACAGCCGCGCTGCATGCAGGATGATCGGGTGGGCGGGCGGCGGTGATTGTGCCATGGCTCGCTGGGCGGAGACGATGCCGGCCAACAGGCCCAGCGCGATGGAAAATGAGTAAGTTTGTGAGATGGTTTCGCCCTCCGGGCTTTCGAGAATAACAGGTATGCGTTGCCGGGATTGGGCCGTATTAGTATGGACCACACCATGCGGCTGCGCAGAACGATCCGCGAAGTCACGTACCAGTTTGCCGACCTGCGCGAAGTTCTGGCGAAGGCCAGCCCCTATCGTTCTGGAGACGCACTCGCCGGGGTGGCCGCGGAGACGGCAGAACAGCGGGCGGCCGCGCAGATGACGCTTGCCGATGTGCCGCTGCGTGATTTTCTCGAGCATGTGCTCATCCCCTATGAAGAGGACGAGGTGACCCGCCTGATTATCGACGGGCATGACCGGGTGGCGTTTGCCCCGCTCTCGTCGTTGACGGTGGGTGAGTTTCGCGATTGGCTGCTTTCGGATGCGGCGACCGGGGAGATGCTGGCAGCGGTATCGCCCGGCATCACGCCGGAGATGGCCGCGGCCGTGAGCAAGTTGATGCGCGCCCAGGATTTGATCCTGGTGGCGCGCAAGATCCGGGTGGTTACGCGGTTTCGCACCACCGTGGGCTTGCCTGGGCGGCTGTCGACCCGGCTGCAACCGAACCATCCGGTCGATGACCCGGCCGGCATTGCGGCGGCGATGGTGGATGGCCTGCTGCTGGGCTCCGGCGATGCCGTGATCGGCATTAACCCTGCTGCGGATAATGCGCACAGCGTACAGACGTTGTTGCAGTTGATCGACCATGTGCGGCAGAAGTATGAGATCCCTATTCAAAGTTGCGTGCTGGCCCATGTAACTACGCTCATGGTGGCGCTTGGCCAGGGAGCTCCGGTCGACCTGGTGTTTCAATCCATTGCGGGGACAGAGGCTGCCAACCGTTCGTTTGGAGTGAATCTTTCGCTGCTCGATGAAGCGTATGCGGCGGCCCGGGAGCTGAAACGGGGCGCGTCGTTTGCTTCGGCAAGCAAAGACGGCAACCCCACCCTGGGCGAGAACGTCATGTATTTCGAGACGGGCCAGGGGAGTGCGCTTTCTGCCGATGCGCACCATGGGGTCGACCAGCAGACGTGCGAGGCGCGCGCGTATGCAGTGGCCCGGCGATACCGGCCGATGCTGGTGAATACCGTCGTGGGTTTTATCGGACCGGAGTACTTGTATGACGGCAAGCAGATCATTCGCGCGGGGTTGGAAGATCATTTTTGCGGCAAGCTGTTAGGGCTGCCGATGGGTTGCGATGTCTGCTACACCAACCACGCGGAAGCCGACCAGGATGATATGGATGTGCTGCTTACGTTGCTGGGCGCGGCCGGGGTGAACTACATCATGGGTGTTCCCGGCGCGGATGATGTGATGCTGCATTACCAAAGCACTTCGTTTCACGATGCGCTTTATTTGCGGAGGGCGCTGGGGCTGCGGCCGGCTCCAGAGTTCGAGGCTTGGTTGCAGGGGGATGCGCGTTTGCGGTTGAGCGTTCCTGCGTTTTTGGCGTAGTAGGGTGAGAGGGAGGCGGAAGGCGGCGGCACGGCTGGTTCCTCCGCTGGTCCGACCATCGGCTTTGTTAAGAAGCGTGAAGGGGGTAGAGGCGCACAGCAGATCCCTCGGCTGCGCTCCTAATGAACAAAATGGAAAGCGCTCTGGACGAGGGTTCAAATGTCCCCCACTCAAGCCAAACGCGGCTTGAATGGGCCACCCTACAGTGTTTAGGGTCCGATCAGTCGCCAATCAGGAGGATCTGCTCCCTGCCCGCATCCAAAAAAGCCGAGGGTGGCCCACGCAAGCCGCGTTTGGCTTGCGTGGAGGACATCCTGCTCCGCTCCCTCAGCAAGACTGATGCGTATCGCACCCCATTCATCCCGTCCTTGACTTGCACTGCAAGCAAGCTCCTCGGGATGACAAGTTGGGGTCGATGACACGGGTGGGGCTTGTTTCCCTGGAGCGGCGTGGATTGGGGAAGAGTTGCTGGTGGGGTTCTGTGAATTCCCACATCTCCCGACTGGAAAACG
>CAZZVD010000346.1:0-4561 GCA_964657465.1 uncultured Acetobacteraceae bacterium | reverse complement strand
CACGGATCTCCGTCACGGATCTCTTGCCTTTGCTGAATCAAAGCCGGCTCGGCATCAAACAGACTGCATGCCGCAGCAACACCCATCGTCGCCGCCCCAGGACCTGAAGCAAGCTCTCCGGGACATACTCAGAAGCCCCCTCCGCACGCTCGTTCCTCCCTGGAGTTGGAAGGCAGCCATGTTCACGGCCGTTCTGCGGTCTCTTGCTTTTTTTTGTAACGAATCTCAAAGCAGGCCGCGAGGAGGCAACTAAGGCCATGGTTGTGGAGGCGGTCTTCGCCATCTTCGCTGCTGGGCTGCTCGGAGCGATATCGCAACAATTGCGCGAGGCACAGCCACTCTGGGCGACGGCTTTCCTGGTCTGGGCGGGCCTGCCCGGGCTTATGCTGCTCGCCCAGGTGGGAATCCACCACATGGCGGGGACTCCACATCAGAGTAGCGGCCTGATGATCTCCTTCGCTCTTGCTATGTTCGCCTCTGCCTTTACCTGGTATGCCATGCGGCACGGAGTGATGCTGGGCGGCGTGGACGAGACCCCGGTTCGGCAAGATATAAAGGCCCTGCCCGGCATCTCACTCAATTTTCTTCTTGCAGGCCCGCGCCTTCTCCGCAACATGTTCCCGCCGAGAAGCAGAGAGAACTAGTGGAGTGCGTCACGCACGCAGAGACGTTTATGAGCGCCTTTCGCCACCACACATCCCGTTCAACTCTGTTTCCGTGAAGCGATCGACGGGTGCCCCACATCTCGCTCCTTTTTCGCGAGATGTGGGATTCCACGAGACTTTCTCCATAACTCTTTTGTCGCAAGGGAGATGCGGGGACGGACGGAACAGCCCCCGAATCGGTACATAAGACGCAAGGGAACGCCATGTCAAAAGGCCAGAAGAGCCGATGTGTCATTTGCCGATGCCTTCTTTTTAGGCCCAGGCTCGGTGCCAGATGCCGTCGCAACTTCATCTCCAGCGAGCGCGTGAACTCTGCTGAGCCGAGTGGACGGCCAGTGTGGGTGTTACGACTGATCTGTTCGAGGCACAATGCCGTGTGACCGGTATCCAAAAAGTCCCTCTAAGAAGTCACGATTTAATCGGTTCTCCCAGAACTCCTCGAATAACCACGGGGCTCGCGTCCCGCGACCGCAATAAACGCCGGCGCTGGACCAGCGCCATGCTTCGGCGCGGATCGCGAGCAAGAAAGCAACCAGTGTTTAGAATCCGCTAGGAGGCATTCGGCAAAGCCAATCCCCGGCGCCCATTCGCTCAATCCAGGCCAGCGTCCCCTAAAGGTTACTAGGAGACTGCGCCGACAATCCCTGTCGCGAGAAGTTGTGAAGTTTTGCAAAGTATTATCATCCATATGCCCGCACGCCTGAAGGATATAGCTGCAGACCTCGGTCTTTCTATCGTTACAATTTCCAAGGTCTTACATAATCATCCTGATATCAGCGAGAAAACACGCCAAAGAGTGCTCAAACGCGCCACGGAGCTTCGGTATCAGCCCAATGTCGCGGCACGCAGCCTCGCGACCGGCCGGAGCTACCTGATCGGGCTTGTTGTCCCAGATCTGCTGCACCCATTCTTTGCAGAGGTCGCCAAATCGCTGGCTCGTTCGCTCCGCAAGCAAGGCTACTCACTTATTATTGCCTCGTCAGAGGAAGATCCGGAGATCGAAGAGCAGGAAGTCGAACATATGGTCGCGCGACGCCTCGATGGCCTTGTCATCGCCGCCACGACCACGTCGCGTGCTTTGTTCGATCGCCTCGAAGAGGAGAAACAAGCGTACGTACTGATCGATAGGAGCTTTTCCGGACTTTCCGCCAACTTTGTTGGCGTGGATGACGTCGCAGCCGGGTCCCTGGCTACGCAGCATCTCATCGATTCCGGCTGCAGGCGCATCGCCCATATCAGCGGACGAGACGACAGCACCGGCACACAACGGCTCGAGGGATACCGACGAGCCATGAACGCCGCGGGGATGCAGGTGCGGGACGAATACATCATCATGCGGGATAAGGTGGATGCGGAAAGCCGCGGGCAGGGGGAGGAGGCGATGCAGCGGCTGCTATCGCTGAAATGGCTTCCAGATGGAGTCTTCTGCTACAACGATCCGTTGGCGATTGGCGCAATGGATGCGATTCTCGCCGCGGGACTCAGGATCCCGAAGGACATTGCAATTATCGGATGCGGAAACCTCCATTACAACACCTCGCTGCGCGTGCCGCTCTCAAGCGTCGACCAGCAGAGTGTCGTTATCGGTGAACGCGCCGGCAAGCTCATTATCGCAATCGTTGAATCCTCTGCAACGCGGCCAAGAACAAAAAAGATTGTGCTCGATCCTCAACTCGTGGCGCGGGAGTCAACTGCTCGCAAGAAGTCGACCCGTCTGGCTTTGGAGAAATAAAATACAAGGTAGCAAACGGAAGCCGGGTAAGCACGCCATCAATAGGAAATCATGCATGCCTTCCGACGTCAGAACACTAGTGGTGTCTCTTACGCAGATCGTCTTTTATTGATCGTGTGCGTCACACAGACCCATCCTCACGATCCAAAAAGCGATTATATGCGAGCGCGGGAGGCAAGAGACAACGAGCTCGTCACTTTTTTTATATCGTTATAGTAAGCGCTTTAGTAGGATATTTTAGTGCTCTTTGACGGATCCCAAATGCCCTCCGCACCTTTCCCGACGCTTTTCTCCGATGTCATGCACCGGCGCCGGGCCAACCGGACAGCCGCACTTCTTTTCGCCGTCAGCATTTCCTTCTGGTCACTCAGCGCTCAGGTTATCGAACAGGATCGTAGTACCAGGACGCTGGATGCCGCATCCGTCGATAAGGCATGGCAGAAGGCCAGCGAAAAATACAATAAGCGACGAGACGAGATCCTCGCGACCGTAGAAAAGGAAGCAACTGCAGGCCCTTTCCAGCCTGATTGGCAGTCGCTTGCAAATTACGAGGTCCCTGACTGGGGATGGGGGACAGACGAAATAACTTCCGAACTCGCTACGAAGTTCCGCAGCTATCCTGAAGGCCATTTAATCTTTCCAAATGCAGATCCTTCATCCATCAGATTGATGATCGTTTGAGGTGATGGCTGGGCGATCGCCCTCGTGATTTCCAGCCGTTGCACGGCTAGCACCGCAATTACTGCGAACAGGTCATGAAAATGGTGCGACTCGCACGTGTCGTCGCTCTCGAAGTCGCACATCACATTACGCAACGCGGTAACACCAAGGGTTTCATCCTCGAAACCGACACCGAGCGCAGCATCTATCTCGATTTGCTGCTTCAAGGCATCCAGCGTCACGGTGTAGAGCTGATCGGCTACTGCCTGATGTCCAATCATGTCCATCTCATCGCGGTGCCGCGAACGAGGGATGGTCTTGCCCGCAGTCTTAAGCAAGCACATGGACGCTTTGCCTCCTACTGGAATGCAGTGAACCATTCCAGCGGACATGTGTGGCAGGGACGCTTTTACTCTGGGGGGGATGGGGGACAGACGAAATAACTTCCGAACTCGCTACGAAGTTCCGCAGCTATCCTGAAGGCCATTTAATCTTTCCAAATGCAGATCCTTCATCCATCAGATTGATGATCGTTTGAGGTGATGGCTGGGCGATCGCCCTCGTGATTTCCAGCCGTTGCACGGCTAGCACCGCAATTACTGCGAACAGGTCATGAAAATGGTGCGACTCGCACGTGTCGTCGCTCTCGAAGTCGCACATCACATTACGCAACGCGGTAACACCAAGGGTTTCATCCTCGAAACCGACACCGAGCGCAGCATCTATCTCGATTTGCTGCTTCAAGGCATCCAGCGTCACGGTGTAGAGCTGATCGGCTACTGCCTGATGTCCAATCATGTCCATCTCATCGCGGTGCCGCGAACGAGGGATGGTCTTGCCCGCAGTCTTAAGCAAGCACATGGACGCTTTGCCTCCTACTGGAATGCAGTGAACCATTCCAGCGGACATGTGTGGCAGGGACGCTTTTACTCTTGCCCACTGGACCAAAGCCATCTTTGGGAAGCCTTGCGGTATATCGAGCTCAATCCCGTAAGAGCCGCACTGGTTGCATCCTCCGAGGAATGGCCCTGGTCCTCCGCACCCGCTCATTCCGGCTGCAGGCCTCACGATTCCTGGTTGAGCATGGATGCTTGGCGGCATGTTTGGTCCCATGACTCATGGCGCGCTTTTCTCGCGGCCCCGCAGCAGGAGTCCAGCCGGAAGGCAATTCGGGATAGCACTTATAGCGGTCGGCCACTCGGGTCATCAGATTTTACGCGCGCGTTGGAAAAGCAGGAGCACCGACCACTCACCCGGCAGAAGCCCGGCCCGAAGAAGCGCGCCCAAGACGGCACGCAACAGCCTTCATTCCTCTGCGATCCGTTTTGAACGGTGCACAATCCATCGTGCTTGGCTCCAGATCAGCCTAGATAGGCGTCGATGTTTCCTTCGACTGGGAAGTTATTTCGTCTGTTTGAATGTATAGGTGCCGCCGGAGGTGGCGGGCACATGAAGAAGGGTTCTCCTCGAGATTACGATGCTGAGACCGGCTGTTTCGAGCAGC
>CAZZVD010000345.1:3226-4591 GCA_964657465.1 uncultured Acetobacteraceae bacterium | reverse complement strand
ATGGCCTCGTTCAGCGGTGTGAGAGCCTCTTTGAAGCGAGTGAGGTGGACGAGTCCTTCGCCGAAAAGGCTTTCGTACCTCACGGTTGCGGCGGGATCACGC
The DNA here is from genome assembly GCA_964657465.1 of uncultured Acetobacteraceae bacterium. Classification (GTDB taxonomy): domain Bacteria; phylum Acidobacteriota; class Terriglobia; order Terriglobales; family Acidobacteriaceae; genus PALSA-350. The sequence goes on along the minus strand of CAZZVD010000345.1, from coordinate 4,489 downwards.
TCAATCTTGGAAAGCCCCCATGCCATCAGGATTTGGCGTTTGGCTTTCTTGGTATCGCCCAGCAGGAAAGAGGTGATGCCCTGTTCTCCGGTGGCGCGGGTAGCTAGTTCATAGTGATGCTGCGCTGTAGCAAGATTTGCGACTTGTTGCCAAGTGGACCGCGCGTCCGTCGCGTCAAGATTGATTTCCTTCATTCCGCGCACTACCAGAATACGAAGCCGTGTTTCTGGGTCTGCCGCCTCGGGCTTAGTGAGGTCCTTATCGAGCATCAAGATGGTCGACCGAAGGTCCCCGGATTCGTCCGGAGCAATTTGACTGACATGAGCGTACAACGCTTTCGATAGCTGATGCTGACTCGCGAAGATCTGCTCGGCGCGATGGTAGAGGGGTTGAGCGTCGGCCCAGCGATTCCCCCATGCTAGCTTGTCAGCCCGGTCGAGCAGGTTCTGGGCGGATTCTTGAGCCTGCGGTCGATGACGGAGTGTCACTGGACGGAAGAGCGCTACTGCTGTGGCGATTGTTGCGAACAGAATCAATCCCCAAAAGACCTTGTAGACCGCGCTGTATGTAACAAAGGCTGCCCGCAAAGAAGAATTCTCTCTGCGGCAGAGTCGCTCAAAGGCACCCCATTTCATCCGTCTATAGATGCGCAATCCCGAGCGACAGCAGCCTCTCGGCACCGAGTTCAGTGACAGTGCCGCGACCGGGAAGTTGCAAACTGGAATTCGTATCCATCGCCAGCATGATTATGCGTCGGATATTCGCCGCTTGCTCTTCCGGCCGGAGCTGATGCATAGGGTCGGCAACGGAGAGATTGGCATCCCAGTGCAGGCTCATGTCGTTCTTGCGAGCCAGTTCAGCGGCAAACTCACGGAGCGTGATGTCGTTTCCAGCTTGAAAGGGCTGAAGGGCGCCGATGTCGTATATGTGTGCGGAAGCTCCCCGCATCCAGTCTTCGGGACCCAATCCCTTGAGGTGGTTTTCGCGGGCCAATCGATCGAATACGCTGTTCAGAGACTTTTCGAGGTGGGATGCAGCCAATTCTCCCGGGCCGCGCAGCGCGCCGGCCCACTCATAGATGTCCTGGAAGAGGTGACGATGAATGTCTTGGAGGTGGGCCGAATCGAAGCCACCGCAAATCGGCGAGGTCTGGAGCTCCGCAAGGCGGAAGGCGTTGAAATCTGCCACTGCACTTGCAAGGGCGGTCGGTTCGGTGATGCCGAGCTTATTTCTGGATGCAAGAGCGCCGGTGATCGTGAGGTC
>CAZZVD010000345.1:1531-3126 GCA_964657465.1 uncultured Acetobacteraceae bacterium | reverse complement strand
GCCTCCGCGGTGCTGACCTGCATCAGCCCCAAGTCTACGAAGATGGCGTAGCGCTGGAGGTAGTCGAGCCAATCGAGGGCTTCACGCTGTGTGGAAGGCTGGCGCTTGAGTCGCAGCGTGCCGTTCGGGAAGTGCCACTGTCTGAGGAGTGCTTTTGGAAAGTCGATCTGCATTGCGTTCGGATTGCCGTTGGATTCTGCTCGGACGATTGCGTGAAGGGTTGTGAGCGGGGCTTCCGGGATGCAGCGCGAACGAAGTGCCACTATGTCTGCGTCCTGAGCATTGGTCCTCGCCGCCAGGCAGAGAGCGCAGATCAATAACACGCTTTTCATCGGTTGCTCGCCTCATAGAGCGGGATCGACCATAGGTCCGCCCAGTCTTGCGCCGTGATGTGCTGAACCGCCGGGATGGTCGTCTTGGAAGCCCAGTAGACGTTGGAAGGAGCGATCAACAAATCAGGGTTGTGCGCGAGAGTTTGCAGCGCCGGCCAGACAATGAGCTGCTCGTAGCAGATAAGCACTCCGGCGCGTCGATTCCAGACGCGAATTGTGGGCGGGAAGCGAAGCATGAGAGGAAAGCCGTTGTGTTCGCTTCCGGGCTGCCACATGCCGAGCGGCACTGGCACTCGCTGGACATAAGAAAGTCGCTCAGTGAGCCCCCGCGAGAGGAGGATATTTCGATTCGCTTCCATATTGGGTATTGGAATGGTGGTGCCGATGAGCAAGCCGGTGTGTTGCTCTTTTAAGAGCGCAAAGGTCGTCGCCCAACGCGCCTCGTGCATCGGGCTCCAATTGGGGATTATGGATTCCGGAAAGATCACGAGCGCATCGGGATGCGTCAAGGCGATGCGTTGGAGCGACGATTCCTGAACCTCGAGGGCTGAGCCTGACAGGTTTCGCTCGGGTGTGATATCGGATTCTGTATTCACGGCGACGAAGCGAGGATCGGGGGTCGGACGCGCGAATCGGGCGTGTGTCATGAGCGATGCCGCGATCAGAATGGTGAACACTGCGAGACGGCCCGCCTGTCTGTAGGCCGCAATCAAAACTAGCGGAAGACAAAGGCCAAACCAACGAGTCCCAGGAAACCATTGCCCAGCCGCAATAAACGGATGGGCGACGGTTACAAGACTAAGGGGCGGGAGCGCCAGAACCATTATGGCGGCGATCGCCGAAACGGGGAGCCATCGGCGGTTGTAGAAGATGATCCACGGGGCCGCTCCCAAGACTGTCAAAGCAACCCAAATGAAAATTGGGATCAGAAGATTCCGCTCCGAGTGAAAGAAAGCCTGAGAGCCGGGAACCACCACCCAGGTTGCCGCTGCGTAGTAAACAAGCGCGCTCAAAGAGTCCAGGCGACTGCGAGACTGGAGGTATGCGAATGGAAAGAGCAAAGCCAACCAATGCAGGGATGATCGTCCGCTCCAACCAGCTCCGCCGATTGCCCCGCTGATGGCAAAGAGCAGTGCGGTTCGCGTTGCACTCTTGGCCTCGAAGCCGCCCGGTGTTTTCATTTGTATCACTTGATGGATGGTAGGACCGCTCGACGAGGAAAGGGCGAATCCAGCTTCGTACGGAGTTCAGAGGGATCGGCCC
>CAZZVD010000345.1:0-1431 GCA_964657465.1 uncultured Acetobacteraceae bacterium | reverse complement strand
TGCTCGGTGAGGTTTCCGGCAAGCATGACCTGATTAACAATTTCCATTGATCTGCTCCTCAATTGCTTGTTCCGCGACCGCGGCATGTACGATGGCGGCGATGTCGAGCGCCGAAGGTGCAGGCGCAACTTGCGCGGGGCGCGGTTGGGCCGCTGTAGGAAACGCCGGAGGCTTCAACTTCGTCCGGGCCAGCAAAGTGTCGTTCAGAAAGTAGAGGCTCTGAACACCATAGATGGGCGCCACGCCGTTGATGAAAATGAGCATTTCACCCGGCGCAGTGATTTTGCTGTTGGGGTCGTTGCTGGCCTTCGTTGGGGGCCTGATGCGGCGTATCTCATCGACGGTTATGAGCGGTCGCTGCACCTGTTCCACACTGCGGAAGATGTGTTTGAGGTAAAAGTCCGTCCGCTGGCCGCTGTAGTTGACCGTCTCCTTTTCGACGGTCATATTGCCGCTCAATTCCGAAAGGTTCTTGCAGGTTTGTAGGTTGTCGGTCTGGAAAGCTGCTTTGATATAGCAGTTGTCGGTAATGGACTCGTTCGGCCCGTATTCTTCGATGATCTGGGTGAGGGTCTGCGCGATGAGGTACGGCTTGATCTTGTATCCCGCCATAAGGCTCATGGCCGCCGCCAGGTTTGGGATCTTCTTCAGCTCGGGAAACTCGTCGAGCATCAACAGCAGATGATGGCGGTCGGGGTCGAGCTGCTCCATCAGGCGGTTGAAGATAAGCTGGAGCATCAGTCTCACTAAAGGCCGGAGCCGGTCGCGGTCGGGCTGGGGAACCTTGAAGTAGAGGCTCATCGGCAGATCCCCATAGACAAGATCGCGAATCACGAAATCGGAGCGCGAAACCGTCTTCTGCACAATGGGGTCGTCGTAGAGCGTCATCGGCGTGACGATGCTCGACTGAATGCTCGAAGCCTCGCGGTCGGCTCTGTTCAGTTGCCGCTGAACGGCTTTGCTGACAAAAGGATGGGTGAAGGTGGGTCTGCCGTTTACGTCGAACCACTCAAGCCGCGGCTCTGACTTGCCTCCCGGCATGTGCACGGTCTTCTGCATCTCGATCAATACGTCGGTGAAGTTCATGCCTGGCGAGGAATAGTGGGCAAGGACGTCGGGAAGGGTAGGTTGGCGTGGCTTATCGAGGTTTCTCAACACGTAGCCGAGATGAATGATGCCCGCAGACACGAGGTCCACGGCGGCGTCTTCGAAGTGCTTGTAGAGTCCGTCATCGTTACCGTGACGAATGACAGCGTTGGCGATAGCCTGGGCGTCGGCAACCTCGTAGTCGGTTTCCCAGCGAACCTCACACAATGGGTTGTAACAGCAACTCTCGAATGGAAGAGTCGGCGCGAACTTGAGCACCCGCTGGCCGATCGCGTGGCGAAATCCGGCAGTACGATCCCAGTTCTCGCCCTTCAGGTCGTAGAC
>CAZZVD010000344.1:0-4620 GCA_964657465.1 uncultured Acetobacteraceae bacterium | reverse complement strand
GCCTCCGCCGCGGACTTGAAGGCAGCGCCATCGGAGAAGGAATCCGGGGTGACGTTCACGATGCCCATTACCACGGTTCGGCTGCCGACGGCCAGGGAGCGCGTACGCAACTGCCAGAGAGCTTCAGAGCGTGGAGCGAAAGGCATGCCTGCATTCTAGGGCTGGGGCGGCGCGGTACGGTACACTCCGCGGAGAGACATGCGAGCACGCCCCCCTTATTTCGGCCTTTTGATAGCCCTGTTTTCTGTTGGCATAGCGGCCGCGGCGCCCGCTAAGCATGCGGCCGGCCACTCCCATAAGAAGCTGCCGCTGCCGCTGGCGGTGGCGAGGATTCTTGCTGACCCTGCGGTCAACCAGGCGCACTGGGGCATCTCGGTGGTGGGGCTGAGCGGCAGCAGCATTTATGCGCTCAATGATGGCCAGTACTTCAATCCCGCCTCCAATGCGAAGCTGCTGACCACCGCCGCGGCGTACGCCTTGTTGCCCAGCGGGCTCACGTTTACGACGGTGGTCTCGAGCACGGCTCCGGTGGGGAGCAACGGCGAGATCCGGGCAGACCTCACGCTTTTTGGCGTGGGCGACGCCAACATCTCGGGCCGGACCGTTCCCTTCGGCATGAAGACAGAGCGCACAGGACCACCGCTGGCCGCTCTGGAAGACATGGCTGACCAGATTGTTCGTCACGGCGTGCACTCCGTCAGCGGCGACATCGTGGGCGACGATACGTGGTTTTCAGGGGAGCGGTATGGAGCTGGCTGGAGCTGGGACGATCTGCAATGGGGCTATGGCGCGCCTGTTTCGGCACTGAGCGTGAACGATAACGAGGTGTACCTGAATGCGCTGCCGGCGTCGCAGGTGGGCGGGACTGCTGCCGTAAGCTGGCTGCCGGCGACCGCATACTACAAGCTGGAAAACACGCTGGTCACCAGCCCTGCCGGGGACACGGGAAAGCCGGGGATCGAGCGCGCACCAGGGTCACTAACTGTCCGGCTGTTTGGCCGGACTCCGCTTGGCCAGGCGGGTTTGCATACCGGTTTGGCCATCCAGGATCCTGCGGAATACGCGGCCCTTTCGCTGCGGGAGATGCTCCTGGCACGCGGCGTCCAAGTGGGTGGGGGCGCCCGGGCGCAGCATCGCCTTTCCTCCGATACCAGCGATTTTCTCTCCACCCAGGCTCAGCCTTTGACGTTGCATCCTATTTCTCTCCTGACGGTGCAGGCGGCCAATGTGGGCGCAACGGTGCTGGCTTCGCACGTCTCCCCACCCCTGGGCGATGACCTGGTGGTGACCAACAAGGTGAGCCAGAATCTGCATGCGGAAATCACCCTGCGAACGCTGGGCAAGCTGGAAAGCAGTGATGGGTCCTTGGTGGAAGGAACGCGGGTAGTGCGACAGTTTCTCATTTCGGCGGGCTTGGCCCCAGCCGATTTCGTTTTGTATGACGGTTGCGGGCTTTCCGTGCAGGACCTGGTAACCCCGCGCGCGTTTACTACTTTGCTCACCTATGCGGCACGGCAAAGCTGGGGAGAGGCTTTTCGGACCTCATTACCGGTCGGGGGAGTGGACGGCTCGCTGTCAGCGCGGTTCAAAGAGCCGCTGGTGGATGGCAAGGTGTTTGCCAAGACCGGCACTCTGGGCGAGGCGCGGGCTTTGAGTGGCTACCTGGTGGCGGCGAGCGGCCAGACCGTAGCATTCTCGATTATGTGCACGGATCACAATCCGGGGAGCCGTCCTCCCGGTCCTGGGGATCGCCTGGCGATGGACAAGATCGTTGCGGCGATTGCGGAGTCGAATTGAGAGTGTCGCCGAAAGTTTTGCCGAACGTCTTGCCGAAAAAGACCGGTTTTCTGCTGGGCTTGCTGTTGATCGCCGGCTGCCACGGTTCGTCTAACCCAGCGAGGCCGCTCACCGCGCAGGAGGCGGCCGGGCAGCAGGTGTTTGCCAGGCAGTGCGCCAATTGCCACTACGCCGACACTGACGAGGGCTTGCAGGGCCCTGGGTTGAAAGGGGTTCTCAAGAAGCCGTATCTGCCCAGCGGCGCGGTGGCCAACGATACCCGCGTGACGCGGGTGATTGTGTACGGGAGAGCCATGATGCCGCCGATGGGTAACTACCTGACTGAGCAGGATTTGCAGGAGCTGCTGGCTTACCTGCATACGCTATGACCGAACCCGCTGAGACCAGCAGGCTGCCGTTGCCGGCGATGGCCGCCATTTCGCTCTGGATGTTGGGCCTGGCGCTGATGGGGGTTGCCGGCGTGCTGACCGGCCACTATCCCACTGGGGGCCCACGGATCGCCATCCTGGTGCTTTGCACGCTGTTTGCGGCCGCAGGTCTGGGGCTGGTGCGGCAGCGGCGATGGGGATGGGCGCTTACGCTGGGGGCGGTGTTTTTATGTATGTGTTTCGGCTGTTACAGCCTTTTTCGCTTTCACCAGCCGCAATGGATCGTGATGGCGGTGGTGAATCTCGTGTTTTTCCTTTACCTGGTGCGGCCCGAGGTCACGGCGCGGCTTCGCTAGGGAGCGAGTACCGCTACAATTGAAAACAGCGTGAATGACCTCATCCAGATCGATTTTGCCCCACGCCGTCCTGTTGCCAAGCCCGCCTGGCTTAAGGCCCGGGCGCCGGTGGGGGAGAATTACCACGAGCTCAAAAGCCTTGCCCGTTCGCTGAACCTGCACACTGTGTGCGAATCAGCGCATTGCCCGAATATCGGCGAGTGCTGGAACCAGCGCACCGCCACTTTCATGATGCTGGGGAATACGTGCACCCGGCGATGCGGCTTTTGCGCAGTGCCGAAAGGCCGGCCCGATCCCATCGATTTCGACGAACCACGGCGCGTGGCCGAAGCAGTGGCCATTCTCGATCTGAAACACGCGGTCATCACCAGCGTGAACCGCGATGACGATATTCTTGGCGGTGCGCGCGCGTTTGCCATGGTGATTGAAGAGATTCGCCGGCAGGCGCCAGGGTGCCAGGTCGAAGTGCTGATTCCTGACTTTCAGGGGAACGAAGAGGCGATCCGCATTGTGGTGGAAGCGCAGCCGGAGATGCTGAACCACAATACAGAATCCGTGCCGCGGCTCTATCGCGCGGTTCGCTCGGGCGCGCGCTATGAGCGAACGCTGCGATTGTTGCAGTATGCCAAGGTGGTCGATCCGCACATGACCACCAAGTCAGGCGTCATGGTCGGCCTGGGCGAAGAGATGCACGAGCTGTTGCAGGTTTACCGTGACCTGGCGGAAGTCGGGACCGATGTGTTGACCATTGGGCAGTACCTGCGTCCATCCAGGGATCACTTGCCGATGGCGCGGTACTACACGCCTGAGGAGTTTGTTTACATGCGGCAGGAGGCGCTCGCAATGGGCTTCCGCCACGTTGAGTCAGGACCGCTGGTGCGCTCGTCGTACCATGCGCGCGAGCAGGCAGCGTCGACCGGCGTTACCCTGCTGGCATGAATCTAGCGAACAATTGAGGAAGACGAACCATGGCAGTTTCCGTAATGGCTACGATCCCCGCGCTTAAAGAAATACAACAACAGCTCAAGACGCGGATGGAAAAGGCGGTTGATGACTTCCGCGCCAACCTTGCGTCTACGCGGACCGGGCGCGCTTCCGTGCACATGCTGGACCAGGTGAAGGTCTCCTATTACGGCAGCGATATGCCGCTGAACCAGGTGGCGCAGGTGACTGCTCCGGACGCGAACCTGATTTTGATACAGCCATGGGACCCGTCGATCCTGGGCGATATCGAGAAGGCTCTGCGTACGTCAGACCTTGGGTTCAATCCGCAGAATGACGGCAAGATTGTGCGTATTCCGATTCCTCCGATGACGGAAGAACGGCGCCGCGATGTGGTGAAGCACCTGAACAAGACGCTTGAAGATCATCGCACCGGCGTGCGGAATATTCGCCGTGACGGCAATGACATGATCAAGAAGTCCGCCAAGGATAAGAAGATTTCCGAGGACGAAGAGAAGCGGTCGCTGGAAGAGATACAGAAGCTGACCGATGACGAAATCCGGCGGATGGAAGAGATGTGCCGGAATAAAGAACGCGAAGTGATGCAGATCTGAACGTCAGCTGGTTTTGCTGGTGTGGTCGAGGATGATCTTCCAGCCCTGAGAGGTTTTTCTCAGAAGCAGGGAGAAGATTCCGTTGGCATTGCCGCCGCCGTTTGCTGCGCGTTCAAGGTGGAAGTTGCCGGTCACCGAGGCGTAGGTGGGGTCGAGAATGCGGATCGCCAGGTGAGTGAAGCTGAGCTTTCCCATCGCTGCGGGGGTGGTGTAGAGCTTCTTATACCGCTCCAGAATCGTTTCGTAGCCGTACTGCACGGTTTGGCTCACGAAGGTGGTCTGGGGTGAGTTTTCGTAGCCTTGCATGAAAGCGGCTACGTCGCCACGGTTCCAGTCTGCGGTTTGTTGATCAAGCACCTGTTGGATCGCGGCTTGTGCGGATGGGTTCGCTTGCGCGGGCGCGGCTAAGCAAGGCAGGAGCAGCAGGCAGCAGGTCAGGGCTTTCATGATGAATCGACTTCCCATCGATCGAAGATAACGCATCGTCCAAGTCCGGCTAAGCCTCATTGCTCACGGCCTGTTCCATAACACCTGTTCCCTAAC
>CAZZVD010000343.1:2357-4697 GCA_964657465.1 uncultured Acetobacteraceae bacterium | reverse complement strand
AGGCCTCCACCTTCAACAGGAAATCCGGGGAGATGTGGGAATTAACTGCTGCTTATCGGTAGCTCTTTCCTCCTGACTCCGGCTGAGGAACAAGAGGGTAAAAGCCCGCCCACATCTCCCGGCTGAAGAGCGCCGTGAGATATGGGGCACCCGGTGCAGTGGTGGGGTGAGCCTGTTGTGAAGTTCTCACACGCCCTCTGGAGTGGGGGACATTCCGCAGGTTTCTAGCGATGGCTCATACGCAGGCTTTGCCAGCTCGCATCCGTGGTCCAGCCTCCGTCGACCACCAGGGCATGACCATTCACAAAGCCGCTCTGGGCCGGATCGGCCAGAAACAAGATGGCTCTCGCAATATCGTCCGGCGTGGCAAAGCGACCCATGGGATTGACACCGATGATGTCCTCATCGGTGTACGTGCCGTTCGCCTGATCGGCCGCATCCATTTCCGTCTTGACCCACCCCGGGCACACCGCGTTGCAGCGCACGCCGCGGCCACCCCACTCGGCCGCCAGGGTGCGGGTAAGCCCGATTAATCCGTGCTTCGATGCGTTGTAGGCAGCACGATCCGCCACCCCAAACAGCCCCGCGATCGAGGCCACGTTCACCACGCAGCCGCTCCGCTGTGCCAACATCGTCTTACCAAACGCCCGGGCCAACAAAAAGGGCGCGACGAGGTTCACTTCAAGCACGCGACGGAACGTTTTAGCGTCGATCGACTCGGCTGGAGCAATCGAGCTGATGCCCGCGTTATTAACCAGCACATCCACACGCTCCAAACGGGCAGCAATCTGGGAAGCGACTGTCTCCACCACGGATTCATCCGAGATGTCTCCGGTGAAGCTTCCTGCATCGTGTGCGGCCGAGGCTACGCTGGCGAGCGTGGCTGTGCAGGGTTGAAGGTCGAGCAGCGCTAACGAGTAACCGGCAGCGGCAAAAACTTCTGCCGTGCGCCGGCCGATACCCTGCGCGGCTCCTGTGATCACAGCTAATTTCATTAAGCACTCCTCTGGCGTGGGCGAACCGAACCATCAGTTTCTTCGCGAGCGCTTAGGAAGTAAAGCTTGAACGAGTCGAAGCACCCATCCGGAACGCCCAAGAACTTCTGCTCTACGGCCCCGTGCGCAAGAACATCCGAGTAAAGGTGTAGGCTGTCCGGGTGAGAAAAATCCTGTCGTTGGCATGCTTGCTGGCTGCTTCCTTATGCTTCGGCCAGGAGCCAGTGAAGATCGATGTGGACCTGGGAGTCTCCCAGGGTAAGTTCCTTCCCATCTACAACTGGTTTGGCTACGATGAGTCCGGCTACAGCGTCACGCCAAACGGCAAAGCCCTGCTGGGGCAACTACACGACCTGAGCCCGGTGCCCGTCTACATCCGCGCACACTTCCTTTTGGCCACCGGCGATGGCAAACCAGATCTCAAGTGGAGCTCTTCCAACGTCTACACCGAAGACGCATCCGGCAACGGGGTCTACAGCTGGACCATTCTCGATCAGATCTTCGACGCCTATGCCGCAGCACACGTACGTCCCATGGTGGAGCTCGGGTTCATGCCGAAAGCCCTCTCCACCCATCCAGACCCGTACCACATTGGCTATCCGCTCAAACCCGGAGAGGTAGAAGGCTGGTCGTTCCCGCCCAGGGATTACGCACGCTGGCAGGAACTCACGCGAGCAGTGGCGGCGCACCTGCTCGCGCGCTACGGCAGTGACACCGTGTCCACCTGGTACTGGGAGGTTTGGAACGAACCGGACCTGTCCTACTACTGGAAAGGCACACAAGAGGATTACAACCGGCTCTACGACTACGCAGTGGCTGGCGTGCGCGCAGTGATACCGCAAGCGCGCGTGGGTGGCCCGGCAAGCACAGGCCCAGGGACTGCAAAACCCGGCACACCCGACCATGCCGCAGCCTACCTGCAGGCCTTTCTCGCACACTGCGCTACGCAGCCGAGCGCCGCCACTGGGGGCAAAGTTCCCCTGGACTTCATCTCCTTCCATGTAAAAGGCAAACCCAACGTGGTGCAGGGTCACGTGCAAATGGGGCTCGATCACGAACTGAACAACGCGGCGACGGGCTTCGCCATCGTGCGTTCCTTTCCTCAGTTCGCTGCTCTGCCGATTATCCTCAGTGAAGCGGATCCTGAAGGCTGCGCCGCCTGCTCCGCGCGCCAGTACCCGCCAAACGCCTATCGCAATGGGCCGCTCTATCCGAGCTACACGGCCGCTGCGATGAAAGGTCTTCTGCAACTCGCCGATCGCGAACACGTGAACCTGCTCTCGATGCTCACCTGGGCCTTCGAGTTTGAGGGCAAACCGTACTTCGACGGCTACCGCACGCTGGC
>CAZZVD010000343.1:0-2257 GCA_964657465.1 uncultured Acetobacteraceae bacterium | reverse complement strand
GTGATGATATGGAACTATCACGATGACGACATCACTGCGCCGAGCGCCCCAGTCACGGTAACAATCCACTCCCTGCCGCTCACGGCTCATCGTGTATTGTTGCAGCACTACCGCATCGACGAGCAGCACAGTAACGCCTACACCGTTTGGAAGCAGCTAGGCTCGCCGCAGAATCCCGACCCCGGGCAGTATGCCGCGCTGCAGGCTGCCGGACAACTGCAACTACTGGACTCACCGCGCTGGATCAGTCCACAGAACGGCGAGATCCAGCTGGAGATGCAGTTACCGCGGCAGGGTATCTCATTGCTGCGGGTCGCCTGGCCAATTGAGTGAGACACACACAGAGGAGTCAAAAAGCATGCGCCTGGTGCAGATGGAAAACGGCAACACACGCAGAGTGGCAATTGTCGAGGAGCCACACTTACGATTGCTCCGCGATTTCGACAGCGTGTACGCGCTGGCACTGGAGGCAATCGCTAATGGCGGTAAGCTCACTGCGCTGGCCAGCAAACATCTCAGCGACGATTTCGTAGACTACGACCAGGTATACGCGGGAGCAAGCCCTTGGAAGCTGCTGCCACCGCTCGATCATCCGCTGGAACCAGCGCGCTGCCTGGTCTCCGGTACCGGCCTCACCCACCTCGGCAGCGCCCGCGACCGGGCCTCGATGCATACCGTCAAGGAAGCGGAGCTCACCGACAGCATGAAGATGTTTGCCTGGGGGCAGGAGAGCGGGCGCCCCGCCGCGCATGCCATCGGCATCGCACCCGAGTGGTTTTACAAAGGCTACGGCACCAGCGTTCGCTCGCACGACGAGCCGCTGCTGGTGCCCACGTATGCCGAGGATGGAGGCGAAGAAGCCGAGATCGCCGTCCTGTACATCATTGGGCCGAACGGTCATCCCTGCCGCGTAGGCATGGCGCAGGGAAACGAGTTCTCTGACCACCGCTTCGAAAAGAAAAACTACCTCAACCTCGCTGGCTCCAAGTTACGCGTCTGCTCCATCGGTCCCGAGCTGGTCATCGATCTCGTTTTCGAAAGCATCCCGGGCACGGTCTCGATCGAGCGCGGCGGCAAACCCTTCTGGTCACAGGCGATCGCCAGCGGAGAAAAGGAGATGGCTCACAGTCTGCGCAACCTGGAGCACCATCACTTCAAGTTTGCGCTGCACCGCCGGCCGGGCGACGTCCACATCCACTTTCTGGGGGCACACTCTCTCAGCTTCGGCCAGGGCATTGAGTTGCACGATGGAGACATCATGCAGGTTCACTTCGAAGGCTTTGGCCGCCCCTTACGAAACCCGGTGCAGGTAAGCAATGAAAAAGATTTGCCGGTCGAAGTGGTTCCGCTCACCTAAGGCGGCATGCGCACCCACTCGCCCGGCAGCTCTGTAACTTCGACAGATTTGCAAGCGGCGTGTAGCCTGTTTTCGTGAGCAAAGACGAAGCCGCCGAGGTGCTATCCATCGAGGGACGCGAGGTGCGCGTAACCCACCCCAGCAAGCTCTATTTCTCCAGGGAAACCTCGCTTACCAAGCTCGACCTGGTGCGCTACTACCAGGCGATCGCGCCCGGCGCGCTGGGCGGCATCCGCGATCGGCCGATCGTGTTGAAGCGTTTTGTGAACGGCGCCGAGGGCGAAGCCTTCTACCAGAAGCGCGCGCCCAGTGACTTGCCCCCGTGGCTGCGCACCGTAACCCTCTCCTTCCCTTCTGGGCGCACCGCAGAAGAAGTCGTGGTCGACGATGCCGCCGGCCTCGCCTGGATCGTAAACCTGGGCTGCATCGAGCTGCATCCGCACCCCGTGCGGTCCAGCAATCTCGATCACCCGGATGAACTACGCGTCGATCTCGACCCCGGCCCTGGAGTTGGCTGGAGTGACGTGCGGCTGGTCGCACTGGAAGTGAAATCGATCCTCGACGAGTTGGGGCTCAAGGGCTGGCCCAAGACCAGCGGTTCCCGCGGCATGCACGTGAACGTGCGGATTCAGCCTCGCTGGACCTTCACCGAAGTGAGGCGAGCCGCCCTCGCGCTTTCGCGAGCGGTCGAACGGCGCGTGCCCAACCTGGCAAGTTCCAAGTGGTGGAAAGAAGAACGCCACGGCGTGTTCCTCGACTACAACCAGAATGCCAAAGACCGCACTACCTGCTCTGCTTACTCCGTCCGCCCATTACCGGATGCGCGCGTCTCAGCGCCCCTCCAGTGGGAAGAAGTACCCGCATGCGATCCAGCAGCGTTCACGGTGCTCACCATGCCGG
>CAZZVD010000342.1:0-4743 GCA_964657465.1 uncultured Acetobacteraceae bacterium | reverse complement strand
AACCAGGCAGTGCAGAACCGGGCACTGCAGAGCGAGGCTGCGCAATGAAAGCAAGTCTGAATGCGCGGATCGTCTTAGCGATTCTCTTCGCAGGAATGTTGGTGACCCCACTCGCTATCCGGAAAGTCTCAGCTCACCGCGAAAACGTCCAGGCAAGACTGGATCAGAGCCAGGCACTCGCCCGCTATGGCTTTCACCTCCAGGAGGTGTCGCAAGCAGCCGGCGTGCGCTTCACCCACCAGGCGCCCGAGCTTGACAGTAAGCTCACCGGCATCATGCCGCAGGTAGCCTCCATGGGTGCTTCTGTATCCGTGGTTGACTTCGACCGCGATGGCTGGCCCGATCTCTACGTCACTAACAGCAAACCTGGCACTGCCAACGCCCTGTATCGTAACAGCCACGACGGTGGGTTTGAGGATGTCGCTGTCGCCATGCACGTGGCCGATGTGAACCAGCCCGGCACGGGCGTCTCCATGGGCACTGTCTGGGGAGACTACGACAACGACGGGTTCGAAGACCTGTTCCTGTTTAAATGGGGCAAGCCGGAGCTCTTCCACAACGACAGGGGCCATGGCTTTACCCGGGTGAGCGAAGCTGCCGGGTTACCGCCCTGGATCAACGCCAACACCGCCGTCTGGTTCGACTACGATGGCGACGGCCTGCTCGATCTGTTCGTCGGGGGCTACTACTCTGAGTCCATCGACCTCTGGCATTTAAGCAGCACGCGCATCATGCCCGAAAGTTTTGAGTATGCAAAGAACGGCGGCCGAAAGTTCTTGTTCCACAACCTGGGCCATGGCAGGTTTGAAGAGGTCAGCCAACAGGCAGGCATCGTCAGCAACCGCTGGGCCTTGGCCGCATCGGCGGCAGACTTGCGCGGCACCGGCCACCCCGACCTTTTTATCGCCAACGACTATGGCGTGGCCGAACTCTTCCTGAACGAGGGTGGGCACTTCAAGGAAGCAGGCCAATCGACTGGCGTAGGCTTTGCCCCCAAAAGCGGTATGAATGTGGCCTACGGCGACATTCTGAACCAGGGGCGATATGCCATCTACGTGTCGAATATTTCGGAAGAGGGCGTCTTGATCCAGGGGAACAATCTTTGGGTGCCGAAAGAAGCGACCGGCGGTCTGCAATATGCCAACCTCGCCCGCGACATGGGTGTGGAATTGGGTGGCTGGAGCTTCGGTGCCCAGTTCGGAGACCTGAACAACGACGGCAATCTCGATCTCTACCTCACCAATGGATATGTTTCCTTGAACCGGAACAAGAGTTACTGGTACGACTTTTCGCGAGTCGCGGGCGGCAACAGCAAGATCATTGGTGACGCGGCCAACTGGCCCGCCATGGATGGGCGCAGTTTGTCCGGGTATCAGCACAAAAAAGTATGGATCAACGATGGAGCCGCCAAGTTTGTCGATGTTGCCGAAGCTGTCGGCGCCAATGACATTTACGATGGCCGTTCTGTCGCCATGGCGGACCTGTGGAATCGTGGCGTGCTCGATGTGGTAGTTGCCAACCAGCGAGGACCATTGCTGATCTACAAAAACACAGTGAAGCCCGGCAACGATTGGGTCGAGTTTGCGCTCGAGGGGACGGCCAGCAATCGCAGCGCCATCGGCGCGCAGCTCACGCTGTTCTGGAATGGGCAGCAGCAGGTACAGCAAGTTTCCGGCGGCAGTGGCTTTGCCGCGCAAAACGATCGCCGCCTGCATTTTGGCCTGGGCGCCAGTCCGCACATTGAAAAAGCAGTCATCCACTGGCCGTCGGGCAGAACGCAAACTTACCCAGACCTGACGCCAGGCAAGCTCTACACCTTCAAGGAGAGCCAATGAGCCAAGGAGGGCCAGTGAGCCACTCGGTAGCCATTCCCGTAGTACCCCCATCCAGGCAGATGCCGACGTGGAAGCGATTCCTCAGCCCGCAAAACAAGTACCTCTCACCGTTGCTGATCACCACCGTCCTGCTGGTAGGTCAGCTCTCCTACGGCATCCTGGAGAGCTACACCCGCACCCTGTTGGCGATTGGCACCAGCCTGCTGGCCGAACTGGTACTGTCGCGCCTGTACCTGGGCAAGTGGCCTAACCTGGCAAGCGCTTATATCAGTGGCATCAGTGTCGGCATCCTGGTGCGCTCGCCTGCCTTCTGGCCGTATGCGCTTTGCGCCCTCATCTCCATCACCTCGAAGTACGTGCTGCGGGTGCATGACCGGCATATCTGGAATCCCTCCAACTTCGGCATCGCTGCGCTCTTCGTGCTGGCGTCGGGCACGGTCGCGGGTTTGAGTATCCAGTGGGGCAACTTCGTCTGGCCGATGATCGTTATCTGGATTCTTGGTTCAACGGTCATCTGGCGCTTGCGTCGTTTCCACATCAGCGCGACTTACGTGCTCTCGTTCCTGGCCTTTGCCCTGCTGCGTAGCTGGATGACCGGTGACCCATGGCGCTCGGAAGTCGCGCCCATCACCGGGCCCATGTATCAGCTGTTTATCTTCTTTATGATTACCGATCCAAAAACAACCGTGCGCACTCGCACCGGGCAATGCGTGGTGGCGTTTGCCGTGGCCGCGGTGGAAATGGTGTTGCGCCTGCATCAGGTCGTCTATGCTCCGTTCTACGCTCTCTTCCTGGTCGGGCCCACTGCGATGCTGTTGGAGATGTGGTTAGACTCCCGTCGCGAGCGGCAGTTGCTGGTCGCGCATGCCTGAAAGGAAACGACTGGTAACTGCCTGCCTGATGCTCGCGATGCCGTTGTTCGCTTTCGCGCAGGCAGGCAAGCGGCCATCAGGCCCCATCCGTTTTACCGACGCGACTGCTGCGTCGGGCATCTCCTTCCGCCACCACAACGGCGCCTTTGGCAAAAAGTACCTGCCAGAAACCATGGGCAGCGGCGTCTGCGTGCTTGATTACGACAATGACGGTGCGCAGGACATCCTGTTCGTTAACTCAATGGATTGGCCTGGTCACAGCACCGGGAAGTCATACCCCGCGCTTTACCACAACAACGGAAACGGGACGTTTACCGATCGCACGCAACAGGCAGGGTTAGCCGTCGAAATGTATGGCATGGGCTGCGCCGCCGGTGACTATGATAATGACGGTAAAGAAGACATCTACATCACCGCGCTCGGCGCCAGTCACCTGTTTCACAATCTCGGCAATGGTCGATTTGCCGACGTCGCCGCGAAAGCAGGCGTTAGCGGGACCGGCTTTGCCAGCGGCGCCGTCTGGTTCGACTATGACAATGATGGCAAGCTCGACTTGTTTGTAGCCCACTATGTGGAATGGTCGGCCGCCAAAGACCAGTACTGCTCGCTCGACACCAGGAACAAGTCTTATTGCACGCCGCAGGTATATCCAGGTGAGAGCGCCCGCCTTTACCACAATCGCGGCAACGGCCTTTTCGAAGATGTGACCAAACACGCCGGTCTGTACGACGCGAGCAGCAAATCGTTAGGCATCGCGCTGCTTGACTACGACAGCGACGCCTGGCTTGACCTGCTGGTCACCAACGACACCCAGACCAACAAGCTTTACCGTAACAATCACAATGGCACATTCACTGACGTTGGGGTGCAGGCCGGCATTGCCTACAGCGATGCCGGCGCCACCCGTGCCGGCATGGGCGTCGATAACGGCGACTACGAAAACACCGGTCATCCCGGCCTGGTGATTGGCAACTTTACCAACGAAGGCATGGCCCTCTACCGGACAGACGGTTCCGGTCTCTACACTTCTGCCTCCGAAGCAGCGGGGGTGGATCGCTGGTCCTTGCAATCCTTGACCTTTAGCACCTTCTTCTTTGACTACGATCTGGACGGGCTGCTCGACCTGCTGGCGGTCAACGGCCATGTCGCCGACGACATCAGCGTAACCCAGCCACACCTGAAATTTGCCGAACCCGCCCTGCTGTTCCGCAATCAGGGAAAAGGGCAATTCGACAACATGTCGAACAAGGTGGGCCCCGCGCTGCAACAACCGATCGTCGGCCGCGGTGCAGCCTATGGTGATTTCGACAACGACGGCGATCTGGACCTCGTCATCACCGAAGGCAACGGCCCTGCCCGTCTGCTGCGCAACGAAAACGGCAACCAGGACGACCTGCTGCGCGTAAAGCTCGTCGGCACCCGCTCCAATCGCGACGCCATCGGCGCCAGGCTGACCCTGCAAGTGGACAACCACCTGCAGCTGCTGCGCATGGTAAAAAGCGGTTCCGGCTATCTGTCACAAAGTGAGTTACCGGTCACCTTCGGCCTGGGCAAACCCAATCCCGGCAGAACCATGACCCTGTCGATCCTCTGGCCCAGCGGCCAAAAAGACACCATCCCAAATCTGAAATCAAACCAGTCGATCACCGTCCTCGAAGGCAAGGGAATCACCGACGTGCACCCCATCGTGTTCACTCACTAAAGACCATCGACTGACTCTTCCTGCTGCACTGCGCAACGAAACCACGGTGGCCGATTCAAGCCGTTTTTTGGCTTGAGTGGGGGACATCTCAACCAGCAGCGCGGCAGCCCCTTTCGCTTCGGCCTGTATCTCACGTAGGCAAGTCAGCGCTTTCGCAAGCCTCTAGCCCGCATTTCTCACCACGACTGATTCTGGGTCAAGTTGGAGTGTTGTTGAGCCTGGTGCTGTGTTTTTGCTTGACGGGATGGGCGGGGCGGGGAAGGTTTGGCGCGGGATGATTGTTTCTGGGTTATCAGGAGTGATATTTTTGCATGGCTTGGCCACTCCGGAGCAT
>CAZZVD010000341.1:0-4759 GCA_964657465.1 uncultured Acetobacteraceae bacterium | reverse complement strand
ATGGCAGGGTGGGCTTGGATGACAAGGGTGGCGCGTTTCGGCCAAAGCAAAAGGGGCGATGGCTCGCCCCTTTTGTTCCTTTAAAAACAAGACGTGACCGTTAGTTCCCTGAGCCGTTGTTGCGCTTGGGGCGGCGGTTGGCTTGCAGAATCTTCTTCCGCAAGCGCAGCGACTTCGGCGTAACCTCGACCAACTCGTCTTCTGCAATGAACTCGATGGCCTGCTCCAAATTCATGGGCTTGAAGGGCACCAGGCGAATAGCGTCATCCGCGCTTGACGCACGCATGTTGGTGAGCTTTTTCTCACGCACCACGTTGACATCAAGATCGTTGTCGCGTGAGTGTTCGCCGACCACCATGCCCTCATAAACCTCAACGCCGGCGGTCAGAAAGAGAACGCCGCGATCCTGCAGGCCGTTGAGAGCGTAGGCAGTCGTCGCGCCGCTGCGATCGGAGATGAGGGCTCCGCTGGGCCGCTGCGGAATCTCTCCCTGGTACGGCATGTAGCCATCGAAGAGCGCATTCATGACGATGGTGCCACGGGTCTCGGTCAGCAACTCGTTGCGCAGACCAATAAGCCCACGGCTGGGTACGCGGAACTCAAGGCGCACGCGGCCATAGCCGTGATTATGCATCTTGAGCATCTCGCCGCGTCGTGGCCCTAGGCGCTCAATCACTGTACCGACGAAGGCGTCCGGCACGTCAATGGTGAGGTGCTCGACTGGCTCCATCGTTTTGCCGTCTACCGTCTTGGTGACGATTTCGGGGCGACCCACCATGAGCTCAAAGCCTTCACGCCGCATCATTTCGATGAGGATGGCAAGCTGCAGTTCCCCGCGGCCGAGGACCTTGAAGCTATCCGGGCTGCCAGTGTCTTCCACACGAATCGAAACGTTGGTGAGCAGTTCCCGGTCGAGGCGCTCGCGTAGATTGCGGGAAGTGACGAACTGTCCTTCACGACCCGCCATGGGCGAGTTGTTGACCGAGAACTGCATGGCGATGGTCGGTTCATCGATGACAATCAATGGCAGAGGCGCGGGGTTCTCAATACCCGTGATGGTTTCACCGATGGTGATGCCGGCAATGCCAGCCACGGCCACGATGTCACCGAGTTCGGTCACTTCGGTGTCGGTCCGCTTCAACCCATTGAAGGTAAAAAGCTTGGTGATCTTGGTCTTGAACAGCGAACCGTCACGGCGGGAGATGTTGACTTCTTCCCCGTTGCGCAGAGTTCCATTGAACACGCGCGCGATGGCCAGCCGGCCCAGGTAATCGGAGTAGTCCAGGTTCGTGACCAGAATTTGCAGGGGTCCATTCGGATCACCCTTGGCTGGAGGGATGGTCGAGAGAATGGTCTCGAACAGCGGCTGCAGATTTTCTCCCGGCTGATCCAGCGACGTGCTCGCGGTACCCACCCTGGCGTTGGTGTAGAGCACCGGGAAATCGAGCTGATCTTCCGCTGCGTCGAGGTCAATAAACAGGTCGTAGACTTCGTCCAGAACCTCTTTGGCGCGCGCGTCGGGGCGATCGATCTTGTTGATGACCAGGATTGGAACCAGCTTGGCTTCGAGCGCTTTGGCGAGCACATAGCGGGTTTGCGGCAGCGGACCTTCGGAGGCGTCGACCAGGAGCATGACACCGTCGACCATCTTGAGGGCGCGTTCTACTTCTCCGCCGAAGTCGGCGTGGCCTGGCGTATCGACGATGTTGATCTTGCTGTCGTGGAACTGGATGGCGGTATTTTTGGCGAGGATGGTGATGCCCCGCTCTTTTTCGAGCTCGTTCGAATCCATCACGCGCTCGGCGACGGCTTCGTTGCTACGGAAGGTGCCGGCTTGACGGAGCATTGCATCCACGAGAGTGGTCTTGCCATGGTCGACGTGGGCGATGATGGCGATGTTGCGAATGGGCATACTCACGGGCGAGGAAATCCTATTCTTCCGGGTCGCGGAGAGACATTGGTTTAAATTGGCTAGCCTTTTGTTGGCGTCTGGCTGGAACTACAGGCAGGACAACCGGGCAATGCCCTATTCCATTCTAACAGGGTGCCTCTGGCGGCCGAAAGTAGTACGCCCCACGCAGCGGGAACTGGCTGCGCAGGGCGGGGTGATTAACCGAGCTACTTACTGCGGAGACGGGCCGCGTACCACCTGGACGAAGTCATCGAGCCGGACCTGGCGGGCGAAAGCAGCCTTGACCTGATCTGCGGTGAGATCGTAGTAGGTCTTCGCCGCAATGATGGGCTCATCCAAAGGAAGCCCGATCACCGCCCGCCGCAGAAGACCCTGCGCTACGGCTTCTTCGCTCGATTCCCCAAGAGGAATAGCGCGCAGTAACAGTGCTTTGGCCAGGTGCAACTCGTCGGCCGAGACCGGCTGAGTCCGCATCTGCTCCAGGTCGCGCTGCACCAACGCTCTCGCCTTGGACACGTTTTGCGGATCGCAGCCGTACGTGACCGAGTAGCTGGCGCGTGTTTTCGAGGCCTGCATGCTCACATCCACGTTGTACACATAACCGGCTACCTGGCGCAGATCATGGTAGAGCCGGGTTGCATAGAAGCCGCCGCCGAGAACGTGGTTCCCCAACTGCAGCGGGTAGTAATCAGGATCGAAGCGGTTCAGCTTCAATTGTTGCGCCAGGGTTACAGAGTCCTGCACGGCCTGGGGATCAGGAACGTTGGCGGCGGAAGCCTTGTTGACCGGGATGGCGGGCAGGGTGGTGTCTGGCTTAGGCCCCTCGGCCTTCCAGTCGCCAAACCACTTGCTGACCACGGTCTTTGCTTCGTCGGGAGTGATGTCGCCGATGACTACGATGGTGGTGAGATCAGGCCGCATGGTGCTGGCGTGATACTTCTTCACATCGTCCAGCGTAAGAGGCGCCAGGGTGGCTGGGGTGACCTCGCGCAATGTGGGGTCGCCCGGAGGCAGCAGCCCCAGATCCAGCGCACGCGAGGTGCGATAGCCAGGACTTTTCAAATTGCCCGCCACGAACTGTGTGGTCTGTTCCTTGACGACAGTGAACGCTTCTGCCGGCAGCGCAGGATGCAGTTCGTTGTCAGCCAGCAGCTCGACGCCACGGGAGAAGTTTTCTTTCAAGACCTGCACAGAGAACCCGTAGCCGGCGGTCTCGTTAGCCGCAATGTCATCCAGCGCCTTTTGGAAGGCAAGGCGATCGAGCGTTTTCGTGCCGTAGGAGTAGAGCCCGTCCAGAATGTCAGACACGCCCTCCTGCCCCTTCGGTGTCTGCAGGTCGGCGTTGTTCTCGACCGTACCGACCAGTGTGACGGTTGGGCTGGTTGGATCGGACTTGACAATCAGCCGCACCCCGTTTGGCAGCTTGCTATCTGACGCAGTTACGTAATCCTTGGGGACCTTCAACTGGGAGAGGGATGCCGACGCCCAGGCGGGCAAGACCACTGGCTTGGTGGGTGCTGACGTCATTTTCTCGCCCCCGCCGAAGCCCTTGGCGGCCACCGCTTCGCCAGAAGGGGAAGGCTTGAGTGTGGCGGTGATGGAGTTGGGCGCCACCAGGTACTGTTTGGCCACGCGGTTCACGTCCGCCAGGGTGACCTTGCGGATCGCCTGCAGGTCTTCATCCGGCGACGTACGGCCTTCCGCAGTCAACGCTTCCGACCAGACAGAGGCCAGGCCCGGAATGGAGTTGCGCTGGAATTCCGCGGAAGCGATTTCGCTGCGCTTGGCGGCGTCAAACAGATCCTGCGGCAGACCCTTCTGCGCATAACTTTCAATGATCTGGCGCATCTCGCCGATGGGGCCAGCGGAATCGGCCCCGGCGGGCAGAGCGATTTCCGCATAGCCCACGCTTGCTTTAGGGTAGCTTTCGGCCACGCCGAACGAAGCATAGAGCGCTTTGCCTGCGGGCACCATACCGTAGATGTCACCACGTTGGCTGGCGAGCACATCGGCCAGCACCTGGGTCGCCGCGTAGTCGGGCGAATCGGTTCCAGGCATGCGGTAGGCGATAAAACCGATCACGTAGGGCAGGTTGCTGTCGAGGGTGAATGTCTCGGGCTTGACCGCGTTGAGATTGACGGCTGGATGCTCCGGGATCGGGTGGTTGGGAATGTCTTCGTAGAATTGCTTGATTTTGGCCAGGGTGGCTGTTGGTTCGACATCGCCCACGATCACCAGGATCGCGTTGCCGGGCGTGTACCACTTTTTATAGAAATCGTGCAGCATGGCGCCGGTGGTGGCTTCAAAGGAAGCGCGGGTGCCGAGCGGATCGTGCGCATAGGGCGTGCCGGCGAACATGTCGGCATTCAGGCGATCGATGAACTTATAGGTGGGGTTGGAGAGGTCACGCTGCACCTCTTGCTCGATGGCGCCGCGTTCGTGGGCCCACTCGGCTTCTGAGTCGTCGACACCGCGCAGGCAGGCAGCCTGGGCCTGCAGGGCGACATCAAGATCGGCCGCGGGCACGGTGGTGAAGTATTGCGTAATGTTCTGCTGGGTATCGGCATTATCCCGGCCACCCAACTGGGCGTAGATGGCTGCCGTCTGGTCGGCAGTCATGCCGGTGCAGCCGCGGAACGCCATGTGCTCTTCTGCGTGCGCCGAGCCGGGAAAGCCCGGGGGCGTCTCATTGCCGCCTACCTTGAAGTTCAGCTCCACCGTCACGACGGGGGCCAGGGCATTGCGGACAATGACTACCTGCAAGCCGTTGGCCAGGGTGGCGCGCGTGACGTTACTGGGATCCGCGGCGTAGCAGGTCGAAGCGGAGAACAGGGCGGAGAACAAGGC
>CAZZVD010000340.1:0-4766 GCA_964657465.1 uncultured Acetobacteraceae bacterium | reverse complement strand
GGTTCGTGGAATCCCACATCTCGCCAAAAACAAGCGAGATGTGGGGCACCCATCACTCGTTACCGATCAGGCCGTGAGAAATGCGGGCTAGCTAACCCACAAAACATGTCGTCGCACAATCGGACCGTATCCACATGGCGCCACAACTTGAATTAATACAGACGAAGCGCCAACAGAAGGAGCACCGAGCCCGCAGATTCGAGGCCATGATCCAGGCCACCATCCGGGTGCAAGCAGTGTGAAGGCAGATCAGCGCAGTGCCCAGGGCTTTTCCGATTCCGGTTTGCCCGAGGGCGCCTCGATCATGGCATCGGCAACCATGCCGGTCACGATTGCGTACACGCCTTTGCCCATCAGGTCGATCCACTGCTCATCGACCGGCCACGTCCACGGGGGTGCGCCGACGCCCGTCGCGTTTTCGAGGGTCTGATCGTTCAGCAGCCGGAGGTTGAGATGAAGGAAAGAACCGATCGGCCCACGTATTCCCGCTTCTGCCATCCAACCGCGCACGGCGCCCAGTAAAACTCCCTGGCCCCAGTGCATGACCCAGTTCATGCCGACCCGCTGATCGTCGGGCTGATGAGGCTGCCTGAGGAGCCGTTCCAGGGTGTGCGCAGGCACGTATGAGTTTGGCCTGCGCGTGAATGTCTGCTCTATTTTCTCGGCCAGCGTCATGGCCGCCACGCCGGCGGCGCCGGCCACTAGTCCCTTGTATGCTGCTTTCGCTGTCATTCCTGCTTCTCCGTTGCGTGGTTCGATGGCTGGCTCGCAGGCGCCGTTGCCGCTGGTCAGGCGACGTTTGCCGCCTGACACCGATCGCAATTGCCGCACGGCCGCACCTGTTCATCCCCGAAGTATCTCAACAGGTATTCACGACGGCAGCTGCGGCACTCGGCATATTTCTGCATGTCCAGCAGGCGTTGCTTGCGACTCTCTTTTTGCTGCGCCTGTTGCTCGGTTGCCGCTGCAGTAATGCCGGCAATCGGCTCCTCCGTCGCGACTTCTACATCGCCGGACGCAGTCTGCCGGGCTGCGCCCACCTCTTCCAGCTTGTGAATGATAGAGGTCAGTTTACGAGTGGAGAGGTGGGTCTGCTCAGCCAATTCTTCGCGGCTCGCCGGCCCCTCATGCTTTCCAAGCACGTGCACAACGGATTCCAGGCTTGCCGCATCGAGAGCGCCGCTGCCCGTCTTGTACCTCTGCGCATTGATGTCTTTTGCGCAGTAAAACAGGACGGCCTCGGCCGGCTTTCCATCTCTACCGGCGCGCCCCACCTCATTGTAGTAAGCGTCCGGAGAGTCACTCACGTCCGCATGGTAAACAAAGCGGATATTTGGTTTGTCGATGCCCATGCCGAAAGCGTTGGTGGCGACAATCACCGGCACATCGTCGTTCATGAAGCGATCCTGTATGGCTGTTCGATCTTTCGCTTTCAGTCCACCATGATAGAAGGCCGCCCCGACCCCGCGCGCCTGCAGCTCGGTGGCAATCGATTGCGCGTTCTTGTGGGTGGCTACGTAGATGATGCCGGGCTTCTCAGCGAACTCCACACGCCGCATGACTGCGTCCAGTTTTTCTTTGGTGGTCGCGTACGTGTCGGCGCGCAAAGAGATATTGGGCCGGTCGAAGCCCTGCACGAAGACGCGCGGCTTGCGGAGCCCTAACTTTGCAACAATCTCGTCGCGCACCCGCTTGGAAGCGATGGCGGTCATCGCCAGTGTGGGCGGATGGCCGAGCGCCTCGATCACGCGAGACAGTTCAAGATAGTCCGGACGGAAATCATGACCCCACTGGCTGATGCAGTGGGCTTCGTCCACAGCAAACAGTGACACCCGGGCAGACTTCAGATGCTCCAATGTCTCGTTTTTTCTGAGCTGCTCGGGAGCGAGAAAGACATACCTGACCTCGCCCTCGTCAATGCGATCAAGCTGTTCACGCATTTGCCGGACGGCCAGGGAGGAGTTCACGACAGCCGTTTCCGGCAGGTTGCTGGCTTCCATGGAGTCAGCCTGATCTTTTTGCAGGGCGATCAATGGCGATACAACCACGGTTGCGTGTGGCAGCATCGCGCCAGCGAGCTGGTAGATAGCCGATTTGCCGGAACCCGTGGGTTGTACGGCAAGCACGTCATGTCCATCGAGGATGGCCTGGATGGCTTCTTCCTGGCCGGGCCGTAGTGAAGGGAAATCCAATAGCCGACTGGCTTCGGCGGCTATGTCAGTTTGCTTCTTGTCTTTGTTGCTCATGAGGATTGGTCGGCAGGGGCGTCCTCCAAATAGATGCGCGAAAAGGCGGCAGGGATGTGGTGCCTTTGTGTCGTGGTAGTGCCTTCCTGCGTTCTGGCGCCCGCAGTTACACCCTCCCATGTTGCTGGATGTGTGAGGGCAAGGGCAACCGATGGGGGATGGGGCCGCGTGGATGTGTGCAATTGCGGCGAGGGTTACTCCTTGGCTTGGTTCGCCTGCCGTGCGGCTAGTCCCAGCTTCTTCAACAGGATGCGCACCTGATTGCGTTCTCGCTCGGTAAGCACCGAGGTGACTTTCTTGAGGTCCTGCTCATGCCGCGCATAAAGTTGCGTAATGAACGATCGGCCAGAGCGCGTAAGTTCTACCAGACGAATCCGGCGGTCGGTGGCCGAGTGTTGCCGTACTACGAAGGCGCGCTTCTCCAGCCGGTCCACTGCGGAGGTCATGGAGGCATTCGCCAGTAACACTTTTTCTCCGATTGCCGAGATGGTCATCGGACCCTTGTGGAGAAGCACTTCAAGCACCATGAAGTCGCTCAGGCACAGACCCTCTGCGGCGATGCGACTTTCAACGTAGGACGCCAGCGAGCCGTAGGCCCTGGCCAGGACGACCCACAGCCTGGGTCCGGTAGAATCTGCCATAGTGGACGCCGAGGGTGTCTTCATATTCATACTATATCGGATGTTTCGATAATGAAGTACGGTGCGGCGGGTGGCCCCTTCTGAATCGTTTACTTCGATATCGAATCATATGGAAGCGAAGGAGATAAAAGACCATGCAAGTGAAACCGATTGTCGGGCTCCATCACGTAACGGCCATTGCCAGCGACCCTCAAAGAAACCTGGACTTCTACACGGAGGTTCTGGGTTTGCGGTTTGTCAAGAAGACCATAAACTTCGACGATCCAGGTACTTACCACTTCTACTTTGGGGATGATGCCGGTACTCCGGGCACCATTCTCACCTTTTTCCCGTGGCCGAACGCCCGCCGTGGCACCATAGGCGCCGGCGAGGTCACGCATACAGCCTTCAGCATTCCTCCCACTTCCATTAACTATTGGGAGAAGCGATTGGCGGCACACACGGTAGCCCCGGTTGCACGCGAACAGCGCATGGGCGCAACGGTACTTACCTTCAGCGACCCCGATGGCATGAGGATCGAGTTGGTTGGCCAGGATGAACCTGTGGGGGCCAAGGCGCCTCGCTTCGCAGATGTGCCGGCGGCACATGCGATTCGCGGGTTCTTCGGCGTCACGATGGTCCAGCGAGATGCTTCCGCAACAACTGAAGCGCTCGGCCTACTCGGCTTTCAGAAGGTGGCAGAGGAAGGAGCTCGCCTGCGGTTCTCAGCACCGGGCAACGCACTGGGCAATCACCTGGACATTGTGATCGATCCGCAAGCTCCGTATGGGAGGCCTGGCGCCGGCAGCGTACACCACATCGCCTTTCGGTCAGAGGATTACGAAGATCAGAAGCAGTGGCACAGCGTGATCGCGAGGCACCTCAGTGTTTCGCCGGTGATGGAGCGCGACTACTTCCGCTCGATCTATTTCCGCGAACCCGGGGGCGTGCTGTTTGAACTCGCGACGGATAATCCCGGATTCACTCTGGATGAGCCGATCGATTCGCTCGGTGAGGAGCTCCGTGTGCCGGAATGGCTGGCCCCCAACCTGGTCGAGCTCACCAAGCGCTTGCAGCCAGTCACGTTACACAAACCGGTATTGGCGGTGCAGGCATGACGACCGATCCGCACAAAGATGGCGCCGTGCTGTTCGGCGGCGCTCCGCTGGGTGAGGCGACTCTCGCCGTTGTGACGCTCCATGGGCGCGGAGGTTCAGCCCAGGAGATGCTTGGATTGGGCAGGGAGTTTGCCCTGGAGGGTGTCGCCTACGCGGCACCCCAGGCCGCCGGCCACACCTGGTATCCGCTTTCATTCATGGCCCCGCGTGCCTCGAACGAGCCGTACCTGAGCTCAGCGTTAGCCAAGGTTGGTTCGGTTGTGGCTTCGCTTGAGCAGGCGGGACTGCGCAAGGAACAGATCGTGATCGCTGGGTTTTCGCAAGGTGCGTGCCTGACGACTGAGTTCGTGGTCTCGAACCCAGCGCGCTATGGTGGATTGATCGCGTTCACCGGAGGTCTGATCGGCGCACCTGGCGAAGTTGCGCTACCTGCTGACCGTTTGCCAGCGGGGCTTGATGGTGTGCCGGCGTTGTTGGCCAGCGGTGATCCTGATCCGCATGTCCCCTGGACGCGGGTTGTGGAGTCGGCTGATACGCTGCGGGCCATGGGCGCACAGGTCACGGCGAAGCGTTATCCAGGGCGGTCACACACCATCACACGGGAGGAGTTGGCGCTGGCGCGAGACTTGCTGCAGAAAGCTCGCGACATGCACGCAGCGAAGTAAATAGGAGGCGAATCCCAACTCGCAATAGGTTTATTCGTGGAGGTTCTCGGTCAAGTAGAGGATTACTGGTCAGGTGCAGTGAATTCCCACATCTCCCGACTGGAAAACGTCGTGAGA
>CAZZVD010000339.1:0-4793 GCA_964657465.1 uncultured Acetobacteraceae bacterium | reverse complement strand
AACGGGTCTTCAATGAGGGTCTTGCCATTCAGGGGCCGAGTTGGTGGAATCCCACCTTTCGCCAAAAACAAGCGAGATGTGGGGCACCCATCATTTGGTACGAAACAGGACGTGAGAATGCGAGCTAGTGGCGCTGGCCGACGGCCGCGTATGGCGTTTGAGACTGCCGGGCAACGTCACCAGCCCCCATCTTGTCATCCCGAGAGTTTGTGACTTTATCTAGTTTTGAAAAATCCGACACTCGATACAAACGGGTTATACCTAGACTGTGTCTAAAGTAGCCAAAAAAGTCACAACCTCCGAGCGCAGTCGAGGGATCTGCTGTGCGCCTTTCTCCCTCCACAAATTTCTACAGAGGTCCGGCATCGGATGAGCAGAGGAACATGGGCCTCGATAGCAGCCGCTGCGCTGCCAGGAGTGACTCCCCTGCCATCATTGGGGCCGGGAGCTAGTCCTTGCCCAGGGCTTGTTTCACGCCGCGGACCAGCGCCTCGGGGTTGAACTCTGCCCGGATAATCTCGTCCGGGCAGTCACTTTCGATGGCGACGCGGTAATTGCAGACAAAAGCGACGTGCTGATCAGGCACGATTTTTTTGATGTTGTCGCAGAGTTCCTGGGCGCTTTGCACCCGCACGTCCGATTCCACGTCGATCAGGACCAGATCGTAATCCCGGTGATGAAGTTCGTTCAGCACCTGGCCGGAAAATAAGGCCGATTGCACTTCAAATCCGTGCAAACGAAGGATTTCGTCCCGCAGGCCTTTAATATTTTCCCGGCTGGAGACGTGGAAAATACGTTGTACCTCGGTGTTTTCTGCTGCTGTGCCTTGCATTTACGGTGATGCTATCAGTACCCGCCAGCTTTCGACTACCCAAGTCTTACCTACTTAACAGCATCGGCGTTGGTCTCGGCGCTCAAGGGCAAACCGATGGTCGGGACCAGCATGTCCTGCTTACGATAGATCAACGTGGTCGCGTTCAGTGAGGCAAGCTCAAAGCCGTGCCCGTGGGTGATCGCATCGGTCGGGCAGGCTTCGACGCAGTAACCGCAGAAGATGCACCGGTTGTAGTCAATGTTGTAGACCTTGGCATAACGCTCAGAACTGGAAATCCGCTTTTCGGCGGTGTTCTCAGCAGCCTCGATATAGATACAGTTGGCCGGGCAGGCAGCCGCACAGAGAAAACACGCTACACACTTTTCCAGGCCATTTTCGTCGCGTTGGAGTACGTGTGCACCACGAAATCGATCCTGAAAATGGGCGCCACGGTTGGGCCCTGGGCCATCCGGGTAGTTCTCTACCTCAGTCGGGTTCAGCATCTCCCGAAAGGTGATGCTCATCCCCTTTGCCAAACCGGCTATGTTTCGCACTATGGACATGGCCTCAGTATACGATGGGCTGCTTGCTGCCGCTAACCGGCTAGCTGTGCAGCCGGGATCGTATCGAAACACCCAGCCAGACCAAACCAGAAAACAACTCGAAGCCCGAAAGTGCCTGGGTGGTAGTGCGCGCTCCCTGGTGATAATGCATAAAAAAGAACAGGCCGCCGGAAAGGGAGACCAGGCTGGCTAGCCCAAGCAAGACCAGACTTGACCGGCCCGCACGTAGTTTGCCGGCCAACGATCCCTGAAAAAGTCCGTTGCCGAGCGCGTGCAATCCCGCTAGAAAGGCCAGCGATTTTGCTGTCAGCAACAAGGAGATGACGATGTAAATGCCAAACAGCACCGCGAAGCAGCATTCGCAAAAAATCAGCCACCAGAAGTGCAGACGGCGCTCGTACGCAAACCGGGAGGCCACGCCTAAAAGAAGCCCGTTCCCCAATACAAAGGAACCCAGCAGCAGGCTCATGTAAACCAGGGTGACGGGATCGAAAAAGAAGACGCCGAGGAAGATGCTGGCCAGGAACAACACCAGGGCGAAAATGATCGCCAGGCCGCCGCGGACGGCGAAGATCCACCAGCAGGATCTCAAATCCTCAAGTTCTGTCTGCGTAGCACGGCCGTTCGCCATCGTGCGTCTCCCTGCTATCGTGCCAGGCCTGCTCACCTTCCTCGTTGGCATGAGTAAAGGAAAGGCCTGAGCGATAAGGGAACAGTAACAGACGACAAACCCATCCTACGGGAGCCAATCGCTGCAGTTAACCCAACGCGTTCGCACGGCTCGCATCAGGATGCTGGGGTATCATTTCTTGCGACTTGTTCTTTTGCAATCCATACGTCTGCTGCCCCGCGCATTCGTTCGACGCTTAATTCCCAGGAGTCATATAGATGTTTGCAGAACGCGTTACGCGGAAGAGACTTTTACTGGCATTTGGGCTTTTTATTCTCAGTGCCATCTCCTTTCTCGATCGAACAAATATTTCGATCGCCGGCATGCAGATCAGTTCGGAATACGGACTGGGTAATCAGCGGTTGGGATGGATATTCAGTGCGTTCCTGATTGGATACGCAGGTTTTCAGGTGCCTGCGGGCTGGCTGGCTTCGCGATTCGGCCCGCGCCTGGTGATCACGCTGGGCGTGGTCTGGTGGGGCATTGCCACTGCGCTCACAACCATGATTCCTCCAGGGATTGCCCAGGCCGTCGTGTTGTTGATAGCCATCCGCTTTCTCCTGGGTGCCGGGGAGGCGGTGATCTACCCGGCTGCAAACCAGTTCGTGGCGCGCTGGGTGCCGGTGCAGGAGCGGGGCTTTATCAATGGGCTCATTTTTGCCGGGGTCGGCGCAGGCAGCGGACTGACTCCGCCGCTGCTCGCGTGGTTCATCATTCATCATGGCTGGCGATCTGCCTTTTGGTTCAGCGCCATCATCGGTGTGATCGCCGGGGCCGCCTGGTGGTGGTTTGCCCGCGATACTCCGGAGGAAGATCCCCAGGTTTCGCCTGGGGAGTTGCGGCTTATCCGCGAAGGCATCGCCGACAAGTCAGCCGAGGCGCAAGACGGCCATGCACCTGCGGGAATTTCATGGAAAGCCATCCTGACACGCCGGGATTTGCCGGCGCTGTTTGTGAGCTATTTTGGTTTCGGATATACGGCGTGGATCTTCTTTAGCTGGTTCTTCCTTTACATGTCACAGGTGCGTGGATTCAACCTCAAATCGAGTGCGCTGTATTCCATGCTTCCCTTCCTTTCCATGACCTTTGGCTGTCTCGGAGGAGGCGTGCTGAGTGACCGGCTTACGAAGAGTCATGGTTTGCGTGTTGGCCGTTGTGGGCTCGCGTCCGTTGCGTTCCTGTTTACCGCCGTGTTTCTGGTACTGGGCTCGCGGGTGCAGAGCCCTCAGCTTGCTGGCGTGATTCTTGCCGGTGGTGCGGGGGCGCTCTACGTGTCGCAAAGCTCCTTTTGGTCGGTGTCGGCGGATATCGCTGGACGCAATTCAGGAGTTTTCTCCAGCATGGTGAATATGGGCGCCCAGGTTGGCGGCGCAGTCACGGCCTCGCTCACACCCTGGGTGGCCCAACGCTTCGGCTGGACTACTTCGTTCGCCATCGCCGCTGGGCTTGCGGTGCTGGGTGCTGTGTTGTGGATGACGGTTCATCCTGAACGCCCGCTGGCTGCATGATGGATTTGAAAGGCAACGCAATGATGCGGTCACGGAGTTTCTGTTCGCTGGTGCTCGTCTTGTTTCTCTGCACGGCGTCTGTATGGGCCGCGGAGGTGCGCGTCCCCACGCAGGACGGGATCGTTTACGGCACGGCCGATGGCCAGCCGCTGACGATGGACTATTACGCTCCCAAAGGAGCAGGGCCGCATCCCATCGCGATTATCATTCACGGCGGTGGCTATCAGCGCGGCACCAGCAAGAGTGGGAGTGAAGCTTATTGCGCCGACTTTCTTGCGCCCGCAGGGTACGCGGTGTTCTCGATCAACTATCGGCTGGCCCCCAGGTACCCCTACCCGTACATGGTCTACGACGTGGAACGGGCGGTTCGCTTTCTTCGCCATAATGCGGCTCGGTGGAATGCGCAACCCAATCGCATCGCGCTGGTCGGTGGTTCGGCGGGCGGGTTTCTCAGCAATATGGTTGGTTTGCTGAATGTGCCCGGCGATCCATCGGCGGCTGATCCCGTGGATCGGGAAAGCGCCAGGGTGCAGGCGGTGGTCACGTTATTTGCCCAGAGCAGCTTTGCGACAGTGCCGTTGAACGCGGATGTGCACGCGTTGCTTGATCCGCTGATTCAGCAAAAAGGTGAGGCGGCAGCGCTTAAGGAAGCTTCGCCGATTACCTACGTACATCGCGGGGATCCGCCGTTCCTGCAGATATTGGGGGATAAGGACGAGTACATTCCATTCAGTGAAGCGACAAACCTGGACGCGGCGTTGCGCAAGGTGGGTGTGTCGAGCGAGATCATCCGCATTTCCAACGGGATGCACGGTACCGGGGCATGGCATAAGCTGCCCGGCGTGCCCGATTGGGAGGTGCAAATGACGAAGTGGCTGAACAAGAAGTTAGGGCACAAGGGAGAGGTCGGCGAAGGAGTACGCAAGCGGGAGCCGGCGAAGTAGAGACGGTGAAGTGTGTTGGCGTGCTATTTTCGGTGGGCCACCCGTAAAGACGAGATCATGGTTAGCCCTTGGTTAGCCCGGATATCTCACCACAACTCTCAGCTTCCGACCACAATGCCCTACTCCCTGGACGGGTGCCCCATGTTCGCCGACTCCGGCGTACGTGGGTTGAAGATGACGTTTTTTCCGATGTTTTTAGTAAGTGGAGTGAGAACGTTCGAAGGGCTTCGCCCGTCGTATTCAACCCACGTACGCCGGAGTCGGCGAACATTGATTGAATAAGGTCGAAGGCTT
>CAZZVD010000338.1:0-4794 GCA_964657465.1 uncultured Acetobacteraceae bacterium | reverse complement strand
GGGTGGGGGCATTGTGGTTGTCTCCAGACAGTCGTGGTGAGAAATCCAGGCTAGCGCTCTTCTTTCCCGGCGAAGAGGGCATCGAGCAGGAGAAGAATGCCGCCCGTGACTATGGCAGAATCGGCAACGTTGAAGTCCGGCCAGTGGTAGTGGATGATGTGCACTTCGAGGAAGTCGATGACGTAGCCGAAATGAAAACGGTCGTAGGCATTGCCTGCAGCGCCGCCCAAAATCAGCGCCAAGGCAAACGAAGTCGCCGTCACCCTCCGGCCCAGCTTCAGCAGGCCCACGAACACGGCCGCCGCAGCAAGCACAGAGAAACCAAACAGCACCCAGCGTACGCGCTCAGGCGAGCTCGAATCATTGAACATGCTGAACGCCGCACCCGGATTCTCAACATGGCTAATGGCGAAGACATGGGCAATCACCGTGTGGTGATCGCCCATCGCAATCCTTGTGGCGGCGAGCCATTTCGTCCACCGATCGAGGGCGATCACCAGCAGCGAAAGCAGCAGCAGCCAGGGGCGGTTATCCCGCAAAAATCCGTTCATGCGCCCGCAACCGCGGCGAATCCGATTTCTTCCAGCGCCGCCGAGCAGCGCTCGCAGACCGTGGGCCAGCGCGCGTCCGCACCCGTGAGCACCGAGTAATTCCAGCAGCGCTCACACTTGGTTCCATTGGCCGGCCGCGTAATCACGGTCACGGCGTTCGTACCGCCCGCCACAACCTCGACCTGCGAAACATTCAGCAGCTCCTTGAGGCTGGTCCAGTAACGTTCCAGCAACGGGCCCATCGCCTCCGGCACTTCCAGAACCAGCAACGCATCCAGCGCCTTGCCAATCTGCTTCGCTTTCCGCGCCTCTTCCAGGCTCTTGAGCGCTTCATCGCGAACCAGCAGCAAGCTGGCCCAATCATTCATGAGACCGGCGTCGATGGTGGCCGACAGGCTTTCTGGTTCGGGGAACAACGCCAGATGGACGCTGGGCAGCCGCCCCGCCATCGCCGGCATGTACTGCCAGACCTCGTCTGCAGTGAAGCTGAGGATGGGCGCTACCAGCCGCACCAGTGCTTCCGCGATGGTCCACAACACGGTTTGCGCCGAACGGCGGGCCGGGTTGCGGGGCGCGAAGGTGTACATCCTGTCCTTGATTCCATCGATGTAGAACTGGCTCAGGTCAGCGACGGCAAATTCGTTGAGCGCGTGGTAAATGCGGTGGAACTCAAAAGCCTCATACCAGCCCAACACTTTCTCTGTCAGCTCGCGGGTACGCGTCAGCATGTAACGGTCGAGCGGAGGCATGTCAGCCCACGCCACAGCGTCCCGCGCCGGATCAAAGCCGTTCAGGTTCCCCAGCAGGAAGCGGAAGGTATTGCGCAGCTTGCGGTAGTTGTCGGAGACGCGCTGCATCAGGTTTTCGCTGGCAGCGACGTCTTCGCGAAAATCGACCGAAGCGACCCACAGGCGGACAATCTCCGCCCCCAAACGCTGCGAGATGTCGACCGGGTCCACGCCATTGCCGAGGCTTTTGGACATGGCACGGCCCTGCTCATCCAGCGTCCATCCGCAGGTCGCGGCCATGCGATAAGGCGCCGCGTCGCGGGTGCCGACTGCGCAGAGCAGGGAAGACTGGAACCAGCCGCGGTGCTGGTCCCCACCTTCGATGTAGAGGTCCGCAGGCCAGGGCAGTTCCTTCTCAATACCGAGGACAGCCGCCTGGCTGGCCCCGCTCTCGAACCATACGTCGAGGATGTCCATTTCCTTCTTGAACTCGCCTGCACTGCCGCAGGACGAGCACACCGTACCCGGTGGCAGAAGCTCCGCGACTTCTTTCACGTACCAGGCGTCCGCTCCTTCTTTAGCAAACAGATCGGCGATTTGCCGGTTGACCGCCGCATTGACCAACGGCTTGTTGCAATGCGCGCACAGGAACACCGCGATGGGCACGCCCCAGATCCGCTGGCGCGAGATGCACCAGTCGGGCCGCGAGGCGACCATGTTGGAGATCCGCTCCTGCCCCCACGAGGGATCCCACTTGACCCGGCCGATTTCCTGCAGCGCCCGCTGACGGAAGGTGGAAGCCGTTCCATCGTGGGTCATGGGGGTTTCCATGTTTATGAACCACTGCTCCGTGGCGCGGAAGATGACTGGATTGTGGCAGCGCCAGCAATGCGGGTAGGAGTGGAACAGATCATGCCGCCCCATCAGGGCATGGCG
The DNA here is from genome assembly GCA_964657465.1 of uncultured Acetobacteraceae bacterium. Classification (GTDB taxonomy): domain Bacteria; phylum Acidobacteriota; class Terriglobia; order Terriglobales; family Acidobacteriaceae; genus PALSA-350. The sequence goes on along the minus strand of CAZZVD010000338.1, from coordinate 2,579 downwards.
CTCGATCAGGAGGTCGATGATGGGCTGGTTCGCCTTGAACACAAAAAGCCCGTCATAGGCCGGCAAGCCGCCGCGAATGTGCCCGGCGTCATCCACGTCGCTGATTTGCCGCAGTCCATAGCGGGTGCCGGTGTTGAAGTCGTCCACCCCATGCGCGGGCGCGGTGTGCACCACTCCTGTGCCCTGGTCCGTGGTGACGTAGGTCGCCAGTACGCCCAGTACCGAGCGGTCAAGAAAGGGGTGAGCGAAGGTGGCACGGTCCACGCGGACGCCGGGGAAGCGCGCGACCTCCTGCGCATTTTCGAGCGAGCAGGCGGTGCGGGTCGCACCGGCCAATGCTTCTGCCACCAGGTAGACCTCGCCAGCATCCTCGAGCGCAACGTACTCAAAATCCGGGTGAAACGCGACCGCGAGCGATGCGGGCAAGGTCCAGGGAGTCGTGGTCCAGATGATGGTGGAGACGCGCTTGCCCGCCAGCCGGGCATCGATGGCTTCCGGCGCGCTGGTCAGCCGGTAGCGGACATACACGCTCGGGCTGGTATGCATTTCGTACTCGATCTCAGCCTCGGCCAGCGCCGTACGATCGTGCATGCACCACAGCACCGGCTTCAGGCCCTTGTAAACGAAGCCCTTCTCCAGGAACTGGAACAGCGTTTCGATGATCTTGGATTCGTACTCCGGCGTCATGGTGGAGTAGGGCCGGTCAAACCGGCCAAACACACCCAGCCGCTGAAATTGCGAGCGCTGCAGGTCGAGATATTTCTGCGCATATTCACGGCAGGCACGCCGGACCGAGATAGCCGGCATCTCAAGCTTCTTGCGGCCCAGCTTTTCGTCGACCTTGATTTCGATCGGCAGGCCGTGGCAATCCCACCCGGGCACATAGGGGGAGCTGAAGCCGGCCATGGTCTTCGACTTGACCACAAAGTCTTTCAGACATTTATTGAGTGCGTGGCCCAGGTGGATGGGGCCATTGGCATAGGGCGGCCCGTCATGCAGCACGTACGTAGGCGCATTGTGGCGCGCAGCCTGGATTTGGCCATAGAGCCCTTCCTGTTCCCAGGACGCCAGCCGCTTCGGCTCGGTCTGGGGCAGGTTGGCTTTCATGGGGAAGTCGGTTTGCGGCAGATTAAGAGTCGCCTTTAGATCGGGCGGGTCCGGCATTATGGCTCCAGTGGCTAATTGAACAAACGTCTATTGTAGCTTCGCTGCGAAAAACAGGCTTTTGGCTGGCCTTTGGGCGGACGGAAGCAAAAGTTGGCGACTTGCTTACCTCCGGTGGGAAAAAGGTGTCTAATACTTTTTAATGGATCTTCATTAGGCACGGTTTCCGTATTCTTGGAGAGAGACATTCCGGGCGACAGTCGTCCATAATCAGGAGATAGATAGAGAGAGGTTCACCCCCCCTCTTTTCTCTCACACAGAGTTCTATGGCCAATCAGGCATTGTTACCCCCGGATCTGGACGAGCGGAATCAGACGAGAGAGCCCCGGCTCATGTCTGAAATCATCGATGAGCCCGCATGGAAGACGATTTACCACAACGTCTATGATCTGCTGTACCCCCGCAAGCTGCCGCCCCTTGTTTTAACTTCGAAGCCGGTCCCGGTAGTGGATCCGATGAAGGAGGACCGCGGCAAGGCTTCCTCCATCATCTCGGTTGTAGTGCACGTGATTGTGATCGCGGCCATTCTCTGGGCGTTTCTGGCGGTCAAGAAGGTGGTTACCAAGAAGCAGCAGGTCGTCACCAACATCGATGTGCCTCAGTTCATGCCGATTGCGCCCAAGGGTCCGCAGATGGGTGGCGGCGGCGGTGGTGGCTCGCACGACATCATTCAAGCGCCCAAGGGCAAGCTGCCCAAGTTTGAAGACAAGCCGATTGTGCCTCCGATGGTGATCAAGAACGACCATCCCAAGCTGACGCAGGAGCCGGCCATCATGATGCCGAAAGACATCAAGCTGCCGGACAACAACCTGCCTAACCTGGGCGATCCGCGGACCAGTGTAGTGGGACCTGCCTCGAACGGAACGGGTAGCGGCGCTGGCATGGGAAGCGGTTCAGGCGGTGGGATTGGATCAGGCAAGGGAAACGGCTACGGCCCGGGTGAGGGCGGCGGCTACGGCGGCGGCCTTTACCACGTAGGTGGGGGCGTCTCTGCGCCGCAGCTGGTGTTCTCGCCCGACCCTGAGTTTTCCGACGAAGCGCGCCGTGCGAAGTACCAGGGTGTCTGTGTGGTGTCGCTGATTGTGGATGCCCAGGGGAACCCGCAGCGCGTGCAGGTGGTTCGGCACCTTGGGATGGGGTTAGATGAGAAGGCAGTCGAAGCGGTGCGTCAGTACAAGTTCAAGCCGGCTACCCTGCAGGGCAAGCCTGTCCCGGTCGAAGTAAACATCGAGGTCAATTTCCGCATTTACTAACCCACGTACGCCGGAGTAGGAGGGGCATTGTTGCTGCGGTGGACAGACGCGGGCGCTTACTAAGCCCGGATTTTCACCACAACCCTCAGCTTCCGACCACAATGCCCTAACCCGGATTTCTCACCAAGACTGATTCTGGGTCAGGTTTGAGTGTCGTTGAGC
>CAZZVD010000337.1:0-4838 GCA_964657465.1 uncultured Acetobacteraceae bacterium | reverse complement strand
TGCCCCATATCTCACGACGTTTTCCAGTCGGGAGATGTGGGAATTCACAGGCCTTAATCAGTAACTTCCAGCTTCACCACAGAATCAACGCAGTACCCGATCCAGATCCAGGTTCAACAGGAGCACATTCACCCGCTCTTCACCCAGCACCCCAAACTGCCGCCTCTGCACATGTCTCTCTACCATGTCGTGGACTACGCCTGGGGATAGGTGCCGCGCCTGCGCGACCCGCGCTGCCTGAAAGAACGCGGCCGCGGGAGATATATCCGGATCAAGCCCAGAGCCGGAAGCGGTCACCAGATCGATGGGCACCGGCTGGTCTGGATTTTGCTTTTGGTAGCCAGCTACGTCGCCGTTCACCCGGGTCACCAGCTTTTGGCTCGAGGGAGCCAGGTTGGATCCGCCCGAAGCCGTGCCGTCATAACCATTTCCTGCTGCCGATGGCCGTCCGTGGAAGTACTGGTCGCCAGTAAATGGCTGCCCGATCCACCGCGACCCAATCACCTGACCATGGTCGACCAACAAGGTTCCTTCCGCCGGCGCACGCAAAAATGTGTGGCCGATCGCGGTGATCGCGAGAGGGTACGCAATCCCCAGCAGCAGCCCGGTGATCAGTGTGAAGCGAATGGCAACCTTGATTTCATGGCTCAGCATATTTATCTCCAACGATCCTCAGGAAAGTCCCAGACCGGTCAAGCAAAGGTCAATGACCTTGATACCCAGAAACGGCACCAGCACGCCGCCTACCCCGTATACCAGCAGATTGCGCCGCAAGAGCGCCTGTGCCGATCGTGGCTGGTACGCCACGCCCCGTAATGCCAGCGGGATGAGTGCAACAATCACGAGTGCATTAAAGATGACCGCAGAAAGTATCGCCGAGTGCGGCGTCTTCAGGTGCATCACGTTCAGTTGATTCAACACCGGAAACACACCAGCGAACATGGCCGGGATAATAGCGAAGTACTTAGCCACATCATTGGCGATGGAAAACGTGGTGAGTGCGCCGCGCGTCATCAGCAACTGCTTCCCGATCTGAACGATTTCAATCAGTTTGGTGGGGTTGGAATCGAGGTCCACCATATTGCCCGCTTCCTTGGCTGCCTGGGTGCCGGAGTTCATCGCCACCCCCACATCCGCCTGCGCCAGCGCCGGAGCATCGTTGGTGCCATCCCCGGTCATCGCGACCAGTTTCCCTTTGGCTTGTTCGCGGCGGATCAGGTCCATCTTGTCCTTGGGCTTGGCTTCGGCCAGAAAGTCATCCACGCCGGCCTCGCGCGCTATGACCGCGGCAGTCAGCGGATTATCGCCTGTGATCATAATGCTGCGAATGCCCATCGCGCGCAGTCGCGTCAATCTCTCCTTGAGGCCGCCTTTGACAATGTCTTTCAGGTAGATCACGCCGAGGGCTGTGGTGTTCTCCGCAACCACCAGTGGCGTGCCTCCCAGGTTGGCGATCTGTTCCACGCTTTCCCGCACTTTTGCGGGTAAAGTGCTTCCTTGTTCGGAAAGAAAGCGGGTAATTGCATCCACCGACCCCTTGCGAATCACATGCCCGGCGAAGTTCACTCCAGACATACGGGTTTGCGCACTGAAGGGAACAAACTCCGCGTGCAACGACAGCAGATCGCGGCCGCGGAGACCGTATCTTTCCTTGGCCAGCACCACGATCGAGCGCCCTTCCGGAGTTTCATCGGAAATCGATGAAAGTTGCGCCGCGTCTGCCATGCGCTCCGGGCTGATGTTCGGCGCGGGGATAAATTCCGTGGCCTGGCGATTGCCTAACGTAATCGTGCCGGTTTTATCCAGCAGCAGAATATCGACGTCGCCGGCAGCCTCGACGGCCCGGCCCGACATCGCCAAAACGTTGTACTGCACCAGCCTGTCCATGCCGGCAATGCCAATCGAAGACAGCAGACCGCCGATGGTGGTCGGGATGAGGCAGACGAGCAGGGATACCAGCACAAAAATGGTCTGCGGCGCATTGGAATACACCGCGATCGGCTGCAACGTGGCCACAGCCAGCAGGAAGATGATGGTGAGCCCCGAGAGCAGAATGCTGAGCGCGATCTCGTTCGGTGTCTTCTGCCGCTGCGCTCCTTCGACCAGGGCGATCATGCGGTCGAGAAAGGTCTCCCCTGGATTGGAAGTGATTCTGACCATGATCCAGTCAGAGAGTACCTTGGTTCCCCCTGTCACTGCGGATCGATCTCCACCGGCTTCCCGGATAACGGGCGCGGACTCACCAGTAATGGCTGACTCGTCCACCGAAGCGACGCCTTCGATCACCTCTCCATCGCCGGGGATATACAAGCCGGCTTCGACCAGGATCAGGTCGCCCGCGCGGAGTGTGGCACTGGAAACTTCTTCTCGCGCCGAGTCTCTGGATGCACTCTTCAACCGAATGGCGGTCGTCTCGCCTTTGGCTTTGCGTAGAGTATCGGCCTGTGCCTTGCCACGGCCTTCGGCCATCGCTTCTGCGAAGTTGGCAAACAGCACCGTGAACCAAAGCCACAAAGTGATTTGCAGGTTGAAAGCAAAGTCTGCCTTGTGTTGCAACACTCCCTGGATCAACAGCCCGGTGGTCAATACGCTGCCGGCTTCCACCACCAGCATGACGGGGTTCTTGACCATCAATCGCGGGTCTAGTTTGCGCAGGGCATCCCACGCGGCTTGACGCATGATTGCCGGGTTCCACAAACTTATTCGTTCTGCCATGTCAATTCTCCCTGCCGGCCGCTGGTCGGGTCAGAATGTCTTGCCTGTATGCAACAGCAGGTGTTCCAGAATCGGTCCCAGGCTGAGCGCAGGAAAAAATGTGAGCGCGCCGACAATGACGATTACGCCAACCAGCAGCACGGTGAAGAGGGTAGTGTTTACCGGGAACGATCCCGAGGAGGGTGGTACGCTTCGCTTTTTGGCCAGGCTTCCCGCCAGAGCGAGCGTGGGCACCATCATGAGAAAGCGGCCGGCGAGCATGTTGAATCCCAGGCTCAGGCTGTACCAGTTATTGCTCGTGGTCAGCCCCGCAAAGGCCGAACCGTTGTTACCGGCGGTCGACACGTAGGCGTACAAGATCTCAGAAAGACCGTGCGGTCCGTTGTTCCCCAGACCCGCCAGGGCATTGGGTGACAGCACAGAGATTGCTGTCAACATCAATACCAGCAAGGGAAAGATCAACACGTAAAGCATGGCCATCTTTACGTCGTAGCCGTCGATTTTCTTGCCCAGGTATTCGGGCGTGCGGCCGACCATAAGCCCCGCAATGAAGACGGCGAGCACGACGAAGATGAGCATGCCGTAGAGTCCGGAACCGACGCCGCCAAAGATCACCTCGCCCAGCATGATGTTGACCAGCAGGACCATACCCCCGAGCGGCGTGAACGAATCGTGTACCGAGTTGACGGCTCCGCAACTGGTGTCTGTCGTCATGGTGGCGAACAGGGCAGACTGCGAGATGCCGAAGCGCACTTCCTTGCCTTCCATGTTGCCGCCGGAGTTAATCAGCGTGGTCCGTTGATCGACTCCCTGGAGCAGGGGATGTGGTTGAGATTCGGCCCAGTAGACGGCGAGATAGCCGGCAAGGAAGAGGATTGCCATGGCCGCGAAGACAGCCCAGCCATGCCCGGACGATCCCGTCATCTTGCCCAGGGTCACCGTAAGGGCAGCCGGAATCAGAAACATCAATTCGATCTCGATGAAGTTGCTGAAGGGGGTAGGGTTCTCGAATGGGTGGGCGCTATTGGCGTTAAAAAAGCCGCCGCCGTTGGTGCCGAGTTCCTTGATTGCTTCCTGAGAAGCGACTGGCCCCTGGGCCAGCACCTGGGACCCGTGCTGCACGGTAGTGATGGTGGTGTAGGTCTTGAGATTCTGGATAACCCCCTGGCCGATCAGCACCGGGGCGATGACCAGGCAGATGGGCAACAGTATCCACAACACGGATCGCGTGGTATCTACCCAGAAGTTGCCGATGGTTGGCGATTCTTTGCGCGCGATGCCGCGCACCAGCGCGACCGCCACCGCAATGCCAATCGCTGCACTCAGGAAATTGTGGTAGGTCAGGCCGACCATCTGAGTGAAGTAGCTCATGGTGGTTTCCGGCGTGTACACCTGCCAGTTGGTGTTCGTGGTGAACGAGGCCGCCGTGTTGAAGGCAATGGCCGGGGCCACTCCGGCGAGGTGTTGCGGATTCCAGGGGAGCCATGCCTGCGCGCGTTCGACTAAATAGGTCATCAGGAGCGAAATGGCGCTGAACACGAGCATCGCCACGGAGTACTGCTGCCAGTTCATCTCCTGTTCGGGGTTGATTCCGCACGCGCGGTAGAGTAGCCGCTCGATGGGGCGCAGCGCCGGGTCGAGGAACGTTTTTTGCCCCTCCAGCACCCTGGCGATGTAGAGCCCCAGCGGCCGCATCAAGAGGACCAGGACTGCGGAAAAGATTAGAAATTGCACCCACCCGTTCGCCGTCATGACTAGAACTTCTCCGGGTAGAGAAGGGTGATCACCAGGTAAATCAGCATTGCCACGGTAAGGCTTACCACGAAGATTGTTAGATCAGACACCTGTCACCTCAACTTCTCGCAGCCGCGCACGTAGAGCAGCGCGGCCGCGAAGAACACGAGCGTGGCAGTGATCAGCAGGAAATCAAGCATCGGTGTTCTCCATTCACTATGAGAACAAGCACCGACTAAGGAGGGCGTAAACGAGTGATAAGGAATTTATAAGGGGGTTCCTCTACACTCCACTCTGGCGGGCGGCTGCCCAGGGTGACAACTAACCTGACGACCTGCAGAAACGACGTACCCCCTCCCCTATTTGTCATCCCCTCCCTATTTGTTCAT